>CAISPT010000039.1 GCA_903887455.1 uncultured Opitutaceae bacterium | reverse complement strand
GGCGAGGCAGCTCCCGCCGCCGAGGCCCCCCAGTCCTAACGGGTGAGGCTCCTAGTCACGAACGACGACGGCATCGGCTGCGTCTTCCTGCACGAGCTGGTCCGCGCGCTCATCGCCGCGGACCACAAGGTATTCGTTGTCGCCCCAAAGCTCGAGCAGAGCTGGACGGGCGCCTCCAAGTCGCGGCACCGGCCGGTAAGGTCGGAGGCCGTGGACCTGGGGCTCGGCTGCCCGGCCTGGGCTGTCGACGGGACCCCGAGCGACTGCGTCAACATCGGCATCGACCACCTCCTGCCTGAGAAGCCGGAGGCCGTGATCAGCGGCATAAACGTGGGCCTTAACGCCAGCCTCGGGTTCATCCTGGGGAGCGGGACGGTCGCGGGCGCCTGCGAGGGCGCCCTCCACGGTCTGCCGGGCATCGCCGTCTCCCAGAGCCTAGACGTCGCAGTCTACGAGAGGATGAAGGACGACCCGGGTAGCCCCGACCAGGCGCTCCTGGACATCCTGCGCTCGAGCGCCCGCCACGCCGCGCGCCTGGCGCCCGCCCTCGCCGCCAATACCCCGTGCCGCAGCTTCATCGTCCACAACCTGAACTTCCCGTACCCGTGCTCCGATCAGGCGGAGGTTCGCCGCACGATACCTGCCCGGGTCATGCTACCCGGCCTTTTCAGCCCGCAGCCCGAGAACGGGGCGCACCAGCTCGTGTTCAAGCTCGGCGAGGACACCTCGCCGGAGTCCCCCCTCACCGACCGGTCGGCGCTGGAAGCCGGGTTCATCAGCCACACGGTGCTCGATTTCTCGAAGCTGGGGTCGATCTAGGCGGGATATTGTGCTTCCTTCATGGCGCCGATGATCGAAGTCCAGAACCTGACCCGAGTTTTCCGCACCTACAAGAAGCAGCCCGGCTTCTGGGGCGGCGTTAAGGGCCTTTTCAACCGGACCTACGACGAGACCGCGGCGGCCAAAGACGTGAGCTTCTCGATCGCCGAGGGCGAGTTCGTGGGCTTCCTGGGGCCCAACGGCGCGGGGAAGACAACCACGCTGAAGATGCTCTCTGGGCTCATCTTTCCCACCTCGGGGACGGCCCGTGTCGCCGGCTTCGACCCCACCAAGCGGGAGAACGCCTACAGGAGGATCTTCGCGCTCGTCCTCGGCCAGAAGAACCAGCTCTGGTGGGATCTCCCCGCGATTGAGTCATTCGCTCTCCTGAGGGCCATCTACGGGCTGCCCGCGGACGACTACAAGAAAAACCTGGACGAGCTGGTGACGCTGCTCGGCGTGTCAGAGAAGCTCAACGTCATGGTCAGGGAGCTCTCGCTCGGCGAGCGCATGAAGATGGAGTTGATCGCGGCTCTTATCCACCGCCCGAAGGTCCTCTTCCTCGATGAGCCGACGATCGGACTGGACGTGGTCTCGCAGCGGGCGGTCCGCCTTTTCCTTCGCGACTACAACAAGCGCCACAAGGTCACGATCATCCTCACGAGCCACTACATGGCCGACATCAAAGAGCTCTGCGAGCGCGTGATCGTGATCCACAAGGGGCGCAAGATCTACGACGGCGCACTCGACCGGCTTGAGGCGGGCTCCGGCAGCCGCAAGAAGATCGTCCGCTTCATCCCCAAGGACGCGACCTTCGACAATACCTGGAAATCCAAGTACGGCGAGACCAAGCGGGACGACGACGGCTCGTTCACCCTGAGGGTCTCCAGCGACGACGTCGTGGCCGTGGCCCAGGAGGTCCTGGCCACCGGCCCGGTCGATGACATCACGATCGAGGACGTCCCCTTGGAGGACGTTATTGCCGAGCTTTTCCAGTCGAGCTGAGGCTTAGGGCGCTCAGCCAGGGGCGGACCTGTGCGGGGGTATCGGCCCGCCAGCCCTTGAGCCGGGCAACCTCTGTGGCGGAGGTCTCAAACGCCCCGCCCACAGCCTCGAGGGCCCGAAAAAGGGTTTGCGCGTCCGGGGCCGAGGTGAAACCCGTCCCCTCGGCCTGGGCCCTCGTGAGCCAGCCCTCGGCCCTCCTGGAGAGCGGGAAGGCGCCCCTTCCCGTCAGGAGGGCCTCCTCCTGGAGAAGGCGCATGCAGTTCTCCAATAGGTGGACATGGAGCGCCCTCTGGCTTGCCCGGTACTCCCCGCGGGCCGCCTTCTTCGCGGCCCACACCAGCTGGGTCCAGAACTCCCCGCAGAGTACCCGGAACTCCTCCTCGGTCAGCTCGATCCTAAGAGGGGTCACCCGCGCGTACCGCCTCTTCCAGGCGTCCCCGCCCTTGATCACCCTCCAACCCGGCGCCGCCACGATCCTGAAGCTGTCGACGCCGCGCCGAAGGGGCCCGGGCCAGAGCCAGCGCGTTCCCGGAAGACCCATGGCAGCCGTCGCCACCCTTACCTCCAGGTCACTCAGGACTACAAAGTCGGCCTCTAGCGCCCCCTCGTAGACCGCCGAGACCTTGACGGCTCTGCCGAAGGCCAGCTGCACGCCGCTCACCCAGCAGGGTGCGATCGTTCTGGCGAAAGAGCCGTCCCTGTACCTTTGGGGTCTCGTCGTGACCAGGTGGTAGTCGAAGTCGGACCACTCGTCGGCGCGGCCGCCCTCCTGGACTCTCGAGCCAATCTGAACCAGGGCCGTGATGTCGGGCTGCGCCATCGCCCACGACGCGACGGCCGACGCCCAGACGTCTTGGGCACCGCTCATGCCGAGGCGGGGAACTCCTCCGGGTCAGTGGATGCGGAGCCGCGCGGTGTTCCGAAGGGGTTCGCAGAATCGGCGGAGGCCTGCTTCTTGGCCGGGCCAGCGACCTCCGCGATCACGCTGAGCCGGCGTGACTTAAGCGCGATCATGAGCTCGGGTCCATCCAGGCCCTGGCCAACGTGGATGGTCCCGAAATGGAAGCGGATCACCTCGCGCGCTAGGTACACCGGCACCGTCGGATACTCTTCCGTCGTGGTGGCCTCCCCGACCTTGATCTGGTCCATCCTCAGTCCCGGGTAGGCGATCGTCACCAGGCAGATGGACTCGTCGCCGCGCCGCCTCTGCTGGAGCGAGATCGTGATCTTCGCATCCCGGGTGATGGGCTCCATCGTGTCCTTGGTCTCCAGGATCTCGCGGCAGAGCCAGAGCAGCGCATCGTGGAGGTTCTTCTCGTGGCCCCAGATGACCGGACCGGAATCCGGTACATTTGCGGCGCCTCCGACCTCCTTGGCGACGGACTGGACGACCCGCTTCATGTCCACCTGGCTCGTCGGCTGCTTCGACATCTCGAAGAGCGTGCTGAGCAGATGCGGCATCGCCTTCATCCGCTCCATGTCCTTGCCCACCCTGTCGATCAGCGGGTGGACGGCCTCCTCGGGCGCCTGCTGCCTCCTGAGGTGCTGGAAATAGGTGCTCACCGAGAACATGGCGTTGGCCAGCTCGTGCGAGATCATGATGCCCAGGTCGTGGAGCATCTGGTGGCGCTCCGCCTCGCGCTTCTGGGCGGTGGATTCGGCGGTCATCGCCGACTCGTCCCACCAGACCCAGCAGCCCGCTCCCGGTATGGGGCCAGCCGCCACCCGGATGCGGCCGTATTCCCGCTCGATCCGGCGGCCTTCGCGCAGGGCCGTTGCGGCCATGTCGCGCGCCTCCACGGGCAGGGCCTCGTCGGTCTTGCCGGAGGCGCCGATCACGCAGAACTTTGGGCCGAATTTCTGCAGGAGGGCCACATCCTTCTGGACGACGTTGGCCTTCTCGAGGCGCCTGTGCTGGCCAAGGAGGCGGGAGAAGAGCCTCACCATCATCAGCGCGTCGTCGCGGTCCGCTGAGGAGTAGGACCGTCCGTCTGCCCTGGGCCCGAAGACCACCCAGCCCTCCAGCGAGCCGTGCACCTCGACGGGCACCAGCAGGCGCGAGTTCCATTCGCCGAGCTTCTGGCGGATGGCGGCCTCGGTAGCCGGATTCTCGACGGTATCTAGGGTCGCGGAGTCGACGATCGCTGCGTGCTCCTGGAGCCAGCGGACGAGGTCGTGGCCGGGCGAGCACTCCCAACCCTCGGTCTCGGCAACGTAGCGCTTGCCCTCGCGAAGGAAGACCGCGACCCGGCTCGAGCGGATCCTTGAGCGGACTCCGCGCCTGAACTCATCCATGATCCGGGACCTGTCGTCGAGGTGGTCGATCGCTGCGGCGAGGAACTCGAGGTCGTCGCCTCCCCGGCGGACTGTGTCAAAGGGGTCGGACGTCGCCTGGTCGACGCGCCTCGGGCGCTCCTGGAGGACCGAAACGACGGCCCGGCTCTGGGCGAGTTCCGCCGCGACCGTGGCGATTCGTCCAAGCTGGGTCCGACTCTCCTCGTACGACAGGCAGTAGGTATTCGAGCGCAACACCTTGGCCTCCTCGAATGGCAGACTCCGCGGCTCACCGACAAGGATCATCACTGTGTCGGAGTGGGCCGGACTCAGCGAATTTGGGTCGCGAACGTCCCTTATCCAGACCCGGGCCCCCGGTCTTAGAAGTTCTCGCGAAAGAGGGTCACCTTGACCAACGGCAAGCGGCGGTACCGGGAGCTGGCGCGCCCAATCAGACGCGAGCTCGGGGTCCTGTGTCGTTAGTATGAAGGTTGCTGACATGGAAGGGTTACACGGAACGTTGTGCCCGCATTAGTCCCCTGGACCAAGATTATTTGGCCGTGGTGAAGTTTTACAAGATCCGCTGTGATAGCGAGTCCCAACCCCATCCCGCTCGTTTTGTTGCTAGTCGTGAAAGGCTGAAATAGCCGGTCCCTCATGTCCTCCGGCATGCCGGGGCCGTTGTCGGAAACCTCCAAAGTTATGCCACTCTCCACATTGGCAGTCCTAACGATAACCTCCCGCCGCCCGCCGACCTCGGTGACCGCCTGTATGGCATTCATCACCAGATTGAGGATGATTTGACGTATCGAAGCCCTGTCTCCCTTTATCTCGTCGGGCGATGCAGAGAGTTCACATGTGAGGATAACCGCCTCGTCCTGGGCCTTGGGGCGGACGAGCTTCACGCTCGTCTCCACTACCTCGTTGAGCCCTACGACCTCAAAATGGGGGTACTGCGGCCGGCCGAGATCCATTAGGCCGCTAACCAGCCCCTCTATTCGCTCAATCTCTGCAGGGACGAGCTCAATTAGGAGCCGGCGGAACTCAGGGTCATTGTAGCGGGCTTTGGCCGACTGAGCTATGGTCTTAAGCGTCACTAAAGGGTTGCGGATCTCGTGGGCGAGGCTCGCGCCGAGGAGACCGGCGGTCCGCAGCTGCTCCGACTCGCGCGCCTGTTGGGTCAGACTTATACGCGAGAGTGTGTTCTCTATGATGGTCGCCCATTCTTGCACTAGCTTGACCTCCGACCAGTTGAAGGGGCTCCGGTCCTTACGAACACCGATTGCCAGGACGAATGCCGGGGTCCCATCGTCACTTGTGGGACATACCAGCAGGCCGAGGTGGTTCTCCGTGATAAAACTCGCCAGTTCGAGGCGTCCGCCGGCCTCACGTTGGCGCAGCAGGCTTTCGGGAGTCGCCCAAGTGACGTTAAGGAGTTCGATGGCACCCGGCGTCCCGCAAGGCAGCCTCATCTCCCCCGAAGAATATTGCTCCTTGTTGAGCATTAGAAAATGAACCTTCTCGGCGCGCGACCAACCCTCCAAGATTGAGGCGAATCGGCGTATCAGCACGTCTCGGTCGAACTCGTCGCGGCCAGCTGACAGGATCGCGGACCGAACCCCTTGGCCGTCGCCATCGGCGCCGGCGAGCGAGGCCCTCAGAAGGCGGCGGTTGAACTGGTTAAAAATCAGGGTGATCAGGGTCGCGCTGAGGATAATAAGCAGCGTCCTGGGCACTTGATATGCCGGTACCGTGTAGGCGGCCGCGATGATGAGCGCCACGATTGCCATGGACACGGCGAACTGGGTCACAGAGTGAAACAAGTGGCGCGCATCAAAGATCTTCTGGGTCGTGATTGCCCACGCGGTGAGCGAGTAAAACACCACGATCAGCATGGGGATAGACCGGGAAAGCGCCGGGATACCCAGCACAGTTCCAAGTACCATTAGCGTGACTCCTGTGAACCCTGAGGCCGTGCCCCCGAAGAGCAGCGTCTGAATCTCGACCTTCTGAATCCCGGTTGTGGAGCGCACGCTAGCCACAGCCTCAACGAGAAGCACTACGTAGCTCCCTGCGTTAACTGCAGCATAAACGGTCCAACCAATACCACGCATCGGGTGCTCGCGGGTCGACTCGAAGGGGATGAAATAATGCGAGAAACAGAGGACCGCCATCCCCAGACCGACGATGAGCCAGGGCCAACCGCCCGTCAGGCTCTTCCACTCAAGACTAGCCCCCTTGGCGCATTCCTTGATGACCCAGAGGCAGAGGGGGATGGTGGTCGCAATCGCGCTGGCGATGCGGATCCAGAGCACCGGGTTCGGAATCTCGGGTACCGCCGTTAGCCAAGCCAGGCTTAAAACCCATGCCGCAACGTTCACCGAGAGGATGAGGAACGCTCGGTTTATTGAGCGTTTCGGGTTCGCATAAAGCACGCCGAAGCCCACTCCAAGGCTCACGAAGAAGGCGGCTAGGTTGGCCGGGTTCATTCCCTGAACATGATCAACGAGGCATTCGTCCCGCAAAGTCCGTGCGAATTGATGAGGGCCACCGAACATCCGATGTCCCTGAACTCTCTGCTCAGGTTGAGCGGGCACTCCGGGTCCGGCGTTTCCCAATTCACTGTCGGGGGAATTCTTCCGGTGTGCAGCGAGAGTGCCGTGCTGCAAGCCTGGATGCTACCTGCAGCCGCCAATGGGTTTCCAATCGCTCCCTTTAGAGATGTGACCGGTATTCTCCGCATCCGGTCGCCAAACGCTCGGAAGAGGCAATCCGCCTCGACGCGATCTATCTCGGCGTGCCCAGGCCCCCACGCGTTCACATAGTCGACTGAGGAAGGCAGGCAGTTTGCATTGGCTAGGGCCATCTTGATCGTTTCGGTTAGGCCATTGCCTGGGACGCCCTCGTCGTCGTTTCCATAGGCGTAGCCCCCAACCCAGGCGTAGGCCGGCCTTGGGCTGGATTCGGATTCAAGAAGCACGACACAGGCACCCTCCCCGATCACACCGGTATTGCGCCAGAGGTCGAACGGGCGGCCCATTTCATGAGGGACGCGGGTATTTCTTGGAGAGAGTTTAGCCATCGTCAGCTCCAGCAGCGGCTGATTGAATAGCGGCGCTTCGGTACCGCAGCACAAGGCCACGTCGGTCTGGCCCGTGGCTATCATCTCGGCACCGTGCCCGATTGCATCGAGGCCGGCGCAGCACGCGCTGTTAAGCGCCATCGTCCGGCATTGGGTGCCTATGAGTTTCGCCACGGCGTTGGTCGTGGAACTTGGTCCGGCATCGAAGATGGCCGCGGGAACGGCGTAGCGGGGACCCTTTGTGGCCACAAGCGTGTACGTCCGCTGGGAAATCTCGGGGTCCTGGAGGGCGCTCCCGTTGACCACCACGGGGTCCATGCGCGACAGCTCTTCAAACGAAAGTCCGGCGTCCTTGAGGGCAAGCATGGTTCCGGCGAGAGCGAACTGGGTCTGCCTGGGGATCCGCTTCGGGTTGCGGCTTCCCGGAACCCACTCTGAGAGTTCGAAGTCGCGGATCTCCGCCGCGACGTAGGGACCCCCTTTCCCGTCGTAGCGGGTGATCTCGAAAACCCGGCTCATGGATTCGTTGATCCCTTCGAAGAATTCCTCCTTGCCGATTCCGGCTGGAGTGACCGGACCCAGACCCGTGATTTTGACTCTTCGGCGCATCACGATTCGTAGCGCCCGGGCGCCATGATGCCAACCGGATCAAAGGCGGCCTTGATCCGCCCGACAATGCCCTCTGCCCCCTTAGCGTGGACGGAGTCGACATCCAGGCGGTACTGAGGAAACCCCGCTGCCCTTAGGTCATCCACGATCAGCCGGTTGGCGTCGTGAACGGCAACCGCCTCGTGGTCGGCGAAGTGAAGCGTGTAGATCGTCAACATGCACCTGCTGTCCACGATGATCCAGGTGAACGCGGAATCCTGCCAGCGGCTCTTCACGATTGCCCCCGCCCTCCGGGCATTCTCAGGGCTGACCGTGGACACCGCGTTCCCGTAAATCGCCCCGCTTGTCGCATGGTCGGGGTTGCCGCCCTCGTAGCCATCTAGGGACGCAAGCCCCGCATCGCTCGGCTCGCCGAGGGTGAGGCCTAGGATCGGACGGAGCGCGCGCAGCCGAGTCTGCTGGCTCCTGGCCCCCAGCCTGCCGAGCCAGGTCGCAGCGGTTTCAAGTGAGCGGACGTTGCCCCGGCGGAGCGTCACCCCGGGAAGAGCGAACCTTTTCATTTCGCGCCACGCAGCGTTCACGACCCTTCTCCGTCCGTAAATCGCGACAATCCCGTTGTACGAATTCTGCTCGGGAAAGCAGCGTGCGATCTCCTCGCCGGTGGGGTTTCGCCCCCAAAGCATCCGAAGGAGGCCGAATCCGAGGCGCTTGGTTCGGCCGGGTTCCGCCACGTGCGTGGGGTTGGTGATGACCTGTTGGCCGTAGGATTCCTTAAGGGTGCGGATCACCGCGTCGAAGGGCCCCTGGATCACGATCGCATCCTCGGCCTCCTGGCGCAGCCTGAGCCGGAGCCTTGCGCCCACGACGACACCGAAATTGCTCTGGAAGAACAGGGAGTCCGTCGCGAGGCCCGCCGGCAGCGCACGGGCCTTGTGGTGCAGGCCGGCCACGGGACCCACCGAGGTGCCGTCGGGCAGCAGAACCTCCAGGGCATAAAGGTCGCGGTCCTTCTCACCGTTGTAGCCGATGCCCCTCTCGAGGGCGTTTCCAAGGACGCTCGTTTCCAGGCCGGCACCCGTCACATTGAAGGCTAGGTCGGGTGCGTTCGCCTTCAGGAACTCATGAAGGGCTCCCTGGGTGACCCCGGGCTCGATCCGCACGCTCAGCGAGTCGCGGTCGAGGTCCCCGATGGCGCAGAGCCCGCCCAGGTCTAGGATCACCGACCCGTTACGAACCGGCAGGTGCGAGCCGTACCCCCAGTTGCATCCCCTGCTTATTGGCCAAAGTGGCGTGGCGTTCTCCGAGGCGGCGCGGATCACACTCGCCACGTCAGCCACCGTCGGGGGCCTTAGCCTCCAGGGAACCTCTCGCGCCGTCCTGCAGAGCGCCTTCGAGTCCGGCGCGCGTTCAGCCCAAGATCCAAACCGGGATGGCCAGGTGCATGCTGTCCCCTCAGTCACTTTGGCAAAGCCCACGCCCGGATCTCGCGCGACCCTTTGCTCATGTCCTGATCGCCTCCGGGAACGTCAGGTGGATCTTGGTGCCCGCTCCCGGCTTTGACTCGATCGAGAAGGACCCGCCGTGGGCTCCCGCAAGGTGCCGGCAGATGCTAAGGCCTAGCCCGGTTCCGTTCTCCTTGCTTGTGAACCCCCCGTGCATGACCAGGTGGATGCGCTCCTCGTCCATTCCCGGGCCGTCGTCGCTCACGGTGACGGCAAGCTTTCCGGCCTTCGTCCCGAAATCGGCTGAAACCCGCGTGGCCCCGGCCTCCAGGGAATTCTTAAAGAGGTTCTGGAAAATCCGCATGATCTCGTACTTCGACCCCTTGATCCAGGCGTCGGGCCTGCCGCTGACGACCACGGCGGGACTTCCGAAGAAGATGACGTTGCGCACCTCCTGGGCGACGGCGACCACGTCCACCAGGGTGAACTCGGCCGTCTTCTTGGAGGCCGTCCTCCAGTTCTCGGAGAGATGGTGGCAGTACTCGGCGGCCTTCTCGACGATGACCGCGTAGTCGGACATCCGCTTCCCAAGATCGGGCTCGCTTCGGCTGAGCTTCTGCGCCTCCTCGACCATGAGCGCCGAGTACCCGATCACGACTGTGAGCGGGTTGTTCAGGTCGTGCACCAACTCGACGGACGCCCTCGCCTGCCAGATCTGCGGCTGGTTGGAATCGATCTCCTTCTTCAGCGCCGCATTGAGCGCAAGCGCGTCCTGGGACATCTTCGCTTGCTGGCGGCGGAGCTGTGCGGCCTCGGCCTGCCGGCGGACGGCATCCAGGAGCTCCGTCACGTCGGGCGGCTTGCGCATGTACTGGTTGGCCCCCCCGACCATGGCCTGCTGGGCCGTGGAAAGCATACCGTAGCCGGTCAGGATGATGACGGAGACGTGCGGGTCGATCTTGCGGAGCTCCTCCAGCGCCTTGATCCCGTCCATTTCGGGCATCCGGATGTCCAGAACGATCACGTGATAGTGCTGGTCGCGGATCTTCTTGAGGGCTTCCGTGGCCCGGTCCGCGGTTTCCACCGAGAAGGAGCTGGCGAGGGTGTAGGCGATCGACTCGCGAGGGCCGTATTCGTCGTCGACGACAAGCACCCGCCGGGGCTGGACCGCCCCGTCTTGGCTGGTGGTTGGGTTGGTGACCATCAAGCCGAATTTGTCCCCTGCTGGCACGGCAAGAACATGATGTGTGTTTGCAGAGGGAGGCCTCGACTGTCAAACATCCTCGCGTGACCACAGCCCTTACCCTGATCGGACTCGTCGTCGGCTTCGGACTTGCTTGGCTTGTCCTGACGGCGCGGCGCGCCGCGCTTGTCGAGCGCCTGCGGTCTGTGGAGGCCGAGAGAGACCGCCTTTCCTCCGAACTTTCCGGGGAAAAGGCCGCGCGGGGCGAGCTGGCCTCAGCGAACGCCAGGCTTGGAGCGGAGCTCGCCGCCGAGAAGGCCGGGGCCGAGGCGCGGGTCGGGGAGCTCAGGTCCGCGCACGAGCGCCTCAAGAGCGAGTTTGCGGAGCTTTCGGCGGTCGCGCTTAGGTCGAACCGCGACGACTTCCTGAAGCTCGCCGAGCAGTCCTTCGCCCAGCTTCACGACAAGTCGGCGGGCGACCTGGCGACGCGCCAGCAGGCGATCGACTCCCTGGTGAAGCCCCTGAAGGAGTCATTGGAGAAGGTGGACGCGAAGATCGGGGAGCTCGAGCAGCGCCGCGAGCGGGCCTACGGCGAGCTCGGGAAGCAGCTCGAGGCACTGAGCTCTGAGCAGGTGCGCATGCACGCCGAGACGACAAAACTCTCCAACGCGCTCAGCACCACCCGGACGGCGGGCACCTGGGGCGAGGTCCAGCTTCGACGGGTCGTGGAGCTTGCCGGAATGATGGAGCACTGCGACTTCGCCGAGCAGCAGGTCTACTCCGACGCCTCAGGCCCCAGCCGCCCGGACATGGTCGTGCGCCTTCCCCGCGGGCAGCAGATCGTCGTGGACGCCAAGGCCCCGACCCAGGCCTACCGGGAGGCGGCCGCCGAGTCGGACCCGGCCCGCCGGCTCGCAAAGCTCGCCGAGCACGCGGCCAAGGTGCGCGGGCACGTCGACCAGCTCGCGAGCCGGGAATACTGGGCGAAAATCGAGCCCTCACCGGAGTTCGTGGTGCTCTTCCTGCCCGGCGACTCCTTCCTCTCCGCCGCGATAGAGTCGGACCCGTCCATCATGGACCGGGCGATCAACCAGCGGGTGCTCCTCGCCACGCCGATGACGCTCGTGGCGCTCCTGAAGGCCGCCAACTACGGCTGGACGCAGGATGCGCTCTCGCGCAACGCCCAGGAGATCAGCCGCCTCGGCCGCGAGCTCTACGACAGGGTCTCCGGGTTTGGCGAGCACCTGAGCCGGGCCGGCAGCGGCCTGGCGACCGCGGTTGGCAATTTCAACAAGGCCGTGGGCGCGTTCGAAGGAACCCTGCTGCCGGGCGCCCGCAAGTTCGCCGAGCTCGGGGCTCGCGGGTCCAAGGAGCTTTCGGAGCCGGAGCGGGTTGAGCTCGAGGTTCGCGAGGTCGTCAAGCGGAGCTGACCCTGCCCTGGCGAATGCACCTAGCGAGCCTGCACCTCTATCCGGTGAAATCCCTCAGGGGGCTCTCGCCGGCCTCGGTGGAAATCGACGCCCTCGGGGCCGTCGGCGACCGCCGCTTCATGGTGGTCGACGCCGACGGTCTCTTCCTGACGCAGCGGACGCTCGCGAGGATGGCCCAGATCGGCACCTCCTTCCAGTCCGGACACCTGGTGCTCACCTGCGAGAACTTGGACCCGCTAAGGGTGCCGAAGGCGCCCGATCCGGAGGCGCCGACCAAGCCCGTCACGGTCTGGAAGAGCGAGGGGCTCCAGGCGGAGGACTGCGGGGGCGAGGCGGCGGAATGGGTTTCCCAAGCCCTGGGGACGAGGTGCCGGCTGGTGAGGATCGGGCCCGCGTTTCACAGGCCCGTCACCAAGGCCGCAGCGAGGGCCGGTGAGCTCGTGTCGTTTGCCGACGCAGCCCCGCTCCTGCTGACCACGACGGCCTCCCTTGACGACCTGAACGCGCGGATTCTGGAAACCGGGGCGGAGCCTGTCCCGATGAACCGCTTCCGGCCGAACCTGGTGGTGGCGGGCGCGGCTGCATTCGAGGAGGACCGCTGGCAGCGCCTCCGGATCGGGACGGTCGTGTTCCGCTCGCTAGGCCCATGCGCCCGCTGCGTCGTCACGGCCACCGACCAGCTCACCGGGGAACGTGGCATCGAACCCCTCGCCATGCTTTCCACCTACAGGCGCGACCCCAAGGAGCCCACGCATGTCAATTTCGGCCAGAATCTTGTGAACGAGACCAAGGCGGGCGTCCTCCGCGTAGGCGACCCGGTCGAGATCCTCGAATAGAAGGAACCATTTTCTCGCCGACGCGGTCCCGTCTCCCCAATCTCGCCCCGCACAGGCCCTCCGCCGTCCAATCTTCAACGCCAACCCTTCCAAAGCTCCTATGTCCTCAGGTCCCGCTTGGTCCCAGAAACTCCGTGACGAAATCGGCAAGGCCGTCATCGGCCAGGATGCCACCGTGGAGCGCCTTCTCGTCGCCCTGCTCGCGGGCGGTCACGTGCTTCTTGAAGGCATGCCAGGCCTAGCCAAGACATTACTGGTCAAATCCTTGGGGGCTGCCCTCGGGGTCCAGTTCGAGCGCATCCAGTTCACTCCCGACCTGCTCCCAAGCGACGTGGTGGGCACCATGGTCTTTCAGCCGAAGACCGGCGAGTTCAGCCCCCACCGAGGGCCCGTCTTCGCTAACCTCCTACTGGCCGACGAGATCAACCGCGCGCCGGCCAAGGTGCAGAGCGCCCTCCTGGAGGCCATGCAGGAGAAGCAGGTGACGATCGGAGGCCAGACCCACCCGCTGCCGAGCCCCTTCTTCGTGATGGCGACCCAGAACCCGATCGAGCAGGAGGGCACCTACCCGCTGCCCGAGGCCCAGACCGACCGCTTCCTCTTCAAGCTCCTGGTGGCGTACCCGAGCGCCGCGGAGGAGGCATCCATGATGCAGCGCTGGGGCCAGATCACCCAGCAGCCGAAGCTCTCAGCCGTTTCGAGCGGCGCGGAGCTCCTGGCCCTTCGGGCGGAGGTCGACCAGATCCACGTCTCCCCGGTCGTCCAGAGCTACATCCTGACGCTTGTGCGCGCGACGCGCGCTCTGGCCGACAACCCGGACGCCTCGGCGAGACGCCTGAACTTCGGCGCCTCCCCGCGCGCCTCCCTTGCCCTGTTCCAGGCCGGCCGCGCCCTTGCCTGGCTCCGGGGGGCCGACTACCTGTCTCCCGCCCTGGTCCAGGAGCTCGCCCCCGACGTCCTGCGCCACCGCCTTGGCCTCACCTACGAGTCGGAGGCCCAAGAGATCACCGCCGACACCGTCGTCCAGCAGGTGGTGTCGACGACGCCCGTGCCGCCCGTTTGATGCCTTCGGCAAACACCCAGGCCAGGAACCCGCTGGCGCTCCTCAGGCAGCTGGAGTGGCGGGTGCGCCACGCCGTGGAGAACATCCTGAGCGGTGAATACCGGTCGGCGTTCCGTGGCCGCGGCATGGAGTTTGACCAGGTCGTGCGCTACGAGTTCGGGGACGACGTGAGGGACATCGACTGGAACGTCACCGCGCGCCTCGGCGAGCCCTACCGCAAGAAATTTGTCGAGGAACGCGAGGTGACCCTGCTGCTCGTCCTCGAGGACTCCCCGAGCCTCGACTTCGGCTCGGGCGCCCAGTCCAAGCGCGAGGCACTCCTCGAGTTGGCGGGCCTGGTCATGCTTCTGGGTGCAGTGAACGGCGACCGCGTGGGTTTCGTCCACGCCACGCCCGAGGGTCCCGTGTTCCGCGAGCCCGTCAGGGGCCGTGGTCCCATCCTCCAGGCGGCGGCCTCCCTGATGGGCAGGCCCGCACCGGCGCCCGGCTCCGCGGCGCCCGAGATCCCCTGGAAGTTCATCGCGAAAGCTGCCCCCAAGCACAGCGTCCTGCTCTGGCTCGGGGACTTCCCCCCCCGGCCCGAACCCGAGGGCTGGCTGGTCATGCGCAGGCGCTACCAGACCATGGGCTTCCGGGTCGACGACCCGTGGGAGCGCGCGCTTCCCGAGGAGGGGGGCATCACGGCCTACGACCCGGCGTCGGGGCGCCTGGTGACGCTTGAGGGCGGAGCAGCCGACCGGGCCGCCCACGCCGAGTGGCGGCAGAGGCGCACCTTGGGATGGGAGGCGCTCTTTCCTGACGCCCTGAGCCGCCTTGTCGTATCCACCGCCGAGGACCGCTTCGACGCACTCGTTCGCTTCTTCCACACCCGCATGCGCGCCGGCGGCAGCCGCGGCCGCTGGTAGCCCGCCGAAAATGGATTTCGCCGTGCACGCCCCGCCCCTGGCCGCCTTCAACTACAGGCTCGCCGACCCGCTGTGGCTGGCCGCCCTGCTGCTCCTACCGGCGATCATCTGGCTGAGGGGACGGGCCCGGGTGCCGGTGCTCCTGGTCCCGTTCGCCGCCGCCTGGCACCGCTCCTCGCTCACGGCCGCCTCGAACTGGACGGCGGGGCTCGCCGTCGCCGGCCTCGTACTCGTCGTGGGGGCGCTCGCCCGTCCCCAGCGCGTCGAGGACAAGAGGGAGGTCCGCTCCAAGGGCTACGACATCATGCTGGCGGTCGACCTGTCGGGCTCGATGCTCAGCGAGGACTACGAGAAGGACGGCGAGAGGATCAACCGCCTCCAGGCAATAAAGCCCGTGATCCAGGCCTTCATCGAGCGCCGGCCGAGCGACCGCATCGGCGTCGTCCTCTTCTCATCCCGCGCCTACACGCTCGCCCCACTGACGACGGACCACGCCTGGCTCGCCCGACAGCTCGAGCGCGTGAAGATCGGCCTGATCAAGGATGGGACGGCGATCGGGGACGCCCTGGGCGTCGCGCTCAGCCGCCTCGACCAGGCGGCCCGCGAGCCCGGCGGCAAGCGCAAGGGCGCGTTCATCGTCCTGCTGACCGACGGCGCGAACAACATGGGGGCGCTCCAGCCGATGCAGTCGGCCGGGCTGGCGAAGGCCCGGGGGATCCCCATCTACACGATCGGCGCGGGCAAGGACGGCCTGGTGCCCTTCCCGATTTTCGACAACCACGGCAAGAAGGTCTCTTACAGCTGGGTCGAGGCCGACCTGGACGAGGGTGCCCTTAAGGACATCGCCGAGACGACCGGAGGCAGGTTCTTCCGGGCGGCCGACACGGGCACCATCGAGTCCGCGTTCGCCTCGATCGACGCGAGCCAGAAGATCGAGTTCCAGTCGAAGAGCTACCTGCTGACGACCGAGCTCTTCCCCTGGCTCGCTGTCCCAGGCCTGGCGCTCTTCGGCGCCGGGGCGTTCCTCTCGCGCAAACGATGAACTTCGCCTGGCCCCACCTCCTCTGGCTACTGCTGCTCCCCGCCGGCCTCCTCGGCTTCGAGCTGAGGCGCTCGCGCCGCTCGGTCGCGGCCGAGCACCCGAAGATCCTCCGGGCCGAAGCCGGCCTAAGCAGCGTGAGCCTTGTGGACGACCCCTCCTCCTTCGCGTCCCGCAGACGGCGCTACCTGCTGTGTGCAGGGCTCGCCCTTTCCGTCGTGGCGCTCGCCAGGCCGCGATGGGGCCGACTGGAGGAGCCCATGTTCGACCAATCCCGGGAGATCATCATCGCCCTCGACCTTTCCCGCTCGATGCTGACCCCGGACGTCAAACCCTCGCGGCTCGAACGCTCGAAGCTCCTCATCCAGTCGCTCCTCGACCAGCTCAAGGGCGAGCGCGTCGGCCTGGTCGTCTTCTCAGGCACTGCGTTCGTGCAGGCGCCCCTGAGCGCTGACTACGAGATCTTACGGGAGTTCCTGCCGTCGCTCGGGCCCGACTTCCTCCCGGAGGGGGGCACCAACTACGAGCAGCTGATTTCCACCACGATTGACGCGTTCGGCGACAGCGGCGCCTCCGACCGCTACCTGATCGTGCTGAGCGATGGGGAGGCGACCGACGACGACTGGAGGAGCAGGGTCCCGGATCTCGAGAAGAAGGGGATCCGCGTGATCGGGCTTGGGGTCGGGACGTCGACCGGCGCGATGATACCCGACGGGGCCGGCTCGTTCATGAAGGACGAGAACGGCGCCGTCGTTCTCTCGAAGCTGGAAAGCGGCACCCTCAAGGAGCTCGCCAAGGCGACGCACGGGGAGTACCGGGACGCGAGCGACTGGGTCGACCTCGCAAGGGTGCTTTCCGAGACCGTCGAGCAGGGAAAGAAGGGACGCTTCGTCGAGCAAAGCACCGCACGCTACGTGGAGCGCTACCAGTGGGCTCTTGCGCAGGCTCTCGCGTGCCTGGTCGCGAGCTTCTGGCTCGAGTTCCCGGTGCGCCCGAAGTCCAGGGAGATCCGCCTGTCCCCGGGCAAGGTCCCCCGGGCGGCGGCCGCGGCCGCGGCTTTCCTGGCGCTTGTTCTGCTGGCCCCCAGGGCGGCGGCGGCGCCCGCCGTCACCGCCGAGACACCCCCGAACCCGGCCGCGGGCCTCTCCAAGGTTGTGGCGCGGCTCTCGTCCGAGGACCGCCGGAGCGCGGTCGACTGGGTGGAGCTCGGCAACGAGACGCTCACCTGGGGACAGCACCTGAAATCCTCCGGCCAGGAAGTCCCCGAGGGGCCCGTGCGCGACGCGCTCGCCGCGGTCGAGCTCGGCCAGAAGGCGGACGGGAAAGCGACCGATTGGGGGCGCATGCGCACGGACCTCGAGGAACTCCTTCGCAAGCCCGAGGATCAGAAAAAGAAGGACGAGCAGCAGAACAAGCAGAACAAGGACCAGGACAAGGACCAGAAACAGGACGAATCGCAGAAGGACCAGAAGGACGGCCAGCAGGGGAAGCCCCAGGAGAAACAGGAGAACCCCCAGAAGCAGGACCAGAAGCAGCAGTCGCCCTCCAACCCCCAGGACAAGAACGGATCCCAGGGAAGGCAGGACAACCAGAAGGCCTTCGGTGATATGAAGGCCACCCCGACCCCCAGCCCTCGCAGGGAGTCGCAGGAGCCGATGCAGAAGGTCGGCGGCGCCAGGAAGAAGGAAGACGAGGACCCGGCGCGCAGCAACCCGGAGCTGGCAGTGCCGCTTGAGAAGCTCGAGCAGATCAAGGCCGACGACTCGCCCGCAGAACTCTTTGAGATGCTAAGGCGGGGCGAGCCCCTCCCAACGCCCACGAACAAGGGCAAGAACTGGTGAAACGCATGCCACGGAAAATCCTTCCCCGCCTCGCCCTAGCGCTAGCGCTTTCGGCCGCCCCCCTCGCCCTAGCCCAGTCCGCTCACTGGGAGCCGCCGGGCGGCACGCTTCCCGTCGGCGAGGTCTCCTCCCTTCAGCTCGTCTTCGACGACTGCACCCCTGACGACGTGCCGTCCCCTCCGAAGGTCGACGGTCTGCGGATGGATTTCCAGGGCCAGTCGAGCGCCATCTCGATCATCAACGGCACGTACTCAAAGAACGTGACCCTCACCTTCGCGGTCCTCGCCTCGAAGCAGGCGGACCTCACGATCCCGGAGTTCACGGTGAAGACCAACAAGGGGCAGATCCGGGTGCCGGCTGCCCACTACGCACCGGCCGGGGCCACCGTGGGCTCCACCGGCGTCTCGCTTGGGGACGCCGCTACGGCGCGCCTTGTGACCGTGCCGGAGACGGTCTGGGCGGGCGAGGTGTTCGATCTGAGGTACTCGATCGACGTGGCCGACGGCTACTACCCGAGCTGGGGCAGGGGCAACTTCGAGTGGGACCCGAGCCCGCTTGTCGCCGAGGACTGGTCGCAGCCCGAGCCCTTCACGACCCGCGGCTCACCGGCCCGCACGGGCCTGGCCTACCACACCCGCGCGATCGCCCCCACCCCCGGGCACATCCGCCTTAACCCGACGAGCCAGCTGATCAACCTGAGCGTCGGCGTCTCCGGCTTCGGCTTCTTCCAGCAGCGCCAGTACCAGCAGTTCGCGGTCCCCGACGCCCCCGCCTCGGTCGACGTCCGTCCCCTGCCCCCGGCCCCGTCGGGATTCACGGGGGCGGTGGGCGACTTCAAGATCGCCTCGAAGATCGTGCCGAGGCAGGTGAAGGCGGGAGAACCCATCACCTGGACGGTCGAGCTGAGCGGCTCGGGCAACTGGCCGGAGATCCGGGGACTGCCCTCCAGGGAGGCCCCCAGAGACTTCCAGGTCATCCAGCCCAAGCCCAAGCGCACGCAGCCCGCCGGCAAGCTTTTCGAGGGAACCCTCTCCGAGGACGTGGTCCTTGTCCCCGTTAGGCCTGGCACCTACGAGCTTCCGCCCCTCGTGTTCACCTACTTCGACCCGAAGAGCGGCCAATACCGGACAATCGAGGCGCCCGGAGCGACGGTCACCGCGGACCCGACCGCCGCGGCACCGGCGCCGACCGAGGCAACGCCCGCCGCTCCGGGCTCCCCGCGGATATCCGCGGAGACCCCGGCGCCCACGGCCAAGGCGCCCGAGCTTCCGTCCTTGGGTCTCGGCTTGCCCGTGGGCGAAATGCCGCCGGCACCGGCGCCGCTCAGGCTGAGGACCCTGGCTGTCCTCGCGCTGGTCCCCTTCCTCGTCCTCGGCGTGGGCTGGGCCGTCCTTGCGCTGATGCGCGCTGCCAGGACGGACCCGATCCGCCCCCAGCGCGAGGCCAGGAAACGGCTCCGGGTGACTATCGCAGCGCTGCGCTCGGCGGAGGATTCCGATCGGTCCGGACTCCTCCTTTCCTGGCAGAAAGACGCCGCCATCCTCTGGGGCGTGGACCACGCGGCCCCGTCTCCTGCTGCGATTCCGGACGAGGCGTGGTCGCTGCTCTGGTCCGAGGCAGACCGCTCCCTCTACAGCTCGCACCGGGTCCTGCCGGAGGGCTGGGCGGCCCGCGCCGAGAAGGCCCTGGACGCGAAGATGCTTAGGTCCTTTAGCCCCGCGCGCCTCTTCCTGCCTCGAAACCTCCTTCCCTTCCTCTACCTCGCGCTTCTCGCGGCGGCGGTCCCGGCAAGAGCCGACACCCTCTCCGCGTACCAGGGGGGCGAGTTCGCCGCGGCGGAGACCCAGTGGCGATCGGAGGTCGCGAAGGACCCCCTCAACTGGGCAGCCCGCCACAACCTCTCTCTCGCCCTGGCGCAGCAGGACAAGTGGGGCGAGGCCACGGCGGAGGCCGCCGCGGCGTTCATCCAGAATCCGCACGACCCCGAGACGGGCCGCCAGGTCGCCGTCGCCGGCGAGAAGGCGGGATTTCTGCCGGAACCGGTGGGTACGCTCTTAAGGCAGGGGCCCACCGAGTCCCTCGCCAGGCTCAAGTCCCCGGGGGGATGGCAGCGGGTGGGGCTGGCGTCTGCCGCCGGGCTCGCCGCAGCCCTGGCACTCCTCCTCCTTTCCGCCTACGGCGCCCTGCGCCGCTCCTGGGCCTACCCTGCGGGGGCCGCCCTCGCCTTTGCCTGCGTGCTGGCGGGCATCGCCTCGGTGGCCGGGTACAGGGCGTACGGCATCGCGGCCGACACCCGCGCGGTCGTCATCTTCAGCGCGGGCTCCCTCCGCTCGATTCCCACGGAGGCCGACGTCGCGCAGAAGACCACGCCCCTGGCCGCAGGGAGCACTGCGATCGCGGACCGGTCGTTCCTGCGCTGGATCCGGGTCGTCTTCCCGAACGGGCAGGCCGGCTGGGTGCTCCGGAGCGAGGCGACCTACCTCTGGCAGTCGCCGCCCCCCTAGAGCGGTCAGACCGCCGGCCAGGCCACCATCGTCTTGCGGACCATCCGGCTCATCGACTCCTCGGGATTGAGCCCCGATACCGCGGAGACGTCGACCCACGCCAGGTCCTTTGACTCGTGGGTCACAGTGAGGGGCTCGGCCGGGTTCGCCTCCAGGAGGAACCGAAGGTCGTGGTGCCAGTGACCGGGCTCCCGGCCTCGCTCAGGGATCCAGTGGCGGTCGACGTCGAAGACCGAGGACTCGATCACCCGCAAGCCCGTAAGCCCGCTCTCCTCCCGCGCCTCGCGAACAGCCACCGCCAGCAGGTCGCCGTCCCCGTCGGCGTGGCCCCCGAGCTGGAGCCACTTGTCGAGCTTTCGGTGGTGGGTCAATAGGACCTGCCTGCGGTCGGGGCTGAGGATCCAGGCCGACCCGGTCAGGTGCCCCTCTAGGCACGTGCGAAGCAGGCAGTCGCTGTGGGCCTTCACGAACTCGATCGTCTGGGACACGGCGAGCGCCTCCTCGGGCTGGAGGGCCTGGAGGCCGTGCTCCAGCAGCAGTTCCATGGCTCGGGCCCGGTGCATCGTCCCTAGGCCCGTTGCTTCCAGATCGCGTCGGCCTCGAAGTGCGCCGGCGACTCGAGCAGCGGCCATATGCCCGGTTCGTCGTTTGCCACGGCGTAGATGTCACCTAGGCCCTTCGACTTGAACCGCTCCGCCGTCATGCGCTCAAAGAAGCGCAGGAGGTCGTCGTAGTAGCCGTGGTGGTTGTAGACCACGACCGGCTTGTTGAGGCGGTTGATGTAGCGCAGGGTCATGATCTCCGCCAGCTCCTCGAGGGTGCCGATGCCGCCGGGCAGCGCGAGGAACGCGGAGGCCCGCTCCTCCATGACCTTCTTGCGCTCCCGCATCGAGTCCACCGTGATCAGCTCGTCGGCCTGCTCGTACGCCAACTCCCTCTCCTTCATGAAATCCGGGATCACGCCCACGACGTGCCCGCCCGACTCCTTGACGCTGCGGGCGACAGAGCCCATCAGGCCCGTGTTGCCCCCGCCGTAGACGAGGCCCCAGCCGTTGGCCACCATGCTCCGCCCGACGACCTCAGCCCCCTCGTAGTAGCGGGGATCGAGGTGGCGGGAGGAGCTGCAATAGACGCACAGGAGCTTTGCCATGTTTGGTGAAGGCCACACGATGGGGTTTGCCGAACCGGAAATGAATCAAATTTCGTGAAATCTGCGACCCCCTACCGCGGACGCCTCGCGCCGTCTCCGACCGGGCTCCTGCACTTGGGCCACGCGCGCACGTTCTGGATCGCCTCAGAGCGGGCGCGCGAGGCCGGAGGCAGCCTCGTCCTGCGAAGCGACGACCTGGACGCCGCGCGCTTCCGGATGGACTACGCCGAGGCGATGCTCGAGGACCTGCGGTGGCTCGGCCTGCGCTGGGAGGAAGGGCCGGACAAGGGTGGTCCCTTCGCCCCGTATGAGCAGAGCCGGCGGATGCCGCACTACAGGCGCGCGCTCGAGGCCCTGCACGCCCGCGGGGCAATCTACCCGTGCTCCCGCTCGCGCAGGGACGTGGTCGAGGCGGCCGGAGCCCCCCACGAGGGCGGCGCCGACGAGGAGCCCCTCTATCCGGCCTCGTTCCGCCCTCCCGCGGACGCCCCCCTGCCCCCGCTCGGCACCTCGGTCGCGGTCAACTGGCGTTTAAGGGTTCCCGACGGCCAGGTCGTCCGCTTCACCGACACCCGGCTCGGCGAGCAGCGGGCCGTGGCCGGGGTCGACTTCGGCGACTTCCCGGTGTGGCGCAAGGACGACTGTCCGAGCTACCAGCTGGCCTGCACGGTGGACGACGCCCTGATGGGCATAACCGAGGTCGTGCGAGGCGAGGACCTCGTGCGCTCGACATTCCGCCAGCTGCTGGTGTACAGCGCCCTGGGCCTGGAGGCGCCGCTGTTCCATCACTGCCCCCTGATGAAGGACGATGCGGGGTTGCGCCTGGCCAAGCGCCACGACGCCCTTAGCCTGCGGACGCTCCGCGAGCGCGGGGAGCGTCCCGAGGCAGTCCTGGCCTCCTTCGCCGCGGCGGGGAGCTGAGACCCGCGGCGCCCGGGCAAACCCCTCCTTGCCACGAGGCCCCCCGTGCGCGTAATTTCCCGCGCTGCCGACGTCCGCGCCGCGGCCACCACCCCTTCTCGCGCAATGAAAAGAGCCGTAGCCTGGTTAGCCCTCCTCGCCCTCCCCTTCCTCGCCTACCCCGAGACCGTGGACCTAGGCACGCACGGCATGCTCTCGATCTCGGTCCCGTCCGGCTGGAGGCTTTCCTCCCACAAGGAGGAGGACACAGGGGTGGCGATCACGCTCTCCCCGCCGGCTCCCGTGAATGCCAAGTGCCTGCTAAACGTCACCTATGTTGCCGAGCCAAAGCCCGTCGCCAAGGAGGCCGTTGACGAGCAGGTTCTCTCGGTCTGCGACCAGTTCGTGGACCAGTCCGTCGAGAAGCGCAAGACGCTCCGGGAGCTCGGGATGCCGGGAGGGGCCTACGGCTCCTACTGCGTTTTCACCGACGCCTCGATGGTCGGAAAGGCCTCCGCCCCCGACGAGTTCAAAGTGATCGGCATCGGGATCATCCATTTTCGCGACGACGTGATGGCCGCCGTGAGCCTCGCGGCTGACGACGCGGGCGGCGGGGACTTTGCGTCCATGCTGGCCGCCGTCCGCAGCACCTCGGTCTCGGCGGGAAAGACGGGGCCTTGAAGCCGGAGTCGAAGGCTCCCGCGCCGGTCAGGATCGGCGTCATCAACGTCTCGGACCGCGCGAGTGCGGGCGAGTATGAGGACACGCCCGGCAAGGCGTGCGTGGCGCTCCTCCTCGAGTGGCTCGAAACGCCGTTCGACGTCGATTACAAGGTGGTCCCCGACGAGCAGCCCCTGATTGAGTCGGAGCTCAAGCGCATGGCCGACCAGGCAGGCTGCTGCCTGGTGGTCACCACCGGAGGCACGGGCCCGGCGCCCAGGGACGTGACGCCCGAGGCGACGGAGGCCGTCTGCGGGCGGATGCTACCCGGCTTCGGGGAGCAGATGCGCTCGGCCTCGCTCGCCTTCGTTCCGACGGCAATCCTGTCGCGCCAGACGGCCGGGGTTCGTGGAAGGACGCTGATCGTGAACCTGCCTGGCAGGCCGAAGGCGATCCGCGAGAACCTCGAGGCGGTCTTCCCCGCCGTCCCGTACTGCATCGACCTGATCGGAGGGCCGCGCCTGGAGACCAATCCGGCGAAAATGAGCGCATTTCGGCCAAAAGGCGCCTGAAGCCCGGTTGCAATGCCCGTGCAACGGTGCCAGACTCCGCCTCCGACACTTTTATGCTGAACCTATCCGCCCCCGACCTCACCCAGAATCCGCCGCGAAGCCCGCGCGTCCGCCTCGGAGGCTACGCCCAGCTCCCGCGCATGCTCGACAAGGCCCGGGCCTCCCTCACCGGCAAGATCGGCGAGTACCACTACAACTGCCCGATGGACCAGCATTTCTTCAAGTTCACCGGCATCACGGCAGAGGCGCTCCTTGCCGAGGTGAAACTCGGAAAGTCCGACACCGAGATCCTCGCCTGGGTAAGGGCCACCACGACCCGGCTCCCTTCCGAGATCGCGGCCTGGACCCTCTGGATCTCGGAGCTGGTTCCCGGAGGCTCCGGCGGACATGAATGGTTCGGCGAGGTGATCAAGGCGCAGGCCCCGGACAGGGACGACGTGCGGACCTTCTTCGACCTATTGGACCTCGACGACTACGTGACGTACGGCGGCAAGGGCTGAGCCCGGACGGCGCCTACAGCTCGGTGTATTTTGCCGAGCGCCCCTTGGACTTCTCCACGGGGTACTTCCTCGCGTTGGCAGCGATCTTCGACTCGATGCTCGCCGCGATGTCCAGGCCAGTCGCGTTGGCGAATTCCAGGGCGTAGATTACGACGTCGGCTAGCTCCTCTGCGATCTTCGCCCGCTTGGCCGGGTTGCTCGCCACGGAGCGGGACTCCTCGGGCGTCGCCCAGAGGAAGTGCTCCATCAATTCCGCCGCCTCGGCGGAGAGCGCCATGCTCAGGTTTTTGGGGGCGTGGAATTGTTCCCAGTCGCGCTCGCGGACAAACGCCATGACGCGTTCCCGGAGCTCGGCCACCGTCGTCGCTGAATCGGTTAAGGAGGGCATGGCCCCTAGCATGCGCCCAAAGGGCCGCGGAGGGCAATTGCGGAGGAGGGCCGCCGCCAATTTTCAATTTCACTTGGCACGAAGGCTGCAGTGTGCATGGTGTAGCACCGTTCCAATGGTCCAGACACACAAACATCACTCGAGCCTCGCCGGCACTTCGTTTACGAAGGCCTGCGGATTTGGCTGCGCCGTGATGCGTCTGGTCGCCATTTCCAATTGGAACAAAACGGCCAGCGCGGGCTTCAAGGCCTAAACCCTCCCACCCGGAAGACGTTTAGAAACCAAGAAGCCCGGAGGCCAAAAGCCCCCAGGAGGCAACTGCCTTTCCCACCATGAACACGAGCACCCGCACCACGAGCACACCCAGCCGTCATCGCAAGGCCTACGAGGCGTCCATCGCCACGTTCCGCCAGCCGAGCTACGACTGCCGCGAGCTCCCTGACGCCGTCACCATCGTCGTCTACGTACCCGGTGTGG
>CAISPT010000038.1 GCA_903887455.1 uncultured Opitutaceae bacterium | reverse complement strand
CTCAGGACCTCAACTCCGAGCAGAACGCGGCCGCGCCCGCGACCGGCTTCTCCTGGGAGAATTCGCTCGAGGGATGGGTGAACCAGTCGGGCCAGCCCGATGACGCGACGACCAACTACGGGCTGAACGCGCCGTTCCTCTACAGCACGGCCTACAGCACCACCAACGGGGTCACCAAGGGCACGTACAGCCTGGCCTGCACGACGACAAATGCCACTCCCGGCAACAGCGCCGTCATCCAGAACTCGACTGCGGCCATCGGCACGGCGATGAGCACTGCGGCCTCCGTGTCGGTGGACATCTACCCGCAGACCTCCACCTCGGGGACCCTCCAGGCGAGCCTCTACCTGAACGGCAAGAACCTTGCCTACGTGGCGCTGGGGCCCGTCACCCTGAACGCGAACCAGGAGAACACGGCGACGTTCACACTGACCGACGCCCAGAGGGCGGGGGTGCTAGCGTCCCTCGGGACGGGCAACTGGTTCCAGGTGGGCATCAACATCAACTCCCCGGGGCCGATCACCTGCTATTTCGACAATTTCGTGATCACGCCGACGGCCTCGGCCGCCGCGGCGACGCCGATATCCGGGGCGGCCCCCTCGCCCGACATCGCCGTCTCCTCCCTTTCAAACATCGCGGCCAGCTTCACGGCCTCCTTCGCTCCGTATTCAGCGACCGTCCTGTCGCTCACGGGCCCGACGAGCGCCCCGGTGGCCACCAGCCAGCCCACGTCGCAGAATGTCGCGATAGGGAGCACGGCGACCTTCACCTTTGGAGTCTCCGGATCGCCGACCCCGACGTTCCAGTGGTACCTGAACGGGAACGCCATCGCTGGAGCAACGGGGAGCACCGTTGTCGTCACGGGCGCGACCGCGGCCCAGGCCGGCTCCTACACCTGCACGGCGACCAATCCCGTGGGCAGCGTCACGAGCGGCGCCGCCACGCTCAGTGTCGCGAGCACCAATGACCCGGGTCGCTTGATCAACCTCTCGTGCAGGGCCGGCGTCGGGACCGGAGCAAACATCCTTATTGCCGGCTTCGCAGTCGGGCCCAACGGGGCTTCGGGCAAGCAGGCTCTCCTGGTCAGGGCCTCCGGGCCCGCGCTCACAGCCTTCAGCGTGAGCGGAGTGCTTCCCGACCCCAAGCTCGACCTCTATACCGGGGCCGGGGCGCTGATCTCCACGAACAGCGGCTGGGGCGGCCTGGCATCGATCGCAAGCACGTCCGCGGCCGTAAACGCCTTTGCGTGGTCCACGTCCCCGCTAGGCAAGGACGCCGCCCTGCTGGCCTCAGAGCAAGCGGGCCCCTACACCGCTCAAGTTTCGGGCGCAAGTAACGACACCGGGGTCTCCCTGGCAGAGGTCTACGATGCCACGCCGACGGGAAGCTACACGTCAGCCTCCCCCCGTCTCGTGAACCCTTCGCCACGCGTGGCCGTCGGCACGGGTGGCAATATCCTCATTGCTGGCTTTGTCGTCGGCGGCACCACGTCAAAGGCCGTTCTGGTGCGGGCGTCCGGGCCCGCACTCACAGCCTTCAGCGTCACCGGGGTGCTTCCCGACCCGAAGCTTCAGCTGTATACTGGTGCCGGGGCATTGATCGCCTCCAACTCCGGATGGGGTGGGGATCCGCAGATTGCGTCCACGGCCACCTCCGTGGGCGCTTTTTCGTGGGGCACCTCAGCCACCCCAGACTCCGCATTGCTGGTCACCTTACCGCCGGGGGCCTACACCGCGCAGGTTTCGGGTGCATCAGGGGACACCGGGGTTTCCCTGGTTGAGGTTTACGACGTTCCTTGAGGGCCGGTCTGCTAACCTAAACGAGTCTTAGGGCGTGAGCCTTCCAGCTTCCGCGAGTCGCTTTCCCGTGCGAACCTCAACCAGGGCGCAGACCTTGGGCACATACATTCGCGTCTCGACCGGCAGGGACTGCGCGATCGAGGCGAAGTCGTGCGCGCCGCGAGAGGCGAGGAGGCGCGTGAGCCGGCCCTCGCCCGCGTTGTAGGCGGCAAGCGCCAGCGGCCAGCTTCCGAACTTCAAGTGAAGCGAGGCAAGGAGGTGGGCCGCGGCATGGGCCGACTTCTCGGGATCCGTCCTTTGGTCGGGAAGGAACGTGCTGAGGCCCAGCGCGTGGGCCGTGTCCGGCATCAATTGGAAGAGTCCCCGGGCTCCCGAGGGGCTTTTAGCGCCTGGCCTTAGGCCCGACTCAACCTCGGCAAGCCAGGCGAGGTCGGGAGGGGCAGATCGGAAGAGCGTCGTGTAG
>CAISPT010000037.1 GCA_903887455.1 uncultured Opitutaceae bacterium | reverse complement strand
GCAGCTCCTCGCATGGCTGCTGTGCGACGGCGTGCACATCGACCCGGGCTCGGGCAAGCACACGATCCTCGGGGTCTTCTCCAACATCATGGCCAAGCACTTTCCGGTGGTCCACCCACGGATGGTATGGTTCCTGACCATCACCGACGTGGCCGCCGGCCCGCACAGGATGAGAATCTCGATGGCCCGGGATTTGAACGATCCGAAGCCCCTGATAGAGCGGGTCTTTGAGTCCCAGGGGCCCTTGGTTAGGATCAACCTTATCAACGAGATCCACAACCTGAGCTTTTCCGAGCCCGGCGACTACTCGATCCTGATCGAGATCGACGACGAGACGCTTCTGGCGACAAGCCTGACCGTGGCACACTCCCCCTAATGAGCACTCCCGAGACGATAGACCTGGTGGGCGTCGGCTCACCGATCATGGACCTGGTTTCCCAGGTTCCCGAAAGCTTCCTGTCCAAGGTGCGCGGGGAGAAGGGAGGCATGGTGCTGGTCGACGATGCCGAGATGGACCGGATCCTGTCCTTCCTCGACACCCCGCCGGCGCTCACGACCGGCGGCTCAGCGGCGAACGCGACCTTCAACGCCGCCCGCCTGGGCCTGCGCACCGCCTTTGTTGGAAAGCTCGGAAACGATTCCCTGGCCTCGACCTACAAGGACCGCTTCAGGAGCGCGGGAGTGGATGTGTCCCGCTTCAAGCACGGGTCGGTCGCCAATGCACGGTGCCTGGCCATGGTGACGCCCGACGCCCAGCGGACCATGCGCACGAACCTCGGGGCGGCCATGACCCTTTCCCCCTCGGAGATCACGCCCGAGGACTTCCGGGGGGCCCGACACGCCCACATCGAGGGCTACCTGGTGTTCAACCAGCAGCTGTGCGAGGCGGTCCTAAACGCCGCGCGCAAGGCCGGCTGCACGATCAGCCTCGACCTCTCGTCGTTTGAAGTCGTGAACGCCGCCCGGGACTGGATGCTCCACCAGTTTGGACATGGCATCGACGTCGTCTTTGCCAACGAGGACGAGATCCGTGCGCTCTATCCGGAAAAAGGGGACGACTACCGGTCCCTTGCCCTTGAACTCGCGGCCCACGGAGTCATTGCGGCCGTCAAGATGGGAAGGGACGGCTCCTGGATCGCCCGGGGAACGGAGATCCACCGCATGGAGCCTGTCCACCTGATGGATGTCGTCGACACAAACGGGGCGGGCGACGCGTGGGCCGCCGGCTTCCTTTACGGGTACATCCGGGGCAAGCCCCTTAACGAATGCGGGGCTCACGCCTCGATCATGGGGGCAGAGACCGTCCGACACCTCGGGCCGCTCATACCCGACTCGGCTTGGCCGGAAGTGAAGAAGCGGGTGGCCGGCTAAGCTGGCCGGGTGCGGCCGGAGCTGGAAACGCCGCATTCCGTTATATGTTAATAAATTATGTGATCGTAGGCGAAAAAGTTCGACATGATACTCTGCATTACAGAGTTCTCTGTCGTGAACATTACACCTGAAGAGGCCGCGCAGGCTCTCCGCGAAATCGAGGCGTCGCGCGTCGCGATGCGGTCCGCCATTCAGGCCCACCGGGGACACCTCCACCTCTGGCTCTGGGGCTCCCTTTGGATGAGCACGTCGGTCCTCAATTGGGACGACAACCCGGCCCACACCACCGCCTCGAGCCTCCTTATGGTTGGCGGCGGCCTAACATCCGCCCTCATCGGGATCCTGCAGGGACGCCAGGTCCGAGCGCCCGTGAACCCGAGGTTTGTCGCGGTCTGCATCACCATCCTGCTCTTCGGCTTCGTCGCATGGCCTGTCGTCCTCGGCCCACCCCACGGCTACCGGGCCGCCTTCGGCCTCGGGACCCTCGTGTGGATGCAGCTCTACATCGTGGCGGGCCTTTGGTTCGACACCTACCTTCTCTGGCTGGGGATCGCGGCGACGGCGATCATCCTCGCGGGACTGGTCTTCCTCCCCGGTCTCTTCTGGGCCTGCACCCTCCTGGCCGGCGCTGTTCTGGTCGGGACCGGCTTCCACGTCCGAAACAGCTGGAAGTAACCGCTATGGACGCACTCGACCCGGTGATCCACCAGCCCGCACGTCTCCAGATTATGTCGGCGATCTGCCAATTGAAGGACGACGAGCGCGTGGACTTCACCTTTCTCAAGCAGCAACTCGGCCTAACCGACGGCAACCTTGGCTCCCACCTCGCGACCCTCGAGGAGCGCGGCTATATCCGCGTCGACAAGGAATTCATCGCCCGCCGGCCGAAGACGTTTATTTCTGTAACATCCTCGGGCAAAGCGGCGTTTACAGCCCACGTGGGCGCACTCCAGGCGATCCTTCAACTCAAATGAGCGAATCCTCCGCAATCGTATCCGCCCGCGGCGTCGTTAAACGCTTCGGCACCCTCACCGCACTCGACGGGGTGACGCTCGACATCGAGCCCGGGGAATTCTTCGGACTGCTCGGCCCAAACGGGGCCGGCAAATCGACCTTCATGTCGCTCATCTCGGGGCTTCGCTCCATCGACGCCGGGACGCTCACGGTTTCTGGCGCCGGGGTGGCGGCCGGTTCGGCCAAAGCCCGCCAGGCACTGGGCCTCGTGCCCCAGCACATCGCCCTTTACGCCGACCTGAGCGCCGAGACGAACCTGAGGATCTTTGGCGAGCTCTACGGCCTGAGCGGCTCAAGGCTAAAGGCGCGGGTCAGTCAGCTCCTCGAGGCCGTTCAGCTCGCGGACCGAAGAAAGGACCTGGTGAAGGAGTTCTCGGGCGGCATGCAGAGGCGGCTCAACCTCGCTGCCGCCCTGCTCCACGAACCAAGCCTGCTCCTGTGCGACGAGCCCACGGTCGGGGTGGACCCCCAGTCCCGGAACGCGATCTTCGACTACCTGGAGGAGCTCAACCGCGGCGGCCTGACCGTAATCTACTCGACGCACTACATGGAGGAGGCGACCCGGCTGTGCTCGCGGATCGGCGTCATCGACCACGGCAAGATCCTGGCGCAAGGGTCCATCGAGGAGCTCCTGGCGCAACTCCCGTTCGAGGAGGAGATCCGGTTCCCGTCGCTCCCGGAGACGGCCGCCCTGGCGGGCGAGCTCGCCGGAAACGGGGAGCTTGCGACCGTGGATGGCGTGACCCGCTTCCGCCCCAGGCCCGGCTACGCGCTCAGCACCTTCTACACGCTCACGGAGCGCCACGGCCTGCCGCCCAGGCTCTTCACCAGCCAGCGCCCCACCCTCGAGGCGCTCTTCCTCCAACTCACCGGCCGCATGCTCAGGGAATAGAACACCATGAACCCTATCCTCGTACTGCTGCGCAAAGACTTCTCGCTCCTCCTGAAGGACAGGACCTCGATCATGATCACCTTCGCGGTGCCCTTCGCGATGATCTACCTCTTCGGCCTGATCTTTAACGTGAACTCCACCGACTCGGGCCCGAGCGGCATCCCGTTCGCGGTCGTCAACCAAAGCGACAACCCTGCCGCCGCGAAGCTCGTGGAGGCCCTCCGCACGGAGAAGACCTTCAAAGTCATCACGGAGGTAAAGGTCGATGCGAAGACGACCCGGCCCCTCACCGAGGCCGACCTCCGCCCCGAGATGCGGGCCGACAGGTACCGGTTCGCCCTGGTGATACCGAAGGACGTCATCCGGAACGACGCCATCGGGCTGCACCTGAAGATCTACTCGAACCCAAGGAACGACATCGAGGCCCAGATGGTGAACGGGATCCTCCAGAGGACCCTCTTCTCCAACGTGCCCGAGCTGCTCGGCCAATCGCTCCAGGCCCGCGCCAGGAGCGTGATCGGGGATGCGCGCGTAAGCCGGTTCAACGGCTCGATCGCCTCGGCGATCGCCCGCGAGTTCGGCGGCGACGAGGCTGAGATACGAAGCCGGATCGACGACGGCAACTTCGGGTTCGACCGACTGGGCGCAGGATCCGGCACCCAGTCCGCGCCAACCGCCGGGGTCCAGGACGTCCTCTCGCGCATCGTGAAGATCGACACCGAGCAGGTTGCCGGAAAGGACGTCAAGTCCCCGGCCGCCACCCTTCTAGTCGGAGGCTGGGCCATCCAGTTTCTGCTCTTCGCCGTGACCGCCTCCGCCACCGCCCTATTCCGCGAGAAGGAGTTCGGCATATTTCAGCGGGTCCTCTCGGCCCCGGTCTCCCGCAGCGACATCCTATGGAGCAAGTTCCTCTACGGGATATGCCTCGGGCTCATCCAGCTGATCACCCTCTTCAGCGCCGGGGCCATCCTCTACAAGATCGACATTGGCGGGCACCTGCCGCTGCTCGCCGTGGTCTGCGTGTTCGCCGCGGCCGCCTGCACCTCGTTCGGAATGCTGATTGCGTCGATCTCACCCACCCCCGAGTCGGCCCGAGGCCTCTCGACCTTCGTCATCATGCTGATGTCGGCGATCGGCGGGGCCTGGTTCCCGGTAAGTTTCATGCCGGAGTTCATCCAGCACTTCAGCCGGCTGACGCTCGTTTACTGGTCGATGGAGGGCTTCAGCCAGGTGCTCTGGGCCCACGCGACCCTCGCCGAGCTCATGCCCACCCTAGGCTGCCTCGCGCTCACCACGGGGCTCGTCATGGGATTTTCCGTCTGGCGCTTCAACAAGGGCCGGATGTTCGTCTAACGGGCGGATCCACCCTCCCCCGGGGCCGCCAAAATTCCTTTGCCGAACGCCACCGCCTGGGCGAGGGTGTGCGCTCCCATGCAGGAGGACCTTAAGAAGACCGTGACTGACCTGGCCGTGCGCGCGCGCGCGGCCTCGCTCGTCTTGGCCGTGTCTCCAACCGCGGCGCGAAATGCCGCCCTCCTCGACCTGGCCGACCGGGTAGACCGGTCGCACGCCGAACTGCTTGAGGCCAACGCGCGGGACGTCGAGGCCGCCCGCCAGGCTGGGCTACCCGCCTACCAGGTTGACCGGCTGACCTTCACGTCGGAGCGGCTCGCCCATCTTTCCGAATCCGTGCGCCAGGTCTCCAGGCTTCCGGACCCGGTGGGCGAGGTGCTCGAGGAGTCGGCGCGCCCGAACGGCCTCGTGCTGCGGAAGGTCCGGGTCCCGATCGGCGTGATCGGAGTCATCTTCGAGGCCCGGCCCAACGTGACCGTGGACTGCGCGGCGCTCTGCCTTAAGAGCGGCAACGCCTCGATCCTGAGGGGCGGCAAGGAGATCTTCGAGACCAACAAGGCCCTGGCTTCGCTCATCTCTGCCTCGCTCGCCTCCGCGGGCCTTCCGCCGGATTCCGTGCAGCTGGTCCCGACGACGGACCGTGCGGCCCTCGAGGTGCTGCTCCGCCTGGACACCCTGATCCACTGCATCATCCCCCGCGGCGGCGAGGGGCTGATTCGCTTCGTGGCCGAGAACAGCACGATACCGGTAATCAAGCACTACACGGGCGTCTGCTTTGTCTACGTGGACCGCGAGGCCGAACCGGCGATGGCCGAGTCGATCGTCGTCAACTCGAAGGTGCAAAGGCCCGGCGTGTGCAACGCAGCCGAGCAGTTGCTCGTGCACCGGGACGCCGCCGAACGGATCCTCCCCCGCCTAGGCGCGGCACTCGCCGCCAAGGGCGTCCGGCTCCTTTGCGACGAGGCCTCCGGGGCCGCGCTTGCGAAGGCCGGCGTCGCCTCGGAGCCCGCGAAGCCGGCGGACTTCACGACAGAGTTCCTCGACCTGGTCATCGCCGTTCGCGTGGTCGCCTCCCTCGACGAGGCGATCGCCACCATCAACCGCGACAGCTCGGCCCACAGCGACGCAATCGTGACGGCGGACAAGGCCGCCGCGGACCGCTTCCTGGCTGGGGTCGACAGCGCCGCCGTCTTCTGGAATGCGAGCACGCGGTTCAACGACGGGTTTGAGTTCGGGTTCGGCGCAGAGATCGGGATCAGCACCGACCGGTTGCACGCACGGGGGCCCATGGGCCTGAGGGAGCTCTGCAGCTACAAGTGGCTGGTCACCGGGACCGGCCAGGTCCGCGCTTAACCCCATGGTGCGGCCGCTTATAGCGGCCAAGGATAGGGTTGCGCGGATCTAATGTCGGGGTTATGTTTCTAATAGAGGCAAATGACACCATCCGGCCCAAGGTTCCTCTCAGCTTTCCTCCTCGCGGCGGCGTTCGCCGGCGCACAGGCGGTGCCCGTGCCAAACGAGCCCAAGTCCCCCGCGACGGCAGCTGCAGAGGGCAAGGATGCTTCAGATATCCTGTTGGTTTCCAGGCAGAAGGAATCGCTTCCCGCCCCTCCCGTCGACTCCGACGGCGAGACGCGCTCGGTGTCGCCCGGGGTTGCGGCGGCCCTCGCCCTAGGTATGCCCAGGTACAACCCGCCGAAGCCGACGCCCACGCCCACCGGAACGCCCGTGGACATGCGCGAAATCGACAAGCCGAAGAACGAGATCAAGCGCCTGCCCAAATACGTGGTGGTTGAGTCGCGGCCCCCGGTCTTTCGCGACCGTGACCTCTTCACGCGACAGGGCCTGATCGACCTTTCCCTAAAGAGCCACCCTGGCCTCATGTTCGGCAACATCCTCGGACTTAACGCCGGGGCCGCCGCCCAGATGTACCAAGACGACGAGCGCCTGCGCAACATAGGCGAACTAGCCGACGAGGCCCACGCCTTCTCACTGGGCGGAGCCTCGGCCGAGGGCCGCTACATTCTTCAGCAAAGCCAGGACACCTACATGCGCTCGGATGACGGCTTCGGCCCCGTCGGAGGCAATACGGGGGGCGGGGGTAAGTGACCGAAACGCTCATCCTCAGGGAGCTGATTGCGGCCGAGCCGGGTTGGGCCTCCGGAGGGGCCATCGCGGCGAAGCTCGGGGTCAGCCGGGTCTCGGTCTGGCACCACATGGAGAAGCTCAGGGCCCAGGGCTTCGAATTCGAGGCCCAACCCGCCAAGGGCTACCGGCTCTCGGGCCGCCCAAAGATGCTGCACGCGGGGCTCGTGGAGGCGCAGCTGAAGATCAGGCGCAAGGGGTTCACCTTCTCGATCCTTGACGAGGTCGACAGCACGAACGACGAGTGCGCGCGCCAGCTGGCCGCCGGCCGCCCCGCCCCCTTCGCGGTTTTCGCGCTCCGCCAGACCAAGGGGCGCGGGCGCTTCGGCCGCGTGTGGCACTCCGCGGCCAACGGCAACCTCTACTCGAGCTTCGCTTTCAGGCCGCGGATCGCCCCGGAGCGCATGCAGACCTTCACGCTTTGGATGGGCGTGACGATCTGCGAGCTGGTCTCGAAATTCGTGCCGGTGACGCCGGGCGTGAAGTGGCCCAACGACATTGTCTTCGACGGCCGGAAGGCCGGCGGGATGCTGACCGAGGCCCGCGTCGACGCCGACGAGATACGGGATCTGGTCTTCGGCCTTGGGCTGAACGTCAATAGCCCCGCGTCGGGCTGGCCGGCCGACCTCGCGCGCCGCGCCGTGGCGCTTTCCGAGCTCTCCGGGGCGCCCGTTGACCTAAACCGGCTCACCGCCGCCCTTATCGGGCGGGTGCTGCTCGCATACGAGCGCTTCACGGACGGCGAGCACGGGCAGCTCTTTGCGGAGCTCTGGAACAAGTACGACGTGCTGCGGGGACGCGAGGTGACCCTAGTCGAGGGCACCCGCAAGCGCCGGGGCACGGTGCTCGGCGTCGACGACGTCGGCTCGCTCCTGCTCCGCGACGAGCGCGGCCGAACGAGCGGCTTCCGCGCGGGCGAGGTCACCGTTGAAAAGGGTGGCTGAGGCCGCCGCAAACGGCCACCCTTCGCCATGTCCCCCCTTCCCCCGCAACCGGCCATCGAGGTGAACCACCTCGTGAAGGCCTACGCCGGGGTGACAGCCGTTAACGACATCAGCTTCACCGTCCCGAAGGGCGAGATCATAGGGTTCCTCGGGCCGAACGGCGCAGGCAAGTCGACCACCATGAGGATCCTCACGGGGTACCTGCCGGCGACCTCGGGGCACGTCTCCATCTGCGGCTTTCCGGTCGCCTCGGAGCCCGACGCCGTCAAGCGGCGCATCGGGTACATGCCCGAGAACAACCCGCTGCCGGAGGAGATGCGCGTGAGCGAGTACCTCTACTTCCGCGGGCGCCTTAAGGAAATCGCGCGCGGCAAGCTCGGGTCCCGGATCGACGAGGTTCTCGAGCTCTGCGACCTGAAGCGGGTCAGGCACAAGATCATCGGAAAGCTCTCCAAGGGGTTTCGGCAGCGGGTCGGCATCGCCGAGTCCGTGCTCGCCGAGCCGCCAGTCATCATCATGGACGAGCCCACGATCGGCCTGGACCCCCACCAGATCCTGATTGTGCGCGACCTGATCTCAAGCCTGAGGGGACGCATGACGGTCCTGATCTCCAGCCACATCCTGCCCGAGATCGAGATGACCTGCGACCGCGTCCTGATCATCAACCAGGGGCGGATCGTCGCCCAGGGGACCCCCGCCGACCTCCGCAAGGAGGTCCTCGGGCAGTCGGCGTACGAGATCGAGGCGGCGGGACCCCTGGGGTCCCTCCCGTTCCTACTCGGGACGATCGACCCGGGCCTTGCGGTCGCCTCGGAGGGACCCGTCGACGAGCACGGCTTCCGCACGATCAAGCTGAAGACCCTGAACCCCGACGACGCCGGCGAGGCCATCCTGCGCGCCTGCCTCTCCGAGGGCTTGCGAATCCGATCGCTCAGCCGCAACCACCCCACCCTCGAGGATGTCTTCCTCGCGGCCACGAGGAGGAGCTGGGACGCGGTCGCCGAGAACCCCAAGGCCCGCACATGAAGCATTTCCTCACGATCCTCAGCCACGAGGTCCGGATGCTCCTTGTGAGCACGAACACCTACATCGCAGCGGTGGCCTTCCTCTCGCTCATGGGGTTCATCTTCACGGGGATCCTCGAGGACTACAGCAAGGCGGTCCAGGACGTCTCGCCCGCCTCCGTCTTCTTCCAGCTCTACTGGCTTCCTGTGTTCTTCATGGTGCCGCTCCTCACCTCGAAGTGCCTGTCCGAGGAAAGGCGGCTGGGGACGATCGAGACCCTTCTCACCACGCCGGTCACGACGGCCGAGGTGGTGCTAGGCAAGTACGCGGCGGCCTACCTTCTCTACATCGCATTCTGGGGTTCGACCTCCGGGCTCTTCTACATCCTGAAGCGCTTCGCCGGGGACGCCCGGCTGATCGACCCGGGACCGATCGTCGGCGGCTACCTCTTCGTCGCCGTATCGGGGCTCCTCTTCGTCGCGATCGGCGTCTTCGCGAGCTCGCTCTCGCGCAACCAGTCGGTGGCCGGGATCCTGAGCCTCACGTTCCTGGTCGGCATCATATTCGGCGGCCGCTACCTTGGCTCGGTCTCATGGCTCGACCGCGAGGCGCTTGCGCCGCTCAAGGACGCCGTCGAGTACGCCCAGATCAACCAGCACTTCCAGGACTTCACCCGCGGGGTCGTCGACACGCGGGAGCTCCTCTTCTACGTGAGCGGGACGGTGCTGGCGCTCATCTTCAGCGTCCTCTCGGTCGAGGCGAAGCTGCTGCACAGCTAAACCCACGGGAAACAACGACGTGACCGAAAGCTTCAGAGCCGCCCGTTGGATTAGGACCCTAAACCTGGTGCTCCAGGCCATCCTTTTCCTGACGTTCGTGGGCGGCCTCAACTACCTGGCTCGTAGCCACTCCTGGCGGTTCGACCTTACCCGCTACAGGCGCTACTCGCTATCGGCCGAGACTTTGGCCTACCTCAGGGAGCTCTCGCTGCCGGTCCACGTTGTTGTCACCTCCAACGGCCAGGTAAACGACCCGGCGGTCGAAGGCCTGCTGCGAGAGTACGTCTACGCCACCGAGGCCAACCCCGCGGGCCAGGTGACGGTCGAGTACGTCGACCTCTACGAGGACCGAAGGAAGACGGAGAAGTACGGGATTGAGAACCCGGGGGTCGTCCTGCTCATGTGCGGCGGCAGGCGCAGGGTCCTCACGCCCGACAACCTCTATCACGTCGAGGACAAGGTGCGGAAGGACTTCATCGGCGAGCAGGCCGTCACGGCGGCGATCCTCGACGTGTCGAATCCCGACAGGAAGAAGGTGTATTTCCTTGTTGGCCACGGCGAGCTCCGGCCCGACGACGTCGACCCGGCCCGGGGGCTGTCGATGGCCCGCGACCAGCTTCGGCTTCGCAACTACGACGTCGAAACACTGGACCTGGTGTCCACGCGGAAGGTCCCGGCCGACGCGTCGCTCCTTGTGAGCGCGTCGCCCATCGATCCCTACACGCCCTTCGAGCAGGAGCTCCTTCGGCAGTACCTGAGCGCCGGTGCCGGCCGACTGATCCTGTTCATCGACCCGGGGACACAGCCCGGGCTGAAGGACCTGCTGATCGACGACTGGGGGGTCCTCGTCGACGACGACGTGATCCTGGACGCGGCCTCCGACAGCATGACCGAGGACGGCGACCTGATCATACGCGCCTACGCTCAGCACCAGATCACCCAGACGCTGGTCGACTACAAGGAGGGCCTGAGGATCGGCCACGCCCGAAGCGTCCGGCCCCTGCCCGGCCGGCCCGCGGCGGCGGGCCTTACGGTGGTCACTCTGGCCGCCACGTCGACTACGGCATGGGGAGAGGTGGACGCCCGCCAGCGCGGCATACAGCCCTTCACGCCCGGCCTCGACATCAAGGGTGTGCCGCAGATGGATCCGCCGAACCGCCTGGGGATCGCGGTCTCCTCCGAGCGCGTCCCGGTCCGGGGCGACCTGCCCTTCAGCGTACCGGGCGGAAAGATCGTCGTGATCGGCACCGGCGACATGATCTCAAACGCCAGGGTGACAAACGCCGGCGCTCTGGGCTTCTTCCTCGGCGCCGTCAACTGGACGATCGGCCGCGACATCGCCCTCAATGTGCCGGCCCGCCCGATCGAGCGCTTCTCCCTCTCACTGAGCGCCGGCGACCTCGCCCGCCTGCGCTACACGCTCATGCTCGCGCTCCCCGGAATTGCCGCGCTCCTCGGCATCGCCGTATACTGGGCACGGCGAAACTAGGAACCGGGCCGGACCCAATCGAACCAACGCAATGCGCTCAAAAGTCACCCTCGTACTTCTGTTCCTGAACGTCGCGCTCTTCTTCTTCATCTTCTACTTCGAGCGCGACTGGAGGATCGAGCGGGCATCGCAGGAGGCCCGCAGGCGGGTGCTCGGGCCGGAGGCTGCTAACATCCGCACCCTGGAGGTGACGGGCACGGCGCCGGGGTCGAGCTTCAGCATCGAGCGGCGGGGCGACGCTTGGTTCCTCACGAGGCCGGTCGAGTGGCCCGCGAATCTGAACGCGGTCAGCCGAATCCTAAACGAGCTCCAGTTCCTCGAGCACGAGACCAGCTTCAGCACCCGGGACCTGGAGAAGAACGGGCAGAAGCTCGCCGACTACGGGCTAGACCAGCCGAAGCTCACGCTCTCCTTTACCTCCGGCGACGAGGGCGCGGCAGGCAGGACCACGGTGCTGAGGATCGGCGACACAACTAAGGTGGGGGACCACCTCTACCTGCTCTCCAATGACGGGCAGAAGATCCACGTTGTCAGCCGCTCGCTGGCGGACAGCCTCTCCGTCCCCTTCGACCAGCTGCGCTCGGACGTTATCTACTCGATCCAGGTGTTCGAGGCGCGCTCGCTCAACCTCCAGACCGCGGCGCCGTCAAACGTGCGCGTGCGCCTTGACCGCGAAGGCAGCCGCTGGCTGTTCCGGACGCCCGTGAACGCGCGCGCGGGCAAGAACGCGACGGAGCTGGCCATCAATGCCCTCGACGCGCTGCGGGTGAAGTCCTTCGTCCTCCAGAACCCGCCGGCCACGCCGCCCGCTGCCGCCCCCAGCATCCGGGTGACGATCGAGGGCAACAACCGCCACGAGACCCTCTTCGTGGGCACCCAGACAGAGGAGGACCACGTGTACTTCGCCCAGCTCGAGGACCGCCGCGCGATCTTCACGGTGTCTATACCCCTCGGACTCATGAACACGCTGCGGAACGCCGCCGACGACCTCCGAGACCGCCACATCCTGGACTTCGACGCGAGCGCCGTGACCTCGATCACGCTCTCAGCGCTCAACCAGCCCGAACTCGCCCTCCAGAGGCTCGAGTCGGCCGGGGGCGGCCACGAGGCGGGATGGCAGATCATCCGGAGAGGCTCGGCCTCCCCAGGCTCCCAGGCCCTTGCCGCCGACTCCGCCGCGGTCCAGCGGCTCCTCGAGCAGCTCGAAACGCTGAGCGCCCTCCGCTTCCAGAGCGACGCCCCTACAAACGCCGACATCGAGGACTGGGGCTTCAACCGCCCGGAGCGCGAGGTCGCGCTCACGATCGGCGGCACACCCGCGACCCAGCTGACGCTCCAGGTGGGACTGCCGACCAAGCGCGAGAACATCGCCTACGCCAGGATCGCCGGACTGCCCTCCGTGTACGCGGTCGAGCCCGACATCCTCAAGGAGACGAGCGCCTCGCCCCTTGCGTGGCGGGAGCGCCTGCTGGAGAGCCTTCCCGCGTCGGCCCGCATCACCTCCCTCACCCTCACCAACGCGGGCGACAACACCGTGGTCTACTCGCGCAAGCTTTCCGAGAACGAGACGTGGGAGGCTGCCGTTGCCTCCGAGGCGCCGCCGAGGAAGGCCGCGGTGACCGAGATCCTGGGCCAGATCCGGGCGCTTCGCGCCGCCCGCTACGTCCAGGACGGGTTCCCCGACAAGGTCTTTGCGGCGGGCGAGGTCCGCTCGTGGAAATACCGGCTGGACGCCACGGTCGCCCTGCCCGGCGGCGCGGGCGCGGGCCAAGTGAACACGATGACTCTCTGGTTCGCCGAAAGGACCGGCGGGACCGAGCAACTGGCCGGATCGAAGGACTTCGGGGCCGTATTCGCCATCGAGCAGCCCCTCCTGGACGCGCTCTGGACGCTCACCCAGCCCTGACCGGATGCCCGCTCGAATCCTACGGCCATGCCTTGCGGGCGCGCGCCACGGCGTCGCGTGTCTGGTGATGTTTGCTGTCTGGTCGACATGGCTCCTGCTCGTCATCATTCTCTGCTTCCAGGCCTACATCGGGGCCGTCAACGAGCTGCAGGTGCCGCGGTTCCTGCTGCACGCGATCGAGGACCACCTCGCCCAGTCCGGCGTCTCCGTGAGGTTTGGCAAGGCGACGTTCGACCCGACGGGTCGCATCCTGCTCCAGCGGGCCCGCTTCCGCCTAGCCTCGTTCAACGAGCCCATTGTGACCGCGGATGCGATCTACATCCGGCTCGACCCGATCGCGCTCCTCGAGCGCAAGGTCGAGGCCAAGGAGATCCGGGCCACCGGGGCCAACCTATTCATCCCGGCGATGCTGTCGGCCTCGGGGAAGGCCGAGAAGCTGATCGAAGACCTCGACGCCGGGTTCTCGATCACGCCCCGAGGCAACGAATTCTCGGTCGACTACCTCAACTGCCGGCTCGGGGGCGTGAACGTCTCCGCTCACGGCCAGATCAACGCCGGGACGGTCTCTCGAAACGCGGCCCCGGGGCCGTCGCTGCCGCTCGCCGAGTTTGTATCCTCCAACTACGTGGCCCTAAGCCGCGAGTTCTCGAAGGCGGAGGAGCGAATGGCGGGCCTCAACCATGCGGTGGTGACCGCCGTACTGACGCCCTCCGACACCCGCGGCGCGATGGTCGGCGCCGAGCTCTTTGCCGACGGCTTCCACATGGACGGCCCAAGGCCCGTCGAGACTGGCGCAATACACGCGTCATGCCGATTCCCGCTGCTGGGCGGAGCCCCGCTCATGACATCGGCCTCCGGCGGCACCGAGAGGCTCACCATCGGGGATTCGATCTCGGCAACTGGGATACGCGTCTGGGTGCGCGGCATCCTCAAGATGGACACCCTCTCCTTCGAGCCCAAGCAGGCCGAGGTTGCGCTCGCAACGGCGACCTACGACGGCACGGTCGCCGAGGCCCTGATGGCGAGGCTTTCCCCTGAGAGCCTGAGGGTGGTCGACGGGGAGGTCGCAGGGCGGCTCTTCGGCAGGCCCCTTTCCGCGGAAGGCCGGGTCGACCTGGGCGCCAAGTCCGCGGCGCTCACCTTCGCGGGCTCCCTGGCCCCTGAAGTGATCGACACGCTTTCGGCCGAGACCCACCTAGCGATGCGAAGGTTTGCGGACCTCACCGAGCCGCTCCTCCTCAACGGAGCGGTTCGATTGGACCCCGACTGGAAGCTGGGCCTTGTGACGTCGAGGGTGGACACGCGCAACTTCACGGCTTACGGCGTGCACTTCGAGGAGGCACGCGGCCTGGTGAGCTTCGACGGCACCCACCTGGTGGCGCGCGAGGCCGTCGCCGTGAGCGGCGACAACCTTGCCCTGGGATCCTACGAGCACGACTTCTCGACCCGGGGTTTCCGCTACCTGCTCTCGGGGCGCCTGAGGCCCCTCGACATCTCGCCCTGGTTCGGGGGTGACTGGTGGACCAACATCTTCAAGCCCTTCGAGTTCCCGGACAGCCCAGCAAGCTCGGTGATCGAGGTCAGAGGCCACTACACCCCGGTCCCCGACTTCATGGTCTTCGGATACGCGGAGGCCAAGGGGGCCGTAATCCGCGGCGTGCCCTTCGACACCACTCACGTCCTCCTCTACGTCGATCCGAGGGCGACCCACGGGATCGATATCCGGGTCACGAAGGACCGCGGATCGGCCCAGGGATCGTTCACGCTATCGACCGACCCCGAAAAGGGGGGCCTGTGGAGTGGCCTAGACATTTCAGCCACGGCCGAGATCAATCCGCTGCCCCTCGGAACGATACTGCCTGAGGAGGGCGCCGCGGCGATCTCCGCGTTCACCTTCGAGAAGTTTCCCTCCATCGCGGTGAACGGGCATTTCGACGGGCCTGCCTCGGGCCCGGACCCTCACAAGGCGCTCCACATCGACGTCCGCTCGAACTCCCCGCTCAGGATCCACGGGGTGGCGTTCGACCGGGCTGCATTCAAGGTCGACATCAAGGACGACGTCGTCGACGTGGGCGGCGTGGACGCGGGCTTCGCGGGCGGCCAGGTGACGGGAACCTCGCAGACGACCGGCGACGGCCCCCTGAAGCGCATGCGCTTCAAGGCGGCGCTCTCCGGGGCGAGCCTGGGCCAGGCGGCGGCCGCCGCCGAGGGGTACGTCGTCTCGGGAAAGCCAGGAGGCTCGGTGGCGCTCGAGACCTTCGCGAAAGCCAAGTCCGGCGTGCGGCTGGACCTGACGGCCTCAGCCGAGGGGCGTTTCGGCGACCTCCCCTCGTTCACGGGCGACGGGACGGTCCAGGTCCAGGGCTCGAGCCTCGGGGAGCTCGAGCTCCTCGGCGGCCTCTCCAAGGTGCTCAAGTTCCCCGAACTGCGCTTCACGCAGGCCAAGTCGACGTTCAAGATTGAGAAGGCCTCGCTCAATTTCCCCGACCTGAGCGTCGTCGGCGCCAACTCGTTGATCCGGGCCAAGGGGACCTACGCGATCGACCGCCGCCTTCTCGACTTCTCCGTTAACATCTACCCCTTCATGGAGAGCAAGTCCCTGCTCCAGGTCTTTAACGCCCTCTCCGCCCCAATTTCGGCCGTGCTCCGGGTGCGCCTCACCGGGAGCATCGAGAAGCCCGCCTGGCGCCTCGCATACAGCCCCCTCAACCTCCTTCGGGAGGACGACACCAGGCCGGCCGCCATGCCCAAGGAGCCGCTGCCGGCGCCCTTGGCAAGCCCCGGACCCTGACCGATTAAGGCGTATCCGGCGGCCGCCGGCGCACCGTAAAAGTGCGTAAGGGCCGCGACTCGAAACAAATTGCCGCGGGTGAACCGAGGCACTTAAGTGGTCCGGGCCGCATGGACCACGTCAACACACTGCCCCGCCGGTCCTGGATCGAGCGGGTATCTCTCGCGCTCGCCGTGATCCTCATGGGCATCGGCGTGGTGTCGATGTTGGGCTGGTTCCTCAGGCTGGACCGGATCGTGGAGCCGATCGAGCACAAGGCACCGATCATGTTCAACGAGGCGCTCTGCTTTCTGCTCCTGGGATGGGCGCTTCTGGGGCGGGAGTTGAAGTCGGCGAAGGCTGCCTGGGCCGCGCTTGGGGCGGCCGCGGTAGGGGGCCTGACCGCCCTCGAGGGCATCCTCGGCGTCGACCTGAAGATCGACGAGCTTTTCTCGCGAGACAGCCTGCTGGTCGACACGGTTCAGCCCGGACGGGGCTCTGTCATCGCCGCCTGCTGCATCACGGCTGCCGGAATTGCGCTCTTCTGGCGGATATCGGAGAAGCGCGCCCGGGAGCGCCTCTTCGCTGAGGCCGTCTCGGGATCGGTCCTGGCCTCCGTCGGGTTCTCGACGATCCTGGGCTACGCCTTCGAGCTGCCGGCCGTCTACAATTGGGGCACCAACACGGCCCTCTCCGCCGCGACCGCTGCGGCGCTCCTGCTGGCGGGCCTCGCCCTGCTGGTCCTCGCGTGGAGGGAGAGTTTAAAGGACGAGGGCGGGCCGCCGGCGTGGATGCCGATGCCCTTCGTGATCGGCAGCCTCACGCTCACCCTCATTTTCTGGATTGGGCTGCGCGACAGCGAGCTGTCCAACCTCGACGGGAAGACCGGGGCTGCGGCCGACCAGGTGGCGACAACCATCAAGTCCGCCGTCGACCAGCAGATGAACATGCTCGACCGGATGGCGCGCAACAGCGCCGACAACCCGGACGCCAACCTCGGCCTCTGGCAGTCGGACGCGGTCCAGCTCTTCGACGACTCCAAGGAGCTGGGGTGCGAGTCGATCTCGCTGATCGACGTGGCGGGCTCGAAGCTCGAGACGCGCTGGGTCCACCCGACCCAGGACACCTCCACCCCCGCCGGATTCGACCACGCGCTTGACCCGCGAAGGCGCGAGGCGATCGAGACGGCCCGCGCCAAGAACGGCCCCGAGCTGACCTCCGTCACCGAGGTGATCGGCAAGAAGAAGAGCTACGGGTTCGTCATCTACTCGCCCATAGGAAGGAGCGGGAGCCCGAGCCACTACGCCGCGGCCGAGTACATCTATGCCAGGTTCTTCGCGACGATCTACAAGCAGCTCAAGCTTGCCCAGAGCTACGACCTCTATGTCACCGTGGGCCGGACCGAGGTTTACCGCTCGGTGCTCGCCGAGAAGGAGTCGTCGAACCCGCCAAAGGAGAAGATTTACCCCAACCTTTTCGACCAGAGGGTGAGGATCGGGCTTGCCCCGACGCAGGAGCTCTTGATCTCCAACAAGCGCTACCTGCCCGAGATGGCCCTGGTTGGCGGCCTCGCGATCACGCTTCTGCTTGGGTTCACGCTGCACCTGGCGCGCAGGGCGCGCGCGGGACAGTACCTCTCCGAGCTCTCCAACAAGCGGCTTGTGGCGGAGAACGAGGAGCGGCGCCGGATTGAGGCCCGGCTGAAGGTCTCCGACGAGCGCCTCAGGCTGGCCCTTGACTCGACCCAGATCGGGATTTTCGAGTGGAACGTACCGAAGGGACACGTCTACTACAGCCCTGGACTCTGGGGTCTCCTCGGCTACGAGCACGCCCGCATGCCCTCGACCCTCGAGGTCTGGCAGGCCCTGATCCACCCAGACGACATCCCGGTCTACCGCAAGCGGACCGAGTCCCAGCTGAACGGCATCGCCTCCTTCATCGACCCGGAATACCGCGTCAAGGCCCGCACCGGCGAATGGCGCTGGGTCTACATGCGCTCGAAATCGGTGTTGGCGGGCCCCAACGGGCGGCCGACCCGAATCATCGGAACAGTCCAGGACATCACCACCCGCCGTGAATCCGAGCAGGCCTTAAGGGAAAGCCAGGCCGAGGCCCGCAAGCTCTCGCTCGTGGCCTCTAAGACGGACAACCTGGTTGTCATCGGCTCGGCCGACGGCAAGATCGAGTGGGTCAACAGCGCCTTCTGCCGCGTCATGGAGTACACGCTCGAGGAGGTCGTCGGCAAGGAGCCCGGGGCGCTCCTGAGCGGTCCCGATACGGACGCGGCTCAGTCGGACCTGATCCGCGATGAGATCGCGAAGGGGAACGGCACGAACACCGAGATCATCCACTACTCGAAGTCCGGCAGGAAGTACTACCTGCACCTCGAGGTGCAGGTGGTGCGCAACCAAGCAGGGCAGGTCGAGAACTTCATCGCGATCGAGAACGACATCACCTCGCGGGTGGAGACCGAGAACCAGCTGCGCCGCGCGAAGGCCGAGGCGGACTTCGCCTCGAGAGCCAAGAGCGAGTTCCTGGCGTCGATGTCCCACGAGATTCGCACGCCGATGAACGGCGTCATCGGGATGACGAGCATACTGATGGAGACGCCGCTCACGGCCGAGCAGCGCGACTTCGTGAACACAATCCGCACCTCGGGCGAGGCGCTGCTCACGATCATCAACGACATCCTCGACTTCTCCAAGATCGAGTCCGGCAAGATGGAGCTAGAGAAGGCCCCCTTCGAGCTCTCGCTCTGCGTCGAGGAAGCGCTGGACCTCTTCGCCCCTACGGCCGCGGCGAAGCGCCTGGAGATCGGCTACCACGTGGAGCCCGACGTCCCGCCGTGGATCGTCGGCGACGTGACCCGCCTCAGGCAGATCATCGTGAACCTGGTAAACAACGCCATCAAGTTCACCCCGACCGGCAGCATCTCCATCCAGGTTCGCCGGATCCCGCTGGATGCCACCGTGCGGGCCACCCCCGCGGGCAGGATGAGGCTCGAGATCACAGTCCAGGACACCGGCATCGGGATCCCCCCGGACCGGATCGACCGCCTGTTCAAGGCCTTCAGCCAGGTCGATTCCTCGACCACCCGAAAGTACGGTGGGACCGGCCTCGGCCTGGCGATCTGCCAGCGCCTGTGCCAGCTGATGAACGGCGACATACGTGTCGAGAGCTCCCCGGGCAAGGGCTCGACCTTCACCGTTGCGATCATGACGGACGCTGCGACCCGCCCGCCGGAAATCTCCGCGCCCCCATTCGCGGGCATCGACCTGAAGGGGGCGCTCGCGCTCTGCATCGAGGACAACCCCATCACCCGCGCCCGCCTGCGCACGCTTTTCGACCTGCTGGGGGCGACCTGCGCCTTCGCGAACGACTCGGCAGCCGCGGTCGAGATGGCCCCGAACCTGCCAACGCGCCCGGCCATCATCATCCTCGACCTGCCCGAGTTCGAGAGCCAGCGCGCGCTCGACCTGGCGGCGGCGGTGAAATGCCCACGGCTGGTGCTCTTCAGGCTCGGGCAGACCCCGCCGGCCGCACCGGGCGACGGCTTCCCCTACGCCACGCTCTCAAAGCCGATCAAGACCGTGCCCTTCTACCAGTCCCTCGCGATCCTGGGCCACCGCACCGGCAGCGGCGGCATCGTGGTGCAGGCCCGCAACGAGGGGCGCCCGATCGCCGAGGAGATCCCGCTCAGCGTGCTGTTGGCCGAGGATAACGCGGTGAACCAGAAGGTGGCTCTCCGCTTCCTGGAGCGCATGGGCTACAACGCGGACGCCGTCGGCAACGGACTTGAGGCCGTGAACGCCTTCCAGAACAGGGACTATGACCTGGTCCTGATGGACCTCCAGATGCCCGAGATGGACGGGCTAGAGGCGAGCCGGCGCATCCGCCGCACACTCCCCGCCGAGCGCCAGCCGAAGATCATCGCCCTGACGGCGAACGCCATGCAGGGCGACCGGGAGATCTGCCTGGACGCCGGCATGGATGACTACATCTCGAAACCCGTGAAGATGCACGAGATCGTCGCGGCGATCCGGCGGCAGTTCCCAAAGGGCAAGGCCGCTCAGGCCGTCAAGGAGTAAGGAGCGCGGTGAGCTCGCTGAGCTCACTGGCGTAGCCCGGGTCGGAGGCGAGGTTCCTGGCCTCCAGAGGGTCCTGCTCCAGGTCGTAGAGGAGCCAGGGCCTGCCGGAGGACTCAACTACAAGCTTCCGCGAGGCGCTCCGCACGCCTCGCCACACGCGGTCGCACTGGTCCGGGAGCCGGACCACCGAGGGCATCGATATCCGGGTGAACGCTCCCTGCGGCCGCCAGGACTCCGACCCCTCGACCCAGGCGCGGGCGAGGCCCGGAAGGTCCACGAGCGAAACCGGATGTGCCTCTAAGCCGCGGGCGACAGGGCCCCGGACGATTAAGGGGACGCGGACGCTCTCCTCGTGCGGCCAGCCCTTCCTGAAGAGGCCGTGGGAGCCATGCATGTCTCCGTGGACGGAGGTCGCCACGATGAGGGTGTCTGGCGGAAGGGCATCCACCAGGACGCCGATCGCCCGGTCGGTCGCCTCGATGTGGGCGTAGTAGCCGCTGAGCTCCCGCCGAGCCCGCGCCTCGACGGCCGGGTCGCCGGGGACGTTTGCGCGGAGGAGGATCCCCCCAGGGGGGCGGGGCTGCGCGCCCGGGCACGGGGCGTCGTAGGGCGGGTGCGGGGCCTCGAGGCTCACCACGGCGAACCAGGGCGACCGCAAAGAACCGAGGACCCCAAGCGCCCTGTGGCAAATGACGTCGCTCTGGTAGCCGGGGAAGCGGACCGGTTCGGGCAGCCTGGTCCCATGGAGCCAGGGATCGTTCAGTTGGAACCCGCTCTCGAAGCCTTCCCAGAACGCGAAGCCGCCCCGGTGCTCCTCCGGGACCTTGGCCCTGGCGTGCTCCTCGCCAACCAGCCGGGCCGAGGGGTCCCTGCGGGAGAGGTGCCACTTGCCGAAGAATGCCGTCGCATAGGACCGGGCGCCGAGTTCATGGGCCACGGTCCGCGCCCCTGCGGGCAGGGGGTCGAAGTAGTCACTGACGCCGTTCTCGGGCGAGTGCAGGCCCGTGAGCATGGCCGCGCGCGCGAAGGGCCCGAAGGGATGAGGCGTCACCGCCTGCCCGAAGGCCGTGCCGGAGCGGGCGAGCGCATCCAGGAAGGGGGTCTTGGCGTTGGGGTCCCCCGCCAGGCCAAGGGCCTGGCCGCGCCACTGGGTGGTCACGATCCATAGGATGTTAGGGGGCATGGTGGGCGGGTTCTGGATCGGTGTCGGGTTGAGATTCCCCCGTTACTACAGTAGCTTCGCCGTCCCCGTGCAACCCAGCGAAGAAGACCCAGCTCGGTGGTGGCTCTGGCCGACCATTCTCTCTCTCGACGCCCCGGTCGTGGTCGTGCTCTGGCAGCGCCTCGTGGCTGGGAGCGCCGGCATCCGCCTGGGCCCCGCCGCCTCGGCGGTCCTCGGATGCTCGGTCTGGCTCGCGTACTCCGCGGACCGCTGGATCGAGGGCTGGCGCCTCTCGCCGGAGGCGATCCGCACCCACCGGCACCGCTTCTACCAGAGGTGGCGCTGGCCGGTGGCTGCGCTGTGGCTCGCGGTGCTTGCCGCCGACGTCGCCCTCTCAGCGGCCGGGCTGTCGCGCCCCCAGTTCTTCGGCGGGGCGCTCGTCCTTGTGCCGGTCGCCGTCTACCTCCTCTCCCACCAGCTGGTCCACCGCGGAAGCCGCTGGCGCGCCCCGAAGGAAGTCTGCGTGGCGGCGCTTCTCGGCGCCGGTGCCGCTGTGTTCGTGCTGGCAGAGCCCGCGGCAAACCGGGCGGGCGCCGCCCTTCCCCTCGCCCTCTTTGTCGTCCTGTGCTTCTCCAACTGCACCCTGATCTCCCTGTGGGAGCACGAGGTCGACCTGAGCCACGGGCAGACCTCGCTCGCCCTGCAGTTTACCGCGGCGTCACGGGTGGGCCGGGCGCTTCCCTGG
>CAISPT010000036.1 GCA_903887455.1 uncultured Opitutaceae bacterium | reverse complement strand
TTCAAGCACCGCCGTCAGGTGCCACTGCTGGAGCGTGAAGACATGGGCCTCGGCGGTCTCGCGTACGCCCACCCACACGACGGACCTCCCCTGCTCGTGGACCTCGAGCATGTGCTTCCTTGCCTTCGCCTCGTCGAAGCCGAGGACCTTTTTGAAGACCATCACCACATACGACATCAGGTTCACCGGGTCGTTGAGAACCACCACCTTCCACGCATCCTCGAGCTGGAGCTCGGCGGATGCGCGTGAATCGGTCCGGGTGTGGGATCGGGACTCAGGCACGAATTTTGGGAAGGCCCGGCACCTGCTCAGGCCCTTTCCCTGACGATCTGGCCGATCGTGGCTTCCGCATCATTGAGGGGTATCTTGACGACTTCCTTGGCCGCACGCCACTTCATTTCGACAATGCCCTCCTTGATGCCGCGGCCCCCGACCGTGATCCGGAGCGGGATGCCGACCAGGTCGGCGTCCTTGAACTTGACCCCGGGCCTCTCAGCACGGTCGTCCACGAGCACGTCCGCGCCGGCGCGCTCGGCGGCGGTCGCCAGGCGCGCCGCGATCAGCGTCGCCTCGGTGTCCTGGGGGTCGAGGAGGCACACCAAGACCTGGAACGGGGCGATGGCCCAGGGCCAGACGATGCCGTCGGCGTCGTGGCTCTGCTCGATCACGGCCTGCATGGTCCTGCTGATGCCGATCCCGTAGCAGCCCATGACAAAGAGGTGCCTCTCCTTCTTGTCGTCGGTGTAGCCGGCGTCGATGCGCTCCGAGTACTTGGTGCCGAGCTTGAAGATGTGGCCGACCTCGATGCCGCGGCGTACCTGGAGCGGCCGGCCGCCGACCGGGTCCGGCTCGCCCGCCTTGACCCGGCGGAAGTCCCCAAACGTGGAGACGGCCAGGTCGCGCGCGACGTTCACGTTCCTGATGTGGACGCCGTCCTTGTTGGCCCCGGTTGTGCCGTTGCCGATAAGGCGGATGGCGTTGTCGGCGAAGATGCCCGCAAGGGACGATGGATCCTTGATGGTGCCGCGGACCGCGCCCAGGCTTCCGGGCTTGGCCCCCATGACCGGCTCTATCTCCTCCGCCGTCGCGGGACGCACGAGCGCGAACCCGAGCGAGCCGAGCTTCGCCTCCTCGAGGTCGTCGCAGCCCCTCAAGACAACCAGGAAGGGCTTGCCGTCCCCGATCATCACGAGCGTCTTGAACTGCCTGTCCGCGGGTACCACGTACGGTGCGGCCTCGAGGGCGGCGATCGTCACGGCCCCGGGTGTCGGGAACTCCTCGGTCGGCCCGGCGGCCGCGGCGTCGGCCAGGCCCTCGGGCACGATCGCGCTCCTGGCCTTCTCGCGGTTGGCAGCGTAGCCGCTCTCCTCGTTGTAGAAGAGGTCGTCGTCGCCCACCTCGGCGGGGACCATGAACTCGTGGGAGAAGCTTCCCCCCATGACTCCGGTGTCGGCCTCCACCGCGATCGCCTGCGTGCCGATCCTCTTAAAGAAGGCCTCGTAAGCCGACTTCATGGCCATGTAGCTCTTCACCGCGCCGTCGTCGTCCGCGTCGAAGGAATAGGCGTCCATCATGACGAACTCCCTGGCGCGCATGAGCCCGAAGCGCGGGCGAATCTCGTTCCTGAACTTCGTGCCGATCTGGAAGAAGCTCTTCGGCAGGTCGCGGTAGCTCGTGATCTCTGACTTCACGAGGGGCGTGATGACCTCCTCGTGGGTCGGCCCGAGCACGAACTCAGGCTCGCGCGGCCCGCGCTTCCCGTCGCCCGCGCTGTCGACCCTGAACATGATCTCACGGACCGGGCCCCAACGGGGGCCGTCCGCCCAGAATTCTGCCGGGTGGACGTGCGGCATCGACAGCTCGATCGCCCCCGAGCGCTCCATCTCCTCGCGGCAGATCCTGGAGACCTTCTGCATGACGCGCAGGCCTAGCGGCAGGTAGGTGTAGAGTCCCCCGCCGAGCTTGCGGACGAGGCCCGCGCGGATGAGCAGCCGGTGGGACGCGATCTCGGCGTCTGCGGGGCTTTCCTTCAGCGTGGGTATAAAGTAGCGCGACCAGAATTTCATTTGAGCCGCATAGCCAAGAAAGGAGGGGGTACATTGGCAACACGCGAAAACGTTTGTTGCCAATTGGCCCGGGCCGAATTGGCCTTCAGGACCTATGACCGCAGCCCGCAAGGAGCGCAAACCCTGGCCCATGAAGTGGATCGTCCTGGCGATCCTGCTCTTCATCCCGGCCTACACGTACCTGACGCTCCACTTCCGCCGGCCCGGACCCGCCTTCCAGCCCTACCAGGACATGAGGGACAGGGCCGACGTCATACGCCTGCTGAAGGCCGGCTACCACCGGGTGGCGATCGACGCCAGCAGGCCGGCGGACCTGGCGCTTCCACCCGGGGCCTCGACCATGCCCTGCCCCGGCGGCCTGCCCGAGGAGCTGAGGAAGACCCTTGTCGAGAGCCCGCTCCTGCCGATGGAGGTCAACACCGTCTCGGCGGCGCCGACCGCGACCTCGGGGATAGACTACCCGATCGGAATCTCCTACACCCTGCCCGACAACAAGAGGCAGCTCTCTGGCGCCCACCTCTACGAGCGCGAGGGCGAGATCGTGATCGTGGCCGACTTTGAGCGCCTGGACGGCGGCCTTATGTCACGGACGCGCGAGGGGACCGCCCTCCTGCTGGTCCCGCCCGGCTCGCTTAGGCCCGGTACCTACCGCGTCATCCTGGTGGGCGAGCGGGCCTCAAAGCAGTGGTCGCTCACGGTCCGCTAGGCCCAAAGTCCCCGGAAATCGTAACCACCTGACCCTGAGACGTCCCTTGACGTGCGGGGCCTCTTCCCTGAGAACGCGACCAAGCATATGACCACCGGAAACGGTCAGTCCACCGCCGCGCAGCCCGCGGCACCCCAGCCCGCGGCCGCACAGGCCACCACGATTAAGCCCACGGACCTCCGCGGCATCCTCCAGTACGTGCCCCGTTTCCAGGGCCAGATCTTCGTGATCGCGATCGACGGCTCGATCGTGGCCGACGAGAACTTCGGCAACCTCCTGGTCGACATCGCCGTCCTGCGGAGCCTGGGAATCAAGGTCGTCCTGGTGCACGGGATCGGCCATCAGCTGAAGGAGCTCTCCGTCCTGCGCGGGATCCCGATCTCTAACACCGACGGAACAGGGATCACCGATCCGGCGACGCTCGACCTTGCGATCCGCGCCTCGTCGCGGGTGTCGCACCTGATCCTGGAGGGCCTCACCGGCAGCTCCCTGAAGGCAGTCATCACCAACGCCGTCCGCGCGGTTCCGGTCGGTATCATCAAGGGCGTCGACCAGCAGCTCACCGGCCGCGTCGACCGCATCGACAAGGAGCTGATCACGGCGCTGATCGAGCGGCAGGTCGTACCGCTCATTTCCCCGGTGGCATTTGGACCGGACGGAAAGTCGCTCCGCGTCAACTCGGACCTCCTTGCGGCCGAGATGGCCGAGGCGCTCCACGCAACCAAGATCATCTACCTGGCGCCGAACCAGGGCCTTGAGATCGACGGCGGCGTGACCCACGAGATCTCCGTCGACGCCTTAAGGTCGCTCCTCACGGAGCATCCGGACCAGATTGCCGAGTCGAGCCGGAGCAAGGCGCAGTACGCCATCAAGGCGATCGAGACCGGGACCCCGCGGGTCCACATCGTCGACGGGCGCGTCTTCGACGGCCTCCTGAACGAGATCTTCTCCAACGAGGGCGTGGGCTCGCTGGTCTACGGAAACGACTACCAGCAGATCCGGAAGGCGACCCGGCGCGACGCCCGGCTCCTCTACAACCTCACGCGAAACGCCGTGAAGCGCGAGGAGCTGATCCACCGGACGCAGCAGGCGATCGAGAAGAACATCGACCAGTTCTTCCTCTTCGAGGTGGACGAGGCGATCATCGCCTGCGTCACCCTGTGGTTCTACCCGGACCAGCCCGAGACGGCCGAGGTCGGCTCACTCTACGTCCTGCCCTTCTACCACAACCGGGGGATCGGCAAGAAAATGGTGGAGTTCGCCTGCCTCCAGGCAAAGGAGCGGGGCGCGAAGCGCATCATCGCCCTCTCGACACAGAGCTTCGGGTTCTTCTCAAACGTCTGCGGGTTCGAGGAGAGCACAAAGGATATCCTGCCCGAGGCTCGCCTCAAGCTCTACGAGGACAACGGCCGGAACGCGCGCGTCCTGGTCAAAAATATCTCGTAACCAAAGGTTCGGGACGGCGTCTGATTGATTGTACATCATTCCATCATGACCTCCTCCGTAAACACTTCATCCCCTTCACGCCGCGCGGCCTCCCTCAAGGCTGCGCTGGCACTCGGTGCACTGGGCGCCGTCGTCTCGCTCACGTCGGGCTGCGTCGTCGCCGTGCGGCCGGCCTACGCCCCACCCCCTCCGCCCCCCACGGCCGAGGTCTACACCTCGCCCGCCGAGGTCGTCGTCACCCAGGAACCGCCGGCCCCCTACACCGAGGTGGTCGGCGTGGCGCCGGCCCCCGGCTATATCTGGGTCGGGGGCTACTGGCACTGGTACGGCAGCCGCTGGGTCTGGTACCGCGGCCATTATGCGCGCCCGCCCCACGGTGGCGCGGTGTGGATTGGCCCCCGCTACGTCTACCGCGGCAGCAGCCGCATCTACGTCCGCGGCTACTGGCATTAAGGCGCCGGACACGAAATCTCAGGCCGCGGCCCCGACTGGGGTCCGCGGCCTTTTCGTTTAGTCCCTCACTTCGACCACCACTTGGATCTCGGCCGTCGCCCCGCGGGGCAGGCCGTTCACGGCCACAGCAGCTCGGGCATGCCTGCCGGCGTCGCCGAAAACCTTCACGAAGAGGTCACTCGCCCCGTTGATCACGGCCGGGCTGTCGGCGAAGCCGTCCACGGCGTTCACGAAGCCGCTCACAAAGACGATGCGCGATACCCGCTCGAGTGATCCGAGGGCCGCCTTCACGTTGGCCAGGGTGTTGAGGGCGCAGTGCTCGGCCGCCTTGGCGCCGGACAGGACCGTCTGCTCCCGGCCGACCTGGCCCGAGTGGGTTAGCTTTCCCTCTGCCATCGGCAGCGTCCCCGCGCAGTAGAGGAGGTTCCCCGTCCTCACGGAGGCGACATAGCTACCCGCCGCCGCAGGCGGCTGGGGCAAAACGAGGCCAAGTTCGGCCAATTTGGATTCCGGGGTGCTCATGGCACGACTCTCGCTCCTGCGGTTGGAAATATCACCTAAAAAAACTGACATTGCAGGGACCGACCCGATCAGCCACACACACCGCAGCCCAAAGACCACGCATGGTATCCCGAATCTTCAAACTCGAAAGCCGCGGCACGACGCCCTTTCGGGAATTCCAGGCCGGCCTGACGACCTTCGCGGCGATGGCCTACATCTTGGCCGTGAACCCGTCGATACTGGCCAACACGGGCATGGACCACGGGGCGCTAGTAACCGTCACGGCCATCACGGCCGCGGTCGCCACGACCCTGATGGCGCTCTTCACGAACTACCCGATCGCGATGGCTCCCGGGATGGGCATCAACGCCTTCTTCACCTTCACGATCTGCATCGCCAAGGGTGTGCCGTGGTCCGAGGCGCTCGGCATGGTGTTCGTGAACGGCGTCATCTTCCTTTCGCTCTCCGTCACCGGTGTCCGGGAGAAGATCATCGCATCGATACCCCTGGGCCTGAAGATCGCGGTCACCTGCGGCGTCGGCCTCTTCATCGCCTTCATCGGGCTTAAGAACGGGGGCGTGATCGCGGGCAACGCCGCCACGTTCGTGGGGCCCGGAGACTTCACGGCCGGACCGGCCGCGATGTGCCTAGCAGGAATCATCCTGACGGCGCTCCTCGTGGCCCGGAAGGTGCCCGGGGCAATCGTCCTTGGCATCCTCGCGATCACGATCGTCGGCCTCTTCGTCTCCAACGGGGCGGGGGGCAGGGTGACGGACCTTAGCGCTGGAATCTTCTCTCTCCCACACTCCGCCTCGCCTGTGCTCCTGAAGCTCACCTTTGGCTTCCTCACGAGCTGGGCCAAGTTCCAGACCGCCCTGCCTCTGATATTCACCCTGCTCCTGGTCGACATGTTCGACAACATCGGGACCCTGATCGGGGTGTCCAAGCGTGCGGGCCTCCTCAACGCGGACGGCGTCCTGCCGAGGGCCGGCCGCGCGCTCCTGGCCGACTCGATCGCCACAATCCTCTCGGCGCTCTGCGGAACCTCGACCGTCGTCAGCTACATCGAGTCGGCGTCGGGGGTAGAGGCCGGCGGCCGCACCGGGCTCACCGCGCTCTGGGTCGCCTTTTTCATGCTGACTGCGCTCTTCCTGACGCCCTTCATCCTCGCCATACCGCCCTGCGCCACCGCGCCCGCCCTGGTCATCGTCGGCATCTTCATGATGCAATCGGTCGTCGAGATCGACATGAACGACTTCGAGACCGCGGCCCCCGCCGTCCTCACCATCTTCGCGATTCCGCTTACCTTCAGCATCGCCCAGGGCATCGGCATCGGGCTCATCTGCTCGGTGCTCCTCTCGGTCGGCCTCGGCCG
>CAISPT010000035.1 GCA_903887455.1 uncultured Opitutaceae bacterium | reverse complement strand
GATCCTCGAGCGCAGGGAGCTCGCGGAGGCGGGTCTAGCCGGCCTCGGGATTGAGCTCCTCGAGTCGGTTCCGGGCTCGGCTGCCGGCCCGTCGGCGCGGGGCGTCCTCGCATGGGAGCCGGGCAAGAGCCGCGCGGTGGTGCAAGTGTCCGGCCTGCCGGACCCCGGGCCCAAGGGCGCATACGAACTCTGGCAGGAGGGTCCGGGTGGATTGGTCCTGTGCTCCGTGCTCGGCGGCAAAAACCCCGACTCGGCCGTTGCCGTCAGTCTGCGTGCGCCGGTCACCCCCGGCTCACGATTCCTCGTTGTCCTTGGGGAAAAAGGGGCCCCGGTTCCCGCCGGGGAGCGCCCCAGGGAGGGTTCAATCGTACTTGCCACCCTTCCTTCCCCGGGAAAAATCCCCCTACGATGATCATCAAGCCCAAGGTCCGCGGATTCGTGTGCGTTACGGCCCATCCCGCCGGGTGCGCCGCCCATGTGAACGAGTGGATAAATCACGTTAAATCAAAGGGTCCCATCAAGAACGGCCCCAAGAAGGTCCTCGTGATCGGCTCCTCGACGGGCTACGGGCTGGCCTCCCGCGTGACCGCGGCCTTCGGCTCGGGCGCCGCGACGCTAGGCATCTTCTACGAGCGCCCGTCCGAGGAGGGAAGGACGGCAACCCCGGGATGGTACAACACGATCGGATTCACCCATGCCGCCCACGCCGCGGGCCTCTACGCGAAGAACATCAACGGCGATGCTTTCTCGAACGAAATCAAGGCCCAGGCCCTGGAAACCATCAAAAAGGACCTGGGGCAGGTGGACCTTGTCATTTATTCTCTCGCCTCCCCGAGGCGGACCCACCCGGCGACGGGCGTCGTCCATAAGTCGGTCTTAAAACCCGTCGGGGTCTCCTACACCAACAAGACGGTCGACACCGACAAGGGCGTCGTCAGCCAGGTGACGATCGATCCCGCCAACGAGCAGGAGATCGCCGACACGGTGGCCGTGATGGGCGGCGAGGACTGGGAACTCTGGATGAGAGCGCTTTCCGATGCGAAGCTCTTGGCCCCCGGAGCCCAGTCGGTCGCCTATTCCTACATCGGGCCTGAGGTCACCTGGGCCATCTACAAGAACGGGACGATCGGGCTGGCCAAGAACGACCTGGAGCGGGCCGCCCGGACCATCGACTCCCTGCTCAAGCTAAACGGCGGGGGCCGCGCGTTCATCTCCGTCAACAAGGCCCTCGTCACACAGGCGAGCTCAGCGATCCCCGTGGTTCCCCTCTACATCGCGATCCTCTACCGGATAATGAAGGCGGCCGGTACCCACGAGGGCTGCATCGAGCAGATGCAGCGGCTCTTCGCCGACCACCTCTACTCCGCCCGCGGGCCGGTATTCGACGAGGGCGGCCGGGTGCGCGTGGACGACTGGGAGATGAGGCCCGGCGTCCAGGCTGGCGTCGCGGAGATCTGGCCGAAGGTGACGACCGAGAACCTCGCGACGGAGACCGACATCGCCGGCTACCGGAGCGAGTTCCTGAAGCTCTTCGGGTTCGGGCTGGCCGGCATCGACTACGAGGCCGAGGTCGAGCCCCACATCCTGATGCCCTAGGCCCCGGGGCGCGCCGCCCCGACCTTCAGGTAGTTCTCGCGGCGCCTGCCGCTGCGCCCGTGGGCGGGCATTCGCTCGGAGGGCTCCGAGTACGGCCTGCGGCGGTACCCGCCCTTCGAGGGGTCCGAGGCGCACTTGATCTGGAAGTCCTGCATCCTCGCGAAGACCTCCAGCAGGTGCCTGGGCCGCGTGTAGCGGTCGAGCCCGCGCGCCTCAAGCACCGTCAGCAATTCGTGCGTGGCCTCGAGCGTCGAGAGGCACCCGGCCTGGGGCTGCTGCTTGATCACGTACCGGCTCGTGTCCCCGGGGGTGAACATGATCCGGGGCAGACGCTGCAGGCTCGGGCTTACCCGTAGCATCTTCCTGGCCCCGCTCCAGGTGGCGTCCAGGATCACGACGAGGAGCGTCTTTGCGCCGCCGCCGAGCGCTTCGGCCAGCGGATCGGCCTCCGCCGTCGCCGGTTCCGACAAGTTGAGCGCGGAGGCGCCCGGGTAGAGCAGCACTGCATGGTGCCGGGGATCCGAGAGGATCGCCTGGACTTGGGCGTCGTGATCGAAAGCCATCCCCATGTGCAGGCTGCTGTTGGGCAGGCAAAGGTGGGTCAGCCTGCCCGTGGCGGCCTTCTCCTGCTTGTACTCCTTCGGGTGCATCAGGAACACGAAGCGCGTCCGCGTCTCGATGGGCTCCAGGCTCTGGCACCAGCACAGCTCCTTTGGCCAGAAGCAGCGGTAGCACATGATCCGGGACATGGGGAGAGGCGAAGGCCAAGCCGGCCCGCACGCAAGGGGGATGTGCCCTAGGCCTCGAAGCCGTCGACGCTCGCCGAGCGGCCGTTGTCGCCCGGCCCCAAGGCCAGGATGTAGGGGCCGGCCCGCTTCGCCCACTCCTCGGCCTTCGGATAGGAGCCCGCGCCGTCGGAGAAGCAGGTCCTCAGCATGTCGGTGTCGATCACCCCGGGGTTCAGCGGCACGGCCGCCATCCCGGCGGGCAGCTCAAGGGCGAGCGCCTTGGTCAGGCCCTCGACCGCCCACTTGGTGGCGCAGTACGGGGCGACGCCGGAGGAGACGCCCCTACCCCACCCCGAGCTCAGGTTGACGATCACGCCCTTTCCGCGCTCGACCATCGCCGGCGCGAAGGAGCGGATCACGTTCGCGACGCCAAGGATGTTCACTCCCACGACCTTCGAGACCTCGTCGGCGGGCACCGTCCAGAGCGGCGCCGGCTTGTTGATCAAACCCGCGTTGTTGATCAGGATGTCCGGCGGCCCCAGCGAGCCGAGGACCCGCTCGGCCCAGAGCTGGACCTTCACCTGCTGCGTCACGTCCACCGCGTCGAAACTGTGCGGCTCCGGGTGCGTGAAGCGGAAATCGAAGATGGCCGGGCCGCTGCGCCCGCAGCCGGCCACCGTGTGGCCGTTGGCGATGTACCACTCGGCGAGCGCCCGGCCAAGGCCGCGGGTCACGCCGGTGATCACGATGTTCATGGTCTAGCGGGCCTGGAGGCTGAACTTGTTCAGGCCCGCCGTGCGGCAGGCGTCCATGACGAACGCGAGCTTCTTCAACTGGGTGGTCTCGTCGGCCTTGATGAGGACCGGGATGTCACGGTTGGCGTCGCTCACCTGCTTCAGGAGCGCCACCAGCTGAGCGTCGGAGACCACCTTGCCGTTGAAGGAGACGACCCCGTCCTTGTCGATGCCGATCGTCACTGTGCCCTTGTACTCGCTCTTTCCCGCCGTCGCGATCTTCGGCAGCGTGATGTTGAGCATCGTGGCCGAGCGGAACTGCATCGTGACGAATGCAAAGAAGATCAGCATCACGAGTACGTCGATCAGCGGCACGAGGTTGAGCTCGGGCCTCTTGCGGGACTTCTGGCGGAAGCCGCTCATCCGCGTCCGCGGTTGATGATGCGCTCGAGCAGCACGTCAAGCTGCGCCGCGTAGTTGTCGATCCGGCGCGCGAGGTAGCCGCTGCCAACGAGCGAGGGAATGGCGATCGCCAGGCCGATCACGGTGGCCGACAGGGCCAGGGCAACGCCCTTGGTGAACACCACCGGGTCGGGAAGGCCCGTGTCGGGAGAGATCTCGGAGAAGACCTGCAGGAGGCCGGTCACCGTGCCGGAGAGTCCGATAAGAGGGGCCGCCGCGTAGATCACGTCCAGGTAGGGGACGCCCCTCTCCATCCGGTTCACCTCGAGGCGCGCGAAGGCCTTCAGCGAATCCGGGTCGTTCTTGTGGATGTCGGCGAACTCGACGATGCGGGAGAGCACCGTGTGCTTGCCGCCCACCAGCTGCTTGCCGTTCATGACGGCGTCCACCAGGTCGGGCGGGAGTACCGCGGCCGTCCTGAGCGCGTACATGCGCTCAAAGATGATGAAGACGGCCAGGGCCGAGCACACACCGAGGGGATAGATAAGGAGGCCCGCCCCCTTGAAGACTTCGATCATTCCGAGTGTCATTGTTTAAAGTGTGCCTGTAAGACGCTTCCGATTGCAAAAAGGTCCCGGAATTTAAATCCAACCCGCGCGGGCCGCCAAGCTGTTTGATGGGCGGCGCATCCCGACACCGCCCCCCGACGCCTAAGCGCCCATGTATTGCAACTTGCTGGCGATCGAAGCCGCGTCCCCCCCCCCCTCGATCAGCTCGCCTATCGGGTCCCAGCGCCCGTTGACCAGGGCGTCCCTCGCGCTCTCGCGGACGGTAATGGGCGCCGACTGACCGGCAAAGCTGACCTTGCTGTCCACCAGATCGATCACGACCTCGGTCGAGGGGTCCTTGTCGACGGCGGCGGCAATGCGGGCGATGTCCTCGCGGCTGGCGGTCACGCAGGGCATGCCGAGCGTCGTCGAGTTTCCAAGGAAGATCTCGGCGAAGCCCTCAGCGATCACCGCCCGGAACCCGTGCTTCTGCAGGGCCTGCGGGGCGTGCTCGCGGGAGGACCCGCAGCCGAAATTGACCCCGGAAAGCAGGATCGAGGCGCCCCTAAAACGTGCCTCGTTGAGCGGGTGCGCCTTGTCGGACCCATCCGCGTTCTTGCGCACGTCGTAGAAGAGGAACTCGCCGAGTCCGTCGAAGGTGACGCACTTCATGAAGCGGGCCGGGATGATCCGGTCGGTGTCGATGTCGTTGCCCGGGACGGCAACGGCCCTGCCGGAGACGCGTGTGATTTTTTCGAGTGCCATGGAGGGGATGGGTTTTCTTTGTTTCCTAGTTCGCGCTCACGCCGAACACCTCGCGGGCGTCGGCGACGGAGCCGGTCACCGCGGCGGCGGCGACCATGATGGGGCTCATGAGGATCGTGCGACCG
>CAISPT010000034.1 GCA_903887455.1 uncultured Opitutaceae bacterium | reverse complement strand
GGCGACGAGGAGATCGATCTCCTCGTCGCCCGTCTTCCGGCGGGCCTGCACCTGGTACTTGCGCACCTGGCGGACAAAAAACCCGTTCTGCTCAAAATACTCGCGGACAATGCCTTCGTCGATCGCGGACATGGGACCACCTATAGGCCCGGACAGGGCCAAACACACGAATTTTTTGTCCCCCGGGGCTAAGGGGACCCGACCTCGCGCCACACCGCCTCGACGTCGGCCTTCGGCACGTCGGCACGGACGACCGCCTCGCCGAGCGCCTTAAGGAGCACAAACCGCAGGGAACCGGCGCGCGCCTTCTTGTCCCGCGACATGGCCTCTAGGAGCGCCGGGGTCGCAAGCGGGGACCTGAGCCTCGTCGGGAGCGCATGGGCGGCCACCACGGCCTCGACCCGACGGACGTCGCCGTCGCCAATCATGCCGAGCCGGTGGGAGAGCCTCGCGGCCGCGCAGAGGCCGACCGCGACGGCCTCGCCGTGGAGATAGGTCCCGTAGCCTGTCACCTGCTCGATCGCGTGCCCGAAGGTGTGGCCCAGGTTGAGGAGCGCGCGGCCGCCGGTCGGCGCCGTCTCGCGCTCGTCCGCCTCGACAAGCCGGGCCTTGATCCCGCAGCACACCCGCACGGTCCAGGCCAGGCGGAGGTCGCCGGCCGAGAGCGCCTGGCGCTCCAGGTCCTCGAAGAGGAGCGGTTCCCCGAGGAGCGCGGTCTTAATCACCTCGGCCATGCCCGCCGCGAACTCCCGCGGGGGAAGCAGCTTCAGGAAGCCGGTTGCGATAAAGACCCGACGGGGCTGGTGGAAGGCCCCGGCGAGGTTCTTGCCCGCCTTCAGGTTGATGCCGGTCTTCCCCCCGACCGAGCTGTCGACCATGGAGAGGAGGGTCGTCGGCACCTGGCAGTAGTCTATGCCGCGCAGATAGGAGGCCGCCGCGAACCCCGCCAAGTCGCCGACCACGCCTCCGCCGACCGCGAACACGACTCCCGAGCGGTCGAGGCCCTGGGCCGCGAGGAAGTCGAGCGCCCTTCCGAGTTCCGAGATCGACTTCGACTCCTCGCCTGCCGGGACGACAAGGGTCGGCACGGGCCCGAAGAGCCTGTCGAGCGTCGCCGCCTGGATCGTCGCCACGTTGCGGTCGGTGATGACCGCCGTCCGCCTGCCGGCGGTGGCAAGCTCTGCGGAAAAGGCGCGCACCTTCTCCTCCAGGTCCTCCGCGAAGTGGATCGGGTACGACCGGTCTCCCAGGGCTACGTTAAGGGTGTCAGGCATCGGGGCCCGCAAACTTGGCCGGAGAACCCGGCAGTGTCCAAAGGATTTGAGCGCCCGGCCGGGCCGTCAGGACGGGCCGGGCTTCGGGCGCGCGAGCGCGCGGGCGATCGGGCCCCGGACGAACACGTGGTAGGCCACGAGGACCACCACCATCCCCGCCCCGGCGTAGAGCAGCCCCTCGCCGGTCGTGGGGACCGCCGGCCTGTAGATGGAGAGGGTCGCCCGCGCGATCCCCCAGTCGGCGTGGGCGAGGAAGACGAAGGGGCGCGTCAAGGCTCCGGCCTGCCTGAGCGCGTGGTCCGCGGCTTCGAGCTCCCCCACGCGCAGCGAGGCCGCGCGCACCACGTCCCCGAGCTTTGCGACCCCGGGGTCGGGGTTCTGCGAGGCGCCGCTCACGAGCTGGTCGAGGGTCATGCCGGCCTGCGCCGCGGCGCCGCGGAAGCGCTCGAGCGCCAGGCGCGCCTCGTCAAGGTGCCCCTCCAGCCGCTGGAGGTACTGCTGGAGGAACTCGGGGAACTGCGAGAATGCGACGGCCCCGGCCGCACAGAGGATCCGGTCGAGGATCCGCTCGGCGCCGTCCGAGAGGGACCGCACTAGGGGGGGCAGGGCCACGCCCGAACTCTCACAGGAGCGGGCCCCTCTTGCCATCCGAAACATCGACGCGCTCCGCCGCGGAGGCCATGGACATGGCACCCGGCGGCGGCGTGAAGCGGTGCGACCCGTGGAGGACGGGATGCGCCTCGACGGAGTTCGCGCCCGAGAGGCGCTCGCCTGCCCTCGGTCCCGAGGGGAGGAGGCCCAACCCGCCGGACTGGACAACCCCGAACCCGGCCCTTGCCGCAGCGAGGGTCTGAACGCCGGTCGCCGACAGGGCCTGGGTCATGAACACGGCGCCGGAGGCGAGCAGCTTGTGGAGGAACACGGGCCCCAAGACCGAGACCACCACGACCCAGACCAGGAAGCCTAGCCCGCCCACGAGGAGGGACAAGAGCCCCGAGAGGTTTCCCATGAACCAGTTGCCGAGCGCGGCCTCAGTCGCCCGCAGCTGGGCTTCGGTGGGGGCGCCCGATGCCACCGTGTTCCACTCGAGGAGCGAGGCGATCTCGGGAACCCGGCTCGTCCCGGCGACGAGGGAAATCAGGGCGTTGTAGAGGGCGATCGAGCCCGTGTGGCCTATCGCCCAGGCCACCGGCCAGAGAGCGAGCGAGACCATGTTCATCACGTAGGCGCTCGCCGCCTGGCGGCTGAAGTGCCCGTCCGGGAGCGAGAACATGCCGACAAAGAGCGGCAGCATCATCGCCCCGGTGACCGCCAGAAAATAGCGGAGCTGCTCCATGAACCACACGATCGCGGCCGCGAGAAGGAGCACGAGGTAGAGCGGCAGCACCGTGAGCGCGATCGCCAGGCACTTGAGCATCGCCGATCCCATCCCGGCGGCCATCGCGGCCATGCGCACCATCGCGTTCCACGAGGACGCGACCCCCGCGGCGTCGTCGGCCGCCGTGTCGTAGACGGCGATTCCCAGGGCCTCCAGGTAGCCGAGCACGCTCCCGTCGTTCGCCTTGTCGATCAGGGCCTGCCGGCCCGGGGAGGTCTGGGGCGTGGCGCCGCCCGCGAGGGCACCCCGCCTGAGGACATCAAAGAGCGCGTTAAGTTCGGGCATCGCATAGGCCGCCTTGACGCAGACGACCGTCAGGTTGCGGGGCCCGCCGACCGAGTCCTCGTACACGGCGTCGGCCGCCTGCATCGCCGACCGCATGAGGAACGGCCCCCCAACCATGAAGGCGACCACGACCCACGTCCGCGCGATCTCGCCCAACTTCGATCCGCCGGAGAGGCGCTGCGCCCGCAGCGCGAAGCCCCAGAGGACAAGGAGCGCGCCGAAGCCCGTGAAGATCCACCCCATCCTCCCAAGGACCGGCGGCTGGCCCCCAGTGCCCTCGGTGAGCCCCCGGAAGATCACGTTGCCGTCGTAGGCGCTGAATACGTCCAGCAAGTCGGCGGCGGCGGGAAGGTCGGCTAGGAAGGGCCTCACGGCAGCGCACCTCCGGTGTCGGCCGTGGTCCAAAGCCGGAGGCCCGCGTAGTCGGCCGGATCCCGCCGCCGGGCCTCCTTCGAGAGGGTGGCAAGGCGGCCGGCCTCGGCCGCCTGCGCCCGTGAGGACGCGTTGGCGTTAAGCAGTTTTGACTCCGCCAGGCGCTCCTCGTCGGCGGCGCGGGAGCGGACGGCTGCGAGTGCGCGGTCCTCCCGCTCCGAAAGGGACTCG
>CAISPT010000033.1 GCA_903887455.1 uncultured Opitutaceae bacterium | reverse complement strand
GTCGTCCTCGACCCGCTCCCCGGTCTCCGGGTCGAAGCAGGAGGCCACGTGGCTGAACCACACCTTGAAGAAGTCGGTGAGTTCGGTCATGGTGCCCACGGTCGAGCGCGACGACTTGACCGTGTTGGTCTGCTCTATCGCGATCGAGGGCCTGATGTTCTCGATCGAGTCGACCTTCGGCTTGTCGAGGAGCTCGAGGAACTGACGGGTGTAGGCGCTGAAGGTCTCGACGTAGCGGCGCTGCCCCTCGGCGTGGAGCGTCTCGAATACGAGCGAGCTCTTGCCGGCGCCGGAGAGGCCGGTCACGACGACGTAGCAGCCGAGCGGCACGTCCAGGTCAAAGCCCTTCAGGTTGTTCTGCCTGACCCCGCGCAGGCGGATGCACTCCGGCTTCCGCGCGGGGACGCCGGCCGTTTGCCTCGTGTCGCGCTTCATGGGTGCGGGGCGCGCAAGGCCTCCGCGAGGAGGGACTCAAAGAGCGAAAGGTAGGCACCGACCTGGCGGGCGGGATCGAAGGACGTGCGAGCGTACCGCCTGGCCTCCTCCGCGCGGACGGCCCTCTCGGCGGGCGTGTCCCTACAGAGACGGTCCACCGCGTCCCTGAACCCAGCTGCGTCGCCCTGCTCGAGCATCCACCCCGTGCGGCCCGGGACAAAGCACTCCTCGATCCCGAGCGCGCGGCAGGCGACCGCAGGCAGCCCGTGGGACTGCGCCTCGATCAGGAAGTTTGAGAGCGCCTCCTCCTTCGAGGCGTGGACCGCGATGTCCGCGGCCCGGTAGAGCGGGCCCGGGTCCGCCTGGAAGCCGAGGAAGCGGACGCGGTCCTTGAGCCCGAGGCTCTCGGCCAGGCGCTCGCACGCCGCCCGCTCCGGGCCCTCGCCCGCCATCCACAGCCGCCAGTCCCACCCCGTTGGGAAGCCCGCCGCGAACGCGATCAGGTCCCTCTGGTTCTTCTCCGGGCGGAACATCCCAACCGAGAGAAGCACCGTTGTCTGCGGACCGGCGCCGAGGCGCGCCCGGAGCTCGGGGTCGCGGCCCTCGGTCGCTGCGGGGAAGACGAGCGAGTTGTGGATCACGGACACCCGGGCTCGCTCCAGCCCGTGCCGCGACACGAGGAGATCGGCGGCCTCGTGGCTGTTGGTGACCAGGTGCGCCGCGGCCTTGACCGAGGAGTAGTAGAACCCCGGCAGCACGCCGCCGGCCCGAAGGGTGGCGACGACCCGTGTCGGGAGTCCCCGGCGCGCCGCCTGCCTTTGGAGCCGCCCGGCGAAGCAGTTGGCGGTCTTTCCCATGCACAGGACGATGTCCGGGGAGGCGCCGAGCACCGACGACGACAGGCGGGGGGCAAGCCAGTCGATCCCCGTGTCGAAGGGCTGCAGGGAGCGGTGGTGCCCCCCTGCCGTCGGGGCGAGCCTGCCGCCGGGCCGGAACGTGACCAGCTCCGAGGCATGCCCCAGCTCCGCGAATTCGCGGGCAAGGAGGATCGAGTGGCGCTCGGTCCCGCCGCTCCGCAGGTGGTCCTGTAGGACAATGATTCTCATTGCCCGTGGGTGCGACCGGGGGAAAATGTCATAACCGATGAACTCACCGTTCGGACAGCTCCTGGTAAGGTGGATGATACTCGCTATTGGCGTCGTGATAGCGGCGCATGTGGTGACGGGCATTCATTACTCCGACCCCGGGGCCCTCATCATGGCCGTGCTGCTGCTGAGTTTCTTCAATGCGATACTCAGGCCGGTCCTTGTGCTGTTCACTTTGCCGTTCATCATCTTCACGATGGGGCTAGGGATTGTGGTGATCAATGCCATCCTGTTTTTCTTTGTGGGGAGGCTGGTCGAGGGCTTCACGGTTGCCGGTTTCTGGCCCGCCGTATGGGGCTCGCTCGTGCTGAGCCTCACCAACATGGTGCTCAACGGCCTCATGCGAAGCCCCGGGCCCCGCCCGCCCGCTGCGCCGAAGGGCCCGCAGGCCCCCGGGGGCGACGTCATCGATATTTAGTTGCCGAGTGGCGAAGGCGCAGCACGTTGGCGGAATGTCCGAATCCACAGAATATGATCTGATCGTCATCGGGGGCGGCCCTGCGGGCTACGCCGGCGCCATTCGCGCGGGCCAGCTCGGCAAGAAGGTGGCCTGCGTCGAGCTGGAGCGCGCGGGGGGCACCTGTCTAAACTGGGGCTGCATCCCCACGAAGGCGCTGCTGAAGAGCGCGGAGCTCTACCAGAAGATGAAGAAGGCTGAGGCCTACGGGCTCTCCGCCAAGGAGGTGGGTTTCGACTTCGCCAAGGTGAACGAGCGCTCCAGGGCCGTCGCCGGCCAGATGGCCAAGGGCGTCGAGTTCCTCTTCAGGAAGAACAAAGTCGACTACTTCGTGGGGACCGGCCGCGTGGACGCCCCAGGGATGGTCTCGATCACTTCCGGTGAGCACAAGGGTAAGTTCCTGCGCACCAAGAAGATCATGGTGGCGACAGGCTGCAAGATGCGCCGCATCCCTGGCCTCGAGTTCGACGGGGTCCGCGTCATGACCTCCCGCGAGGCCCTCGGATCGAAGGTGTTCCCGAAATCGATCGTGATCGTCGGCGCCGGGGCGATCGGCGTCGAGTTCGCCTACTTCTACAACGCCTTCGGCTCGAAGGTGACGCTCGTGGAGATGCTCCCGCAGATCCTGCCGGTCGAGGACGAGGAGGTCTCCAAGGCCCTCCAGCGCTCCTTTGAGAAGCAGGGCATCACGATGCGCGTCGACACCAAGTGCGAGAACTTCGTGGTCGGCAAGAATTCGGTCAAGGTGGACCTGGTCTCCGGCGAGTCGCGCAACACAATCGAGGCGGACGTCGTCCTCTCGGCCATCGGGGTCGTCGCTAACCTGGAGGGGGTGCTCGCCCCGACGCTCAAGCCCGAGCTCGACCGGAATTACCTTAAGGTCGGCGACGACTACCAGACGACGATCCCCGGCATTTACGGAGCCGGGGACATCATCGGGCCGCCGTGGCTCGCCCACGTGGCGACCTACGAGGCCATGAGCGCCGTCAACGGCATGTTCGGTCACGGCAAGCCGAAGCGGATAAAGAACTACCCGGGCTGCACCTACTGCCAGCCCCAGGTCGCGAGCATCGGTCTGACCGAGAAGGCCGCCCGTGCGAAGGGACTGGACCTGATGATCGGCAAGTTCCCGTTCACCGCCTCGGGCAAGGCCGTGGCTTCGGCCGAGACCGAGGGCTTCGTGAAGGTCGTGGCCGACAAGAAGACCGGCGAGATCTACGGCGCCCATATCATCGGATCGGAGGCCACGGAGCTGATCGCCGAATACAGTCTCGCCATGGAGCTCGAGGCGACGGTGGACGAGGTCCACCAGACGATCCACGCCCACCCGACGCTCAGCGAGGCCGTGATGGAGGCCGCGGCCTCCTCCTTCGGCGAAGCGATCCACATATAGGACCCCAGGGGGGTCCGACCGTGAACAGCGATCCCACCGGACCCGGTAGCCCCGCAGCCGAGGCCGTGGCCCGCCACGTCCTGCACCTGAACGTCCACAAGCTGGCCAGGCTAGCCCTCTTCGGCTTCATCCTGACCTTCATCCTGGCCCGGGCCTTCGTGTTCCTGATCATGTCGCACGAGATGCCGAACCTGTACTTCTTCCTGCAGGGGACGCACGTGCACCACCTCAACTACGGCATCTTCCTGCTGGCGGCTGTCGGCGGCTTCGGCGTCTTCCGCAGGCCCGGCGGCCGGACGGCCGAGGTCACGGCGCTGCTGTACGGGGTCGCGATGGCGCTCACCTTCGACGAGTTCGGGATGTGGCTGCACCTGGGCGGCAGCTACTGGCAGCGGGCGAGCGTCGACGCGGTGATCGTCGTGGCGGC
>CAISPT010000032.1 GCA_903887455.1 uncultured Opitutaceae bacterium | reverse complement strand
GGCGTTCAGCATGAGCTCGATGCCGAGGAGGACGAGGATGCTGTTGCTTCGGGAAAGGGCGCCCGCCAGGCCCACGCAGAAGAGGAGGCTTGAGAAGACAAGGCAGAGCTCAAGGGGGTGCGAATTCATTGCCGGTCCTCCGCTTTGGGATCGTTCGACGCGATGACCACGGCGCCAAGGGTCGCGACCGTGAGGATTAGGCCGATGATGAGGAGCGCGGCCGCGTGGTCCCCCATCAGCTCGACGCCCAGCTGCTTCACAGTCGCAGACGGCCCCTTGGGCGCTGCCCCCGGGAGCGGCGTGAATACGATCCCGTAGAGGAGCACTCCTAGCACCGCCCCCGCAGCCAGCACCGCCGAGATCGCCCGGCTCAGCGAGTCCGGCGTTACTGAGATATCCAATCGTGAACGGCGGGTAAGCAGAACCGCGAAGAGGACAACCATCGAGACGGCACCCACGTAGACCAGGACCTGGGCAAAGGCGACGAACTCCGCCCCCGCGAAGAGGTAGAACACCGAGACACCGATCCAGCTCCCAATCAAGAGCAGCACGCTGTGGATCAGGTTCCGGAGCGCCATGGCGGTGGCGGCGGCGCCAAGCGTCACGAGGGCGATGAGGATGAGGAAAAGGGCGTTCATGTCGCGTAGGCGTAGGAACGGGGCGCCAATCCGGCGGTGAGGCGCCTGCCGAGGAGCACGAACGGGACGATGACCAGCACGAGCGCCACGCCACACCGGGCGGCGAGCATGGGGCCGGACCAGCCGAAGCTGAGCGACCAGAAGGCAGCCGTCGCCAGGTTGATGAGCGCCAGGGGCACGAGGAACTTCCAGGCAAAGCGCGTCAGCTGGTCCATCCTGAGCCTGGGGAATGTCGCTCGGATCCAGATGAAGCCCATTAGGAGCGAGATCAGCTTGATGCCGAACCAGGCGTAGGAGGGGATGAACTCGAGGGCCGGCAGGGGCGCGTGCCATCCGCCCAGGAAGAGGGTGACGGCCATGCCGCTTAGAGCGGTCATACCGAAATACTCCGCCATGAAAAAGAAGACGTACTTGCAACCGCTGTATTCGGTCAGGTGCCCGGCGATCAGCTCGCTCTCGGCCTCCGGAAGGTCGAAGGGCGAGCGGTTGGACTCGGCGAGGGCTGAGACCATGAAGATGATGAACCCGGCGAGGCCCCAGGGCGTGAAGACGTGCCAGGTGGGCATCCAGCCCCAGCGCCATCCCGACTGGGCCGCGACGATTCCGGTCGTCGAGAGGGTGCCTGAGATCATCACAACAGGCACCCAGGAGAGGAGGAGCGGAAGCTCGTAGCTGATCAGCTGAGCTAGAGCGCGCATCGCCGCGAGCAGCGAGTACTTGTTGTGGCTCGACCATCCCGCCATGAACACAGCCAGCTCGGTCGTGGCCCCGACGCAGAAGAAGTAGAGGACCCCGGCGTCCAGGTCCACTGGGACGAGGTTCCGTCCATAGGGGATGACCGCAAAGGCCATGATCGCCGACGCAAGGAGGGTGACCGGCGCCAAGAAATGCAGGAGGTGGTCCGCGTCCCTGGGAACGATGTCCTCCTTGGAGAGCATCTTGATCCCGTCGGCGATCGGCTGAAGAAGGCCGAAGGGGCCCGTCCTATTGGGGCCCGGCCGGTTTTGCACCCTGCCCAGGATCTTTCGCTCGGCGAGCGTGAGGGCTGCGAAGAGGAGCCCGAAGACCGCGAGGATCGCGACGTCGGCCAAGAGGCCGTTGGCGAACCACCGCCAGGGCTGCGGAAAGTGGGACGTGACGAGGTCCCTGAGCGCCTGGGGCGCGCGTTCAAGCAGGGAGTCTGCCGGGTTTATGGGTGCCGTCATGCCGAGGCCGAGGGTTTGGGCGGCTCCGCCTTGGGCGGGACTGCTGATGGGGGCGCGGCGGGCTTGGCAGCGGCTGAGGCCTTTGCCAGAGCGGCGGCCTTGGCCTTCTCCTCGGCCGCCTTGCGCTCGGCGGCCAGCCTCCCGTCGACCTCGGCCGCCTCCTCAGGGCGGATCTCGTGGAAATAGCTGTTGGGCTTGGCGAGCGCCTCGCGGTCGAGCAAGAGCGCGTTGAAGCGCTCGGTGGTCGCGATCTCGTACTCGTGGTCCATCTTGATCGCGTCGAACGGGCAGACCTCGACGCAGATCTGGCAGTTCATGCAGACCGAGCTGTCGATCAGGAACACCGCGGGATAGATCTGCATCTTGCCGGTGGCGTCCGGCTTCTTGTCCTTGCTCTTCTCGATGAAGATGCACTGCGGCGGGCACTCCTTCTCGCAGATCTGGCAGGCGACGCAGCGAAGGGTGCCCATCGGGTCCTCGGCGCTCTCCGAGACAAGGAAGGGGAAGTTGCGGTAGGCCTCGGGCAGCTTCGTCTTCTGCTCGGGATACTCGACCGTCGTCAGCCGCTTCGGGTCGTGGAACGACCCCACGAGGTTCTTCGCCGTGACGCCCAGTCCTTGGAGTAGTCCGGAGCCGAGCATGTCAGGATCGTTTGGAATCGGACGGCCCCTTGAGGGCGCGTCCTGGGGCTGCGGTGCGGGTGGAGGCGCTCATCGGTCGACCTCCCCGAGAACGATGTCGATGCTGCCGAGAATGACGACGGAGTCGGCGATCGTGTGGCCCAGGCACAGGTCCTCGAGGACCGTCAGGTTCACGAACGAGGGCGGGCGAACCCGGTACCGGTAGGGGTTGGCGCTGCCGTCACTTATCAGGTAGAAACCGATCTCGCCCTTGGGGCCCTCGATCCTGCCGTAGGACTCACCCGGCTTGGGCCTGAAGCCGCGCAGCTTGGCCTTCGGGTCCATGATCGGTCCGGCCGGGATGTCCCTGAGTGCCTGCTCGAGGATCCCGATAGATTCGCGCATTTCCAGGATGCGAATCATGTACCGGTCGTAGGTGTCCCCGTGCGCGCCGATCGGGACCCTGAAGGTGAAACGCGGGTAGAGGCCGTAGCCGTCGACCTTGCGGATGTCGTAGCCCACACCGGCCGCGCGGAGCATCGGCCCGGTGATCCCGGCCGCGACGGCCGCGGGCCCCTTCAGGACACCGACGCCCTGGGTGCGGGCCATCAGGATCTCATTGCCCGTGATGAGCTCCTCGAACTCGTCCAGGAAGCGCCCGAAGCCGCCGACAAGGGCGGCGACCTGAGCGAGCCAAGCCGGCGAGGCGTCCGTGCGGCATCCCCCGAAGCGCTGGAAGTTGCACATCATCCTGGAGCCGCTCAGCGCCTCAAAGAGGTCCAGGATCTTCTCGCGCTCGCGGAACGCGTACATGAGCGGCGTGCCGCTGGCTCCCGTGTCCTGGAGGAGGAAGCCCGCCAGGCACACGTGGTTCTGCAGGCGCGAGAGCTCCGCAAGGATCACCCTGAGGTACTCCGCCCGCTCGGGGACCGATAGCCCACCCAGGCGCTCCACCGCGAGCGCATACGCCCAGTTGTTGGTCATCGCGTTAAGGTAGTCGAGCCGGTCGGTGTAGGGCATCGACCCAAGGTAGCTCGTGCTCTCACCGATCTTCTCGTGGTTGCGGTGGAGATAGCCGAGGACCGGCTTGAGTTTGGTGATGCGCTCGCCGTCGAGCGTCACCACCATCCGAAAGACGCCGTGGGTGGACGGGTGGTGCGGCCCCATCGAGACCTCCAGGAGGTCGCCGTGGAACTCGTCGTTGACGGCGCGAACCGTCGCTCCGCCGGTTGGGACAAGGGGGGAGGGCGTCATCCGGGAGTCCCTCCTGCCTGCGCTCGGGCCTTCTTTGCCTTCTCAACCAGGTCCCCGTGGGGCGTCGGCTCCCACTCGTAGTCCTCGGGCTCGACGTAGTCGCGGCGCATGGGGTGGTCCTTGAAGCCGTCCCACATGAGGATGCGCCTCAGGTCGGGATGGTTCTCAAAGACGACTCCGAAAAGGTCGAAGATCTCGCGCTCCTGGAACTCCGCGGAGCGCCACACCGGGGTCAGGGAAGGAACGGCGGCGAGCGCGTCTCGCCCCGCGGTCCGGGTCCTGAGGATCACGGGGCCGTGCCTGAGGGACACCGAGTAGAGGTGGTACACGACCTCGAGATAGCCCGGCTGCACCCGCTCGGTCTTCACCTCCGTCACCTTGGGGGCGCCGCCGGCCGGGTCGGGGGTCGATACCTTGCTGACGTCGACGATGATCTTCTCCGGCCAGTCAACGCCGGTCACGTTCGAGCAGTAGTCAAGGCGGAGCTCCGGATCGTCCCTGAGGAATTCGGCGACCTCGAGGACCGATTGGCGCCCCACGAGCAGGGAATGCTGGGCGGCCGGGCCGGGATTCTGAAGGACCGATACCTCCGCGCCCGGGAGGCGGGAGAGGATGCGGCTGCAGATCTGGTCGGGGGTTTCCATCGCTCGGTGGCCGGATCCGGCTAGGGCTTCGGCTGGGAGTCCGGCGCGCGCCAGATCTCGGGGTTTTTCGGCGGCGTAAGGTCGTGCTCACCGAACTCCGGCACCGGGAACTCGCAGCTGTCGTCATGCCTGAGGTGGCGGGGGGCGTCCGGGCCCGAAATGGATTGGCCGCTGATCTTCTTCTGGAGCTCCATCAGCCCGTGCAGGAGCGCCTCGGGCCGCGGTGGGCAGCCCGGGATATAGATGTCCACCGGCACAAAGCGGTCGATGCCCTTCAGCACGTTGTAGCCCCGCTTGAACGGTCCGCCCGAGATGGCGCACGCGCCCATCGCGATGCAGTACT
>CAISPT010000031.1 GCA_903887455.1 uncultured Opitutaceae bacterium | reverse complement strand
GAGTTGAAGTCGACGCTGAGCGCCCGGAGGCTGAGCTCCTGGGACTCCTGCGAGGAGTACTCCTTCTCAAGTGCTGCCACGTTGTCGCGGGCGGAGGCGATACGGGTGTTCAAGTCGGCGATCGCCAGCTCGACGGCCTTGGCGAGCTGGATCTTGGTGATCGCGATCTTGTCCGCGTTGTCGATGACCTTGGGGTGGCGCTCGAGGTAGCGCTCCATCAGGAGCGCCTGGGTCTGCTCGGCCTCGTTGAGCTGCGCCTTGAGGCTCGGGACGGAGCCGTGGGAGGCGATGTAGGAGATCTCGAGCAGGTCCTTGCCCGACTTCTTGAACTCCGAGACCTGCTCGACCAGCTGCTGGAGGTTGAGCATCTCGAGCCGCGCGTTGGTGAGGGCGTTGTTCACCGATTTGAGCCGGTCGGAGACGATGTCAATGCTTTTGTCCAGGGACACCAGGTTGTGCTGGCGCATGTAGTCCTGGAGCTGCTTCTCGGTGTCCTCGGCGTCGTGCCTGAGCTGCTCGGCCCGGCCCTTGAGGTAAGTGACCGCCTCCTCGTTCTTTCCCCCGACGCTCTCGAAGAGGTAGTCCATGAACTTCTCAACGTACCGGTTGGCCACCAGGGCGGCCGCCTCGGGGTCCTCATGGCGTACCGTGATCGTGATCAGGTAGCTGTTGCGCACCGGCTCGGCGGCAACCGAGCCCAGGAGGGAGCCCACAGGCGGGGGCGGGCTGCCGGGGGGTAGGCGCTTCATCGCCGCCCGCTCGAGGATGTGGCGCTCGGCCGGGGTGAAGGAGAGGATGACGCTCGACCTCAAGCGGTTGCTGTCGATGTCGTGGATGTAGGTGTTCAGGTCCACGTCCGAGCGGATGGACGGGTCGACGACCCCTTGGCTGGTCACGACCGTCTCAGGCTTCTCGAACTGCAGCGATGCCGTCGCCTCGTAGATCGGGGTCTTGCGGGCCTGGAGGTAGAAGTAGCCGACAGCCAGGAGCACCGCGATCGGCATCGCCACCCAGATGCGCTCCCTGAGGATGATGTAGTAGTCGCGGAGCGTCCGGCGTTCGACCGCCACTTCTTCGTCCTGGGAGGAGAACGGAGCCTTCGTGTGTCTGTTGTGTGAGGCGTCGGCCATCGTGGTGGGTGCGGTGGTCGCGTCAGATGATCCGCTCGGGAACGTAGACGATGTCGTCGGGCTCTAGCGTGAGCGCGTTATTGTCCCCGTTCGTCTTCGCGTTGCTGCGCCCCTTGATGAGGCTCTCGACGTCGAGCGTGATCACCTTTGTGGACCCGTCGGGCTGGATACGGGTCACGCGGACCGCCGTACCCTGCGCCGTGTCCGTGAAGCCCCCGGCCTTGGTCACGAGGTCCAGCACGCTCATGGTCGACTCGACGGGAAGGGTGTAGCGGCCCGGGTTCTTGACCTGGCCCTGGATCGAGACCTCTCGCGGGGCGTACTCCTCGACGGCGACCGTGACCTCGGGTTTCCGCAGGAAGCGCCCATTCTTGTAGGCGTCCTCGATCGTCCGCCCGGCCTGGCTGAGCGTCTGGCCGTAGATGCGGATCTCGCCGACCAGGGGAAGGTTAACCGTGCCCTTGGCGTCGACCCGGCAGATCGTGGACAGGTCGTCCTCCTGGAAGACCGAGATCCGCAGCTTGTCTGTCGTACGAATGTTGTAGACCTGGCTCTTGTTGGAGTTGCTCCGGGCGGGGGACTCCTCGGCCCGCGCCGAGGCCAAGGCCGCAAGGCCGAGGGTCAAAAGTAGCGCGTATTTTAGAAAGTGGTTCACAGGGGCACCCTTTACCAGTGCGACGACAAAGTTACATTGATTTGTTGCCGAGGAAATTCGGCGTACGCGAGGGTGGAATAGCTCCGGTAGTAAATGTAGTTGAAATTGATCTTCAAGTGCTCGTTTAACATGTAGTAATACGAGGCACTTAGGGAATAAAACCAGTCGACCCGCCGAATCCCCTGGGGCTCGATTATCCCGTCCAGCCCGAGGAAGCGGTTCTCGCCGAAGTTGGCGCCCAAAGTCGCGCTCTTGTTGGCGGCGATTGAGTCCTGGAAGGTGAGGCCAGCGGAGGTGACCTGGATCGATTCCGCTTGGGCGGTCGTCGAGAAGTCCCGGGAGAGGTTTCCGGTAAGCTGGAGCCTGCGGTTGATGTTCCAGGTCGCTGAGCCGCTGGCGGACAGGTCGCCCGTGCTGTCATGGTTGTTCGGGTCCCGGTAGGGGGAGCGGGCCTGGTAGCCGAACTGCACGGAGCCGTTGAAGGGGCCGTAGACGCGGCCGCTCACCCCGGCCGTTACCGAGTTGTCGATGTAGTAGGCGTTCGTGGACTCCACCGTGTCCCTGAAGCGATAGTTCACGAACAGGTCCCGCTGCTCGTTCAGGACGTAGTAGAGGAAGAGGTTGGCCGTGTACATCTGCTGGTCGGTAAACAGCTTCGTGTTGTCGTAGGCTACCTTGTCGTAGCCGAGCGAGCCCGAGATCGTGTAGCGCTCGATCACCGGGTACTGGATGTTGAGGCCGACGTCGTAATTCCAGGACACGTCGCGGGTGTTCACGGTCACGTCGGCGCGGTTCTCCTTCTGGATGTTGACGGTCACCGAGCCGGTCGTGCGGCCCGTCTGCTTGGTGAACTCGACGGCGAATTTCGGGTCCTGGAAGTTCTGCGCCCGGAAGGCGCTGTAGCGCGCGTACTCGAGAGAGACGGTGCCGTTGACGCCGATCAGCCCTGCGCGGCGGGTGAACTCCGTGGAGAGGGAGCCCTCGTAGAGGAAGCTTCCCTTGTGCTGGGCGTTCGTGAAGACGTTCGAGTCGTAGCCCATCTCAAAGGTGCCGTCCACAAACACATGGTCACGGCCGTCCTCGAGAGAGACGAGCGCATGTACCTTCGGAGAGGCAACAAACAAGTAGGCCACGGCAAGTGCCGTGAGCGTTCGCAGCGGAAAATTCATCAAGGTAGCTGGCAGGGGTGCCTATCCGCTGGTCAGATTGGCAGGGCTCACATTGGGTTGCACCGTGGTGGCCGCGGGGACTACCGGAACGGCAACGATCTCGTTGCCTCCGGTCGTCGATCCCGACGTGCCTCCGTCGAACAGGGTGACTTCCCCGTCCGAGCCCTTGCGGGCCTGCACCTCGAAGTAGACGAGCTTGCGCGCGGCGTCAGCGGTCAGGACCCGCTCCTCGACCCACTTGAAACGGTCCTCGTCGGTCCCTTCCGGGATGTCCTGGATGATGACGATGTTTGGCTCGCCGGGCTTTCCGGGCTTGATGATGATCTGCTGGTGATTCTTCACCTCGTGCGGGCGGTCAAGGGGGCCCGCCTGAACGGTGGCCTCGCCCTGGTACATCGAGATCACCGTCAGGTTGTCGAGGGACTGGATGACGGCCTGGCGCCCGTGGATCGTCGCCGAGGCGAGGGGGGTGTCGTAAACCATCTTGCTGCCCGCGACCAGTTTGCTGGTCGAAACGCCGATCACCCCGTGTTCGATCATCAGGTGCGTCGTCGACACCGAGGGCTCATCCTCGATGTCGCTGCGGTTGGGCCTAAAGGCCTCCTGCTGGAAGGTGCGGATCTTGACGCGCGTCTCGACGTCGAAATACACCCCGGTGCCGTTGGAAAGGACGATGGAGGCGTTCGAGTTCGGCTTGGTCTCGATCGTCGTTCCCTCGGCGTTGTAGACCGACCGCTTGGTCAGGTCGTCGATCTCCGTCCCGGTGTCGATCTGCGAGTCGCCGACCTGGTCAGCAACGTAGAGCTTGCTGGTGGGGTTCTTCCGGCGCGACTGAGCGCTCGCGGTCGTGGCAATGCACAACGCGGCGACGGCGAGGGGGACGAAGATGCGCGGGAATTTGATCACCCGTGCAATATGGTGGCTTTAAGGTCCGCGCGCAAGCGGCGAGCCCATTCGTACATTTGCTTACCCTGGGACATGTCACTGGGAGTCTGCAATCGGATGCTACTCTGGCAAGACCTTATCCTACCACGAGGTTAAGGATGCGGTTGGGCACAAAAATCACCTTGATGACCTTCTTCCCCGTGAGGAAGGGAGCTACCTTCTCGTGGGCCTGGGCGAGGGCCACCGCCTGCTCCTGGGTTGTGCCGAGTGCCACCGACTGGTCGGCCCGGTGCTTGCCGTTCACCTGGAAGACGAGGCGGACCTCGGCGGAGGAGAGTTTCGCCGCGTCGAAGACCGGCCAGGGGGCCGCGCTCGCCAGGCCCTTGGCGCCCAGGCGCGACCAGAGCTCCTCGGCCAGGTGCGGGGCGAAGGGCGCCAGGATCTGGATGAACGAGAGCATCGCCTGGCGGGAGACCCGCTCCTCCTTGTGGAGCGCGTTCTCGAGGATCATCATCTGAGAGATCGCGGTGTTGAAGCGAAGGGCCTCGATGTGCTCGCCGACCTTGCGGATCGTCTCGTGGAGGAGCTTCTGCACGGCCCCCGAATCCTCGTGGCCGTCCGTAATGCGCGGGTTGGCGCTGCCGTCCTCGCCCACGCAATCGTGCCAGACCTTCTGGAGGAAGCGGTGGACGCCCTCGATCCCCTTGGGGTTCCAGGGCTTCATGGCCTCGAGCGGCCCGAGGAACATGAGGAAGAGGCGCAGGCTGTCGGCCCCGTGGCTGGCGATGATCGTATCGGGGCTCACGACGTTGCCGCGGCTCTTGGACATCTGCTCGCCGTCCTCGCCGAGGATG
>CAISPT010000030.1 GCA_903887455.1 uncultured Opitutaceae bacterium | reverse complement strand
GTCCACGACGAGGAGCGGGGCGTTTTCGGCGAGAATCTGGCTGAGGCTCGGCATCTTGCGAAACTCACCAAACGCTCCAAGGGCCCCCCCCGCAAGCCCGCTTAACAGGCGCCCAATCCGGCATTGACCCGCCACCCCCGAAACCTACGCTGAACCCTTACTCTATCCGCAAAGCAGACCCAGCACACACTCCGTGAACGTCCAACTGAATTCCGTATCCGAGTCCCGCAAGAACCTCGTCGTCACCCTCGACAAGTCCGAGGTCGAAACCGAGCACAAGGCCGTCGTCGGCGAGATCGTGCGCCAGGCGAGGCTCCCGGGCTTCCGTCCCGGAAAGGCCCCGGAGGCGATCGTCCTGAAGCGCTTCGCGAAGGAGATCGCGGAGGAGCTCAAGCAGAAGGTGGTCACCAAGGCCTACCAGGGGGCCCTGGAGAAGGAGAAGCTCGAGGTTCTCAATGTCGTGAGCGTCGAGGAGGGCACGATCGAGGCGGGCCTTTCGGCCGCCATCACGGTCACCGTCGACGTGCGCCCTGAGTTTGTGCTTCCCGACTACGTCGGGCTTCCCACCACGGTGCCCCCGGCCGACCCGACGGACGCCGAGGTCGACAGCGTGATCCAGGGGCTCCGCTCCGAGCGGGCCGACTTCAAGGCCACGGACCGCGCGGCCGCCAAGGGCGACTACGTGAAGCTCTCCTACGAGGGCTCGACCGAGGGCAAGAAGATCGCCGAGATCGCCGGCGACAAGCAGCTTTACGCCGCGGTGCCCCAGACGTGGGAGGAGGTCGAGGGCGCCAACGAGGGGATCATCCCCGGCCTCGGAAAGCACCTTGCCGGCCTGTCCAAGGGCGAGAAGCGCACCGTGCCCGTCACCTTCCCCGCCGACTTCCAGCCGGTCCCGGCCTTGGCCGGCAAGACCGCAGACTACGCGATCGAGGTGCAGGAGGTGCGCGAGCGCATCCTTCCTGAGCTCGACGCCGAGTTCTTCAAGGCGCACCAGGTGGACGACCTCGAGGGGCTTAAGAGCCAGGTCCGCTCTAGCCTCAAGCTCCAGAAGGAGCGCCGGAACCGCGCCACGCAGCGCAACCAGGTCACGCAGGCCCTCGCCGACAAGGTGAACTTCGAGCCGCCGACGAGCCTCGTGGAGGCCGAGACGCAGGGCGTCCTTCGCCAGTTCATCGAGGAAAACATGCGCCGCGGCATCCCCGCCGAGCAGTTCGAGAAGGACAAGAAGGAGCTCTTCGACGGCGCCCGCAAGGCGGCCGCAAACCGGGTCAAGGTGCAACTGATCCTCGCCAAGATCGCCGAGGCCGAGAAGATCCAGGTGACCGACCGCGACATCGAGCTGTTCATCCGCAGCGAGGCCGCCCGCTCCAACCGGAGCCCGGACAAGATCGCCAAGGAGCTCGGGAAGAGCCGCGAGGCGCTGCGCTCGGTGCAGCAGTCCATAATTTTCGACAAGTCGGTTGATTTCCTGGTATCCAAGGCTAGTCTGTCCGTAGCCCAATTGTGAGTTACTACGTTCCCATCGTCCTTGAGAACACCGGCCGCGGAGAGCGGTCGATGGACATCTATTCGAGGCTCCTGAAGGACAGGATCATCTTCATCGGCACCCCGATCGACGACATGGTGGCGAACCTCGTGATCGCCCAGATGCTTTACCTGCAGATGGAGGACGCCAAGAAGGACATCCACCTCTACATCAATTCGCCGGGCGGCGTGGTGACGGGTGGCATGGCCATCTACGACACGATGAATTTCCTGCAGTGCGACATCCAGACCTTCTGCGTCGGGATGGCGGCCAGCATGAGCACGGTGCTCCTTGCGGCAGGCACGAAGGGCAAGCGCTTCGCGCTCCCGAACAGCCGCGTCATGATCCACCAGCCCTCGGGCGGAGCCGGCGGCCAGGCCTCCGACATCGCGATCGCGGCCAAGGAGATCCTGCGCTGGCGCAAGACGCTGAGTGAGGTGATCGCCCGCCACACGGGCAAGACCCCCGAGCAGGTCGACAAGGATTCGGACAGGGATTATTACCTAAGTGCCCCGGAGGCCAAGGAGTACGGCATTGTTGACCACGTGGTTTCCTCGACCCGCGAGGCGAGCACGCTCGTGGTGAAGTCGGCGGCCTAAAACCCGCCCTCGAGGTCGTAGTTTCCTCCCTCGACAGACCGGCCTCGAAAACCGACTATACCGCCATGGCCAAATCGTCGCGCATGACGCTCTGCTCCTTCTGCGGGAAGTCGCAGGCGGAGGTGAAGAAGATCATTGCGGGCCCCGGCGTGTACATTTGCGACTCCTGCGTCAACGTCTGCAAGACCATCATAGACAGGGAGGTTAAGCAACCGGCCATCGAGGTAAAGCCGGCCTTCCGGATGATCAAGCCGTCCGGGATCAAAAAGGTCCTGGATGACTATGTGATCGGCCAGGACCACGCCAAGAAGGTCCTCTCGGTCGCGGTCTACAACCACTACAAACGCCTCAATTTTGAGTCCGGGGTGTCCCCGAGGGACCCGGCGGCGGTTTCCCCGGAGTTCAGCGATGTCGAGGTCGAGAAGAGCAACATCCTGCTCGTGGGCCCGACGGGCTCCGGCAAGACGCTCCTCGCCCGCACCCTGGCGCGGATCCTCGACGTCCCGTTCGCGATCTCCGACGCCACGACGCTCACCGAGGCAGGCTACGTGGGCGAGGACGTCGAGAACGTCGTCCTGCGTCTCCTCCAGAACGCAAACTACGACGTGAAGCGCGCCGAGTGCGGCATCATCTATATCGACGAGATCGACAAGATTCGCCGCACGACGGAGAACGTCTCCATCACCCGCGACGTCTCGGGTGAGGGCGTCCAGCAGGCGCTCCTGAAGATCCTCGAGGGCACGGTGTGCAACGTCCCGCCCCAGGGCGGCAGGAAGCACCCGAACCAGGAGTACATCCAGGTCAATACCTCGAACATCCTCTTCATCTGCGGCGGAGCCTTCGTGGGCCTGGACCAGATTGTGAAGAAACGCCTCGGGCAGCGCTCGATTGGCTTCCACCAGAGCGCCGACGACAAGGAGATTGCGCCTGAGGAGATGATGCGCCGGATCGCGCCTGAGGACATGGTCCGCTTTGG
>CAISPT010000029.1 GCA_903887455.1 uncultured Opitutaceae bacterium | reverse complement strand
TGACTGGAGTTCAGACGTGTGCTTTCCGATCTCGACGTCTTCACCCCGGCGACGCTCAAGGGCTCGCCCGAAATCTTTGGCTTCCTCGAGCAGAACGTGATCAAGCAGGCCTCGCGGCTCTTCCCGGCGGAGGGCGACGGGATCGGGAGCGACGTGACGAAGATCCTCGTGATCCCGGCGCTTCCAACGGCGGAGCCGTTCCGCTCGCAGAGTGTCGAGCTCCTGAAGGAGCGGGGCGTCGACGGCATCATCTCCTTCCGCTCGATGCTGCTCGACCTTATCGAGAAGATCGAGGCGCACCGCAACTACGGGAAAAGCGACACGCTCCAGGTGATCCGCGTCTTAAAGAAGTACGACCTCCTGAAGGACGCGCAGCTGGACCTCCTCTCCGACCGGATGCAGACGGCGCGTCGGAGCCGGGCTGCGCTTTCGGCCGAGGCGGCGGAGTAGGGCGCCCCCAAATCGTTCTCGCCCTGCCGGCCCCTCATTTTAGAGGATTTCCTCCTGATGAAGCCATCCATCCATCCCACAGCGATCGTCGAGCCGGGCGCCGAGCTCGGCGAAGGCTGTGTCATCCATGCGGGGGCGATCGTCCGGACCGGCGCGGTCCTTGGCGAGCGGGTCCAGGTTCACCCGTACGCGGTCGTGGGCGGGGATCCCCAGGTGCTCAAGTTCGACCCGGCGGTGAGAACCGGGACCCGGGTGGGCGCCGGCACGGTGATCCGCGAGTACGTGACCATCAACCGCTCGACCGAGCCCGGGGCGTTCACCGAGGTGGGCACGAACTGCCTGTTGATGGCGTGCTCGCACGTGGCCCACGACACGGTCGTCGGCAACAATGTGGTCGTCGCCAACGCCGTGCTCCTGGCCGGCCACATCGTGGTCGGCAACAACGTGGTGCTCGGCGGCGGCTCGGCCTACCACCAGTTCAGCAGGATCGGCGACGGGGCGATGGTCGGGGGCCTCTCCCGGATCACGCTCGACATCCCTCCCTACGTGATGATCGCCGAGCGCAACGAGGTGAGCGGGCTCAACCTCGTCGGGCTCCGGCGCCGCGGGGCGACGCGCGAGGGGATCAATGAGCTAAAGGAGGCGTTCCGCCTGGTCTACTTCAAGACGGGCAACATCCGCGAGATTGCCAGGGAGGCGCTCGCCGGCGGCACCTTCAAAGGGGCCGAGGCCCAGAAGTTCCTCGAGTTCATCGTCGCCGGAAAGCGCGGCATCGCGCGCGCCCGCCGCAAGGCCGACCTCGAGGCGGAGGACGCCGCCTAGCCGGCCTCGATCCCGTTGAGCGACTTAATCGCAATCACGTGCGGCGACCCCGCGGGCATCGGCCCGGAGATCGTCGCCTCCTGGGCCCGCTCGAATCCCGAGGAGGCCCGCCGCTCGCTGATCCTGGGGCCCGCCTCCTGGCTGTCCACGCTCCCGGAGGGCCCGCGGAAGGAGCCCGTCGGGGTCGAGGGTTTCCTGGCGACGCCGGGCAGGCCCGATGGCGAGGGCTCACTGGTCGCCTGGGCTGCGCTCGAGCGCTCGACCGCGCTCTGCCTGGACGGCACCTGCGCCGGGGTCGTCACCGCCCCGATCAGCAAGGAGCGCATGGCGGGAATCGGCTGGAAGTTCCCCGGGCACACGGAGTTCTTCGCCGAGCGCTGGGGCGGGGACCCGACGATGGCGTTCTGCGGCGGCAAATTGAGGGTGGCGCTCGTGTCCTGGCACATCCCGCTTAGGGAGGTCCCCGCGTCGCTAAACCGGGAAAGCCTCACCCGGGCGGTCCGGGCCGCCGACGAGCTCGCCCGCTCCGAGGGGATCAAGCATCCGCGGATCGGCGTCTGCGGGCTAAACCCCCACGCGGGGGAGGGCGGCCTGATCGGGACCGAGGAGCGCGACACGATAGACCCGATCCTGAACGACCTGAGGGCGCAGTTCCCCGGCCTCTCCCGGACGCAGCCCGCCGACACGCTCTTCGGCCGCCAGCTCCGGGGCGAGTTCGACGTATCCGTGGCGCTCTACCACGACCAGGGCCTGGCGCCCCTGAAGGTCATCGACTTCGAGGAGTCGGTCAACGTGACCTTGGGCCTCACCCACGTCCGGACAAGCCCCGACCACGGGACCGCCTTCGCGATCGCGGGCAAGGGCGTGGCCAACCCGAGCAGCTTCTCAAACGCGGTGGTCGTGGCCCGGCGCTTGATTCGCGCGCGGAGTGAGCGATAGTGCCCACGACATGGCCGATACAGCGACCCTAGCCCCCTCCACAACCGCCGTCGTCCCCCGCGAGGGCGGCGAGAGCCTGGTGCGCCTCACCGAGGCCGCGGGCAACAAGGTCAGGGCCCTGATCGCCCGGGAGAAGCAGGGGGACTACCTGAGGGTCTCGATTACCGGCGGCGGCTGCAACGGCTTGAGCTACAAGCTCCGGTTCACGCCGGAGGCGAAGCGCGGCGACATCCTGGTGAGGACCGCCGGGGCCAGCGTCCTGGTGGACCCGAGGACGGCGCTCTACCTGAAGGGCACCGTGCTCGACTACTCCAGCCAGCTGATCGCCGGGGGGTTCAAGTTCACCAATCCCAACGCCAAGGCCAGCTGCTCCTGTGGCGAAAGCTTCAGCGTTTAGGTGTTGTATTCGAGGCGGTTTCAGACGACCGTCTCCTGATTCTACTCATCCAGCAGCGTAATTATTGATGGCCATACCGACTCCCCCGGCCGCCCCTGGCGGCAACCGCCCGAACGGGCAATTCCAGCGCCGTAACAACGACCCGTTCGCGAGCATACGCCGCAACCATCGAATCAAGGTCCCGCAGGTGCGCGTGATCTCGCCCGAGGGCAAGCAACTCGGGATTCTGGACACCCCCAAGGCCGTGAATCTCGCTCTCGAAGTGGGTCTCGACCTGGTCGAGGTCGCCCCGAACGCGACGCCGCCGGTGTGCCGCATCATGGACTTCGGCAAGTACGTCTACGAGGAGCAGAAGAAGCACTCCCACTCCAAGTCGACCGCGAGCAAGATCAAGGAGATCGAGTTCACGGCGCGCATCGCCCCGAACGATTTCAACACGACGCTTCGCCATGCCGAGGAGTTCCTGGACCACGGCAACAAGGTGAAGCTCCGTCTCAAGTTCAGGGGCCGCGAGATGGCCCACACGGAGCTCGGCTTCGAGGTCATGAAGAAGGCGGTCGTCGACCTGGCCGGCATGGGCCACCCCGACGCCGAGCCGAAGCTGATCGGCCGGAACATCCACGTCATGCTCACGCCGCTGCCCGCCAACAAGCGCAAGGCCAAGTTCCACGTGAAGGACGGCGAGGGCGGCGGGGCCGACGAATCCGGCGACGGGGATGACTCCGAGTCGGCCGGCGACGAGGCCGCCGAGGCCTGAGGCGGCCCGAGGCCATGCGCCTGCCGGGCCTAGCCCTGATCCTCATTCTGGCCCTGCCCGCGCTCCCGGGGGCCGAACTGCCCACGGTGCGCTACAACGGCCTGGACTACGTGAGCCTTGACCAGGGGGCTGCCCAGATGGGCCTGCGCGTGGAGCGCTCGATCCCGCCCTCCACCGTCATGCTGAAAGACGGGGCCCAGCCCGTCGCCCGCTTCGCGGACCGCAGCCGCGAGACCGACGTGAAGGGGCTTCGGGTCTTCTTCGGCGACCCCGTGGTCGACCGCGGCGGGACGTTCTACTTAAGCCGCACCGACTTCGAGGCCCGCCTGCTCCCGCGGCTCCGGCCGGAATCGTGCGGCGCCCCGCCCCGGGTGCCGCGCGTGATCGCGGTCGACGCCGGGCACGGGGGGCTCGACCACGGCACCGAGAACAGGGCCCTCGGCACCCTGGAGAAGACCTACACCCTCGACGTGGCGCTCAGGCTTAGGCGCCTCCTTGAGGCCGCCGGCTACAAGGTCGTCATGACCCGCGAGACCGATATCGACGTCCCGAAGCAGATCCGCTCGGAGATCGCCAACGAGGCCGGGGCCGACCTTTTCGTCAGCATCCACTTCAATTCGCTCTACCCGAACACGAAGACCACCGGGGTGGAGGTCCTCTCGTT
>CAISPT010000028.1 GCA_903887455.1 uncultured Opitutaceae bacterium | reverse complement strand
GCGTAGGCGAAGACCTGGTCGTTGTAGCTGTCGTTGTACTGCATCGACACGTCGACCACCGTGGCCGCCTTCGAGGGGTCCTCGTTGGGGACCGAGTCCGAGAAGGTGATCGGCTTGTCGTGGAGGATGTTCTTGTTCTGGTTGAGGAACCGGACGAACTCCGTGATGCCGTCCTTGAAGAAGAACATGTCGCCCTTCTGGGAGCGCTCGTCGGCCAGCTCGATCTTGATGCCGGGGTTCAGGAACGCCAGCTCCCGGAGGCGCTTGGCCAGGATCTCGTACTGGAACTCGCGCGTCGTCTGGAAGATCTCGGGGTCCGGCTTGAAGGTGATCTTCGTTCCGGTCTTCCGGGTGTCGCCGATCACCATCATCTTCTGCGTGGTCTTTCCCTGCGCAAAGCGCATCTGGTAGACCTTACCGCCGCGCCTAACCTCGGCCTCCAGCCACTCGGAGACCGCGTTCACGCACTTGGCGCCGACGCCGTGGAGGCCGCCGGAGACCTGGTAGGCGCCCTTGCCGAACTTTCCGCCAGCGTGGAGGTTCGTGAGCACGAGCTCCAAGGCGGGGATCTTGTAGATGGGGTGGGGGTCGACGGGGATGCCGCGGCCGTCGTCCTCGACAGAGCAGGATCCGTCCAGGTGGATCGTCACCTTGATCGTGGTGGCGAAGCCCGCAAGGGCCTCGTCCACGGAGTTGTCGACGACCTCAAAGACGCAGTGGTGAAGCCCTCGCTCGTTGGTGTCGCCGATGTACATGTCCGGCCGTTTGCGCACCCCCTCGAGGCCCTCGAGCTTTTGGATCTTGGAGGCGTCGTAGGCATCGGCGCCGGCCTGGGAATTGGAGGGGATTTGCGGGTCGGTTGTGTCGGCCATGTAGGGGTTCGGGACGGGACGGAAAAGGAGCCCAAATTCTGTTTCGGAAACGCCCCTGCACGCGATGTTTTTTTTCGCAAAAATCAGCCTTTTTTGGGCCGTTTAAGGCCCTTCCTAGGCCCGCGGGGTCTCCCCCCGCTATCCCCACCCCAGCAAAGGCCTCCTGCAAAGGGTATTTTTCCCGGAACTGGCCCCGCCGGAGGATGGGATTGACCCGCCTTTTGGGGGCTGCACAGTGGGCCTTCCATGCGTAGTCCGACGATCGACCTGCTCCTCATCCTTCAAGATCGCGACACCCGGAGACTTGGGATCGAGGCCCAGCTGAAGGGCGCCCCCAGGGAGATCGCCGCGGTCGAGCAGCGGATAGCGGCGGAGAAGGCCGCGATCGAGGCCGCCAAGAGCGAGCTCCGTGAGTTCGAGTCCAGAAAGAAGATCCTCGAGACCGAGATCGGCTCCGCCGAGACGCAGCGGGGCAAGTACCAGCTCCAGCAGCTCTCCGTTAAGAAGAACGACGAGTACCAGGCCCTTGGGCACCAGATCCTGGAGGTGCAGCGGCAGATCAGCGAGCTCGAGGGCAAGGAGCTCGAGGCCATGTACGCGATTGACGAGGCGAAGAAGCGCTTCGCGGCGGCCGAAGCCACCCTCAAGCAGAACATCGTCGGGCACGAGTCCAGGATCCGGACACTCAAGGAGAAGGAAGCGAGCCTCGCCGAGGAGCTGAAGGAGGCCGTCCTCGCGGTGGAGGAGGCGAGCAAGCCCCTCTCCGCCTCGGCGCTCGATGCCTACCAGGAGGCGGCCAAGAGGCGCATGCCCGCCGTCGTCCCGATCCGCGGCGGCAAGTGCGGGGGATGCCACCTGAAGGTGTCCAGCGAGGTCGAGAGCGCGGCGCGCGGCAAGCTTCCGGAGACCGAGTTCGCCCACTGCGACCAGTGCGGCCAGATGGTCTACTGGGAGTCCTAAGAAGCTTGCCCCCGGGCGCCCCGCTCGGCACCCTTGTCCCCTTAGCTTTGGGGCCGGGTCGTCGCTCCAAGTTCTTTGATCCCAAGGCGCGGGTAACGCCGCGCCCGATAGACATTTGGAGAGGAAAGTCCGGACACCACAGGGCAGGATGCTGCTCGAGCCCACAAGGCAAGCGCAGGCGCCGCGGGTCAAGCCGCGGTGACGGAGAGTGTCACAGAGAACATACCGCCAGGCGACTCCCCCTGGGAGGCGCCTGGTAAGGGTGAAAAGGTGGGGTAAGAGCCCACCGCGCACCGCCGCGAGGCGTGCGGCATGAAAAACCCCTTCCGGTGCAAGACAAAATAGGAGACTGGACGGCCCGTCCTAGAGTCTCGGGTATGTCGCACCTTCACGCGTTCCGGAACGGCCCTGCCGGGCCGGAGGACGTGCGGGCGGGCCCCCTAAAAAGGGCGCGAGAGAAATGACGGCCGATGCGCCGCAAGGCGCGGAACAGAATCCGGCTTAAAGGCCCCAAAGCTAAATTTTCGGGATTGTCACAAGACCGAAGCGGGATCGTAGCGGGCTTGGCGTGTAATGGGTTCCGTGAGCCTTAAACACCTAACGACCCACACAAAACGTAACATCAGATTTGCGGCGGCCCTGGGGGCTGCCTGCCTGTTTGCCCAAGCGATGCGCGCCCAGGCCGCTGCGGGAAGCGACGCCTCCGGCGGCGAAGCGACGGAGAAGACGGTCCGCCTCACCGAGGTGGAGGTCACCGAGGGACGGATGTCGGCCCTCACCCAGGCGCCGACAGATGCCAAGCTCGACGCCGTCGAGCCGCAGTCCCTGATCAGCGCCCAGACCATCAACAACACGATCGCGCCGACGGCCGACTACGCGACCATCGCCAACATCGCCCCGAGCATCGTCAACATCGAGACTGAGGGGCCCGGCCTCTCCGAATCGAAGATGCTCTCGATGCGCGGATTCCAAGACGGGCAGTTCAACGTCACCTACGACGGGATCCCCTTTGGAGACGCCAACGGCGAGACCCACCACACGACGAGCTACTTTCCCGCGAAGGTCCTCGGCGGCGAGGTGATCGACCGCGGCCCGGGAACAGCCGCCGACATCGGCGAGAACACCTTCGGCGGCACGATCGGGCTCCTGTCCAAGGACCCGCGCCCCGACCAGGCCACGGTGCTCACGTTCTCGGACGGCTCGTGGAACACCTTCCTCGGCAACGTCGAGGTCAACACCGGCAATATCCCCCAGCTCGGCGGCGGCTCGCTGGTGGCGACCTACCAGTACATGAGCTCGGACGGCTACCGGACCTACTCCTACCTCCAGCGCAACACCTACTACCTGAAGTGGGTGCAGCCGATCGGCAAGGACACGACGCTCACGGTCGTCGGCAACTTGAACAATATCAAGTTCAACAACCCGGGCACGGTCACGACCGCGCAGATCGCCCAGTTCGGGCGCAACTTTGGCCTGGACGCTAACCCGTTCGACCCGAACAACGATTACTACCCGTACAACTATCAGCAGAAGCAGGCGGACTTCGAGTACATCGGCCTGAAGACGAGCTTCGGGGACGGCTTCACGTTCAGCGACAAGGCCTACACCGACTCTTACAACAACGACAGCCACGAGAACTCCGTCAGCCCTGTGGCCGGTGCGGCGGTCACGAAGTACCCGGGCTCGAGCTACACGACCCCGGCCTACGTCAACACCTCGCCCACCACGCTGCCCAACACGGGCGCGGGGCAGAGCGCG
>CAISPT010000027.1 GCA_903887455.1 uncultured Opitutaceae bacterium | reverse complement strand
CTAAATTTTGTATGGAAAAGAAATCCCTTTCCGCCCCGGCGGAACAGCCTGCTGCATCCCCCGTGGAAGCGGTCCCGACTCCAGCAGCCTCCCCTGCCCCGGCTCCCGCTCCGGCGGCGGCACCCGCCCCGGTCGTCGACAACACGATCCATGTGGAGGGCATCCTCGACATTGATGTCACCAAGGGCGGCAACGGCCAGCTCCTGGACATGACCAAGACCGGCAAGCGCCGCCCGACCGACACCTTTGTCCCGAAGGAGCTGATCCGCCGCTTCAAGCTGAAGGCCGGGTCCCTGATCGGCGGCACCGCGTTCCCCCCCGAGGGCCGCTTCCCGAACCCGAAGATGCGCTTCATCGAGACCGTGGACGGGCTGGCGCTCGAGAACCGCAGGTCGATGCTCGACTTTGCCTCGCTCACGACCGTCTCGCCGGACAAGCACCTGAAGCTCGAGATGAAGGACGGTAGGATGACGACCCGAGCGGTCGACCTCTTCTGCCCGATCGGAAAGGGCACCCGCGGCCTGATCGTGGCCCCGCCCCGCACGGGAAAGACGATCCTCTTGCGCGACATGGCGCTCGGCATCCTCGAGAACAACCCCGAGTGCCACGTCATGATTCTCCTGGTGGACGAGCGCCCCGAGGAGGTCACCGACTTCAAGCGCAGCGTCCCCGCCGAGATCTGGGCCTCGTCCAACGACGAGCAGATCGAGAACCACATCCGGATCGCCGACCTCTGCATCGAGCGCGCCAAGCGCCTGGTCGAGGCCGGCAAGAGCGTGGTCCTCTTCGTCGACTCGATCACCCGGCTCGCCCGCGCCCACAACACCCAGCGCAACTCCGGCCGCACGGGATCGGGCGGACTCGACGTCCGCGCCCTCGAGCGTCCCCGCCAGCTCTTCGCGGCCGCGCGCAACACCGAGGAGGCCGGCTCCCTCACGATCATCGCCTCGGTGCTCGTCGAGACCGGCAGCAGGATGGACGACGTCATCTTCCAGGAGTTCAAGGGCACGGGCAACATGGAGCTCGTCCTCGACCGCAAGTGCGCCGAGATGCGCCTGTGGCCGGCCATCAACGTGGCCGCCAGCGGCACCCGCAAGGAGGAGCTCCTGATCGACGCCAAGAAGCTCGAGGGCATCCACTTCTTCCGCAGGGCCCTCGTCCAGCAGAAGATCGAGGAGGCCACCGAGACCATGATCGCCCGCCTCTCCAAGACGAAGACCAACGACGAATTCTTAAAGCTGATCGCCAGGTAGTCCCCGAAGTTCGCTCTTGCCCGCGGACGGACGCCAACCGCATTCTCACCCTCCCCCTCCTCTCTCACGCCGCCCACAACGCATGCATAGTTTCTCCGAGCAATGCCTCGACATGGCCCGATCGATCCTCGGCCATAATCTAGACTCCATCCAACCCGACGGCACTGTTCTACCCGCTCCTGGCGAAGAGGCCAGGCCCGACGAGCCCGGACACGTGGCTTTCGCCCTCGGCGAGTACTACCGCGCGACCGGAGAGACGACCCTTAAGGGCTTCGACATCATTGACTTGGCAGCGCGCTGCGTGACGGCGCAGATGTTCACGGAACCGGCCGCGGAGAACGGCCTGGCGTACGCGGCCTTGGGCCTCCTGTGCTTCGGGCCGTCCAAGGAGCGCAATCCCGTCTGGGAGCGCTTGGTCGAGGAGACCCAGCAGCGTATCGACAAGCAGCTGCTCCACCGCAGCGACTACGACAACCATTGGCAGGCGTTCAACATCGCCAAGGCCGTGGCCCGTTTCAGCTTCGGCCTGTCGAAGAAGGACGAGACCTCGCGCCTGATCGAGCGGATGGTCGAGAGGATCAACCACACAAGCTCCGCCGGCTTCTTCGACGACTCCGTCGACGGCCTGGGCGGCAACTTCAATCTCTACGGTGTGATGGCGCTCGTCTTCACCCGCTCGGCCCTCCAGCTCCACGCCAACAGCGGCGTGCGCGACCGGAAGCTGCCGACCCTGCGCACCTACGGCGAGAAGTACATCCGCATGATGCCGGACCTGGTCCGCGCGGACGGCCTCGGCTGGGCCTTCGGCCGCGCCGCCGGCGCCTACGGCCAGATGCACTGCATCTCGCTCATCCTGCAGGGCCTGCGCGACGGCTGGGTCGCCGACGACCAGCGGCAGAAGTACTTCGACATCCTCCGGCGTCTGTTCATGTACTTCTACCAGACGTACCTGGACCAGGAGCATGGCTTCCTGGACCTGCGTGACGAGGAGCGGACGGCCTACAAGGCCCACACGACCCGCATGGCAAACTTCGACGCCGCGCGCTACCTCTGCCAGTGGTCACGCCTGATGAAGACCGTCCAGATGCCGGCCGGCGCCCCATGGGCCGAGGCGCCGAAGACATCGGGCCGCTTCGTCATCTTCGACAAGAGCAACCGCAAGGAGCAGGGCCTGTTCATGTACCGCGACGGCGAGTCGGGGCTCCACCTGTCGATCCCGCTGATCAGCT
>CAISPT010000026.1 GCA_903887455.1 uncultured Opitutaceae bacterium | reverse complement strand
GCCGCCGCGCTCCTGTGCTGCGGGAGACTGGCTGCGGATCCCACCCTCGCAGAGCGCGCCGCCCGCGACCTTATCGGGCGGGTCGTCCCCGCGCACGCCGCGGAGATCGACGTGCGGCAGATCGAGGGCGGGGCGGGCGGCTTCGACGTGTTCGAGGTGGAGTCGGCCGGCGGTCGCCTTGTGCTCCGCGGCAACTCGGGCGTCTCGATCGCGTCGGCCCTCGGCTGGTACCTGACCAACGTCGCCCACGCCCAAATGTCGTGGGTTGGCGACAACCTCCCGCAGGCAGGCCCCCTTCCCGCAGTCCCCGCAAAGGTGAGGATCGTCTCACCCTACCGTTACCGCGCCTACCTCAACTACTGCACGTTCAACTACACGATGGCCTGGTGGGACCGGGCGCGTTGGGAGCGCGAGATCGACTGGATGGCGATGCACGGCGTCACGATGCCCCTGGCAACAATGGGCCAGGAGGCGGTCTGGCAGCAGACGCTCCGCGAGCTCGGGATGGGCGACGCCGAGATCCGATCGTTCCTCGTGGGGCCCGCGTTCTCGTGCTGGCAGTGGCTGACAAACATCGAGGGGTGGGGCGGCCCGCTTCCCCAGTCCTGGATCGATTCGCACCTTAAGCTCGGGCAGTTCATCCTCGCGCGGGAGCGGGAGTTCGGCATGACGCCAATCCTCCAGGGCTTCTCGGGGTGCGTTCCGGTTTCCTTCAGCCAGCGGTTCCCGGGCGCCGCCATCCAGAGGAAGACGATCTGGTGCGAGATACCTCCGGGGACGGCGCAGATCGACCCCGAGGACCCGCTGTTCGCGAGGGCGGGCCGCCTGTTTCTGGAGAAGCAGGCCGCGCTACTCGGGACGGACCACCTCTACGCCGCGGATCCGTTCCATGAAGGCGAGCCGCCCAAGCCGGGGGACGCCTACCTCAATTCCGTCGGCTCAAGGATCTTCGCGCTCACGAGCGCCTTCGACCCGAAGGCCACGATCGTGATGCAGGGCTGGACCATTAGGAAGGGGATCGTGGAGGGGATTCCCGCCGACCGGCTCCTGGTGCTGGACCTCACCGGGGAGAAGTGGAAGGAGACCGATGCGTTCTGGGGCAGGCCCTGGGTCGCGGGTGTCCTCCATAACTTCGGCGGCAGGACGTTCCTTGGAGGCAACCTGCCGGCGCTCGCCTCTAACGCGCCGTCGCTTCTCGGGACCCCCAAGGGGGGCCGGCTCGTCGGCATCGGGGCGTTTCCCGAGGCCATCGAGCAGAATCCCGCGGTTTACGACCTTGCTTTCGATCTCGGATGGACGACGGCTGCCCCCGACCTGAAGGCCTGGGTGGCTGCCTTCGCGACCGCGCGCTACGGCACGGCCGAGCCATCCGCGCTCTCGGCGTGGGGCAAGCTGCGCGCAACAGTATACTCGCAGAAGGACTCGGCGCCCAACATGGACAGCCCGCTGTGCTCACAGCCCGCCCTCAGCCTCGAGCGCGCCGCCCCCTGGGGGGGCTTTGACCGCGGCTACGACACCTCGTCGGTCTGGTCCGCCTGGGAGGACCTTCTCTCAGCCCGGGTCAAGCTCGGGGGCGTGGACACGTACCGCTACGACGTGGTGGATGTCGCTCGCCAGGCGTTGGCCGATCTGTCGCTTCCGCTGTACGCCCGCGTCGCCAAGTCGTTCCGCTCCGGGGACCGCGCGGGCTACCTGGAGGCCAAGGCTCGCTTCCTGGAGCTCGGCCGCGACATGGATACCCTCCTCGGAACCCGTCGGGAGTTTCTCCTTGGGCGCTGGATCGCCGACGCCCGCGGGTGGGGGACCACTCCGGAGGAGAAAGACCTCTACGAGCGCAACGGCCGGTACCTGCTCACCCTGTGGGGTCCGCCGAGTCGCGGGGCCTTCCTCCACGACTACGCCTGCAGGCAGTGGTCGGGTCTGATCGGTGGATTCTACCTGAAGCGCTGGGGGATGTTCTTCGACTTCCTGGAGACCCAGCCCCCGAGCTACAGCGAGGAAGGCCTCTACCGCGTGATGGACCGGCCGGGCGACGAATCGAGCCCCTTCTACCGCGCGCTCACCGCATGGGAGGCGTCCTGGTGCGAGGGCCACGAGCCGAGCGCCGCAGCCCCTTCGGGCGATCCGGTGGAGACTTCCGCCCTCCTCCTCGCCAAGTGGCGCCCCGTCATGCAGGAAACCTACCCAGGCTTTGCCTGGGTGAAGCCCTCCTCCAAGCCCGGACCATGAGCACCCCGCAAGCACCAGCCCCCGCCGCGCCACCCCGCCTTGTCTCACTCGACGCCCTCCGGGGCTTCGACATGATGTGGATCATGGGCGCGGATGCGCTTGGCAGCGCGTTCTCCCACCTGAAGGGGGGGGCGCTTTCCCGCCTGGCGGCCACCCAGCTCGATCATGTGGCCTGGTCCGGGATCCGGTTCTACGACACGATCTTCCCGCTCTTCGTCTTCATGGTGGGCGTCGCCATCCCTTTCTCGCTGGACAAGGCCGTGGCCGGGCACGGCCGGAACGGGGCCCTCCTGAGGATCGCGCGAAGGACGGTGCTCCTCTACCTTCTCGGCTTGTTTTACTACGGGGGCTTCGCCACGTCGCTCGACCAGGTGCGCCTCCTGGGCGTCCTCCAGCGGATAGCCCTCTGCTACTGTGGCGCGAGCCTCCTGTATCTTTGGCTGAGGCCGCGCGCCCTGGTCGCTGCGGCGGCCACCGTCCTGGTCGGCTACTGGCTCCTCCTGCGCTACGTGCCGGTCCCGGGCTTCGGGGCGGGCGACTTCAGCGAGGGGCACAACCTCACGAACTGGATCGACGCCCACTACCTGCCGCTTCGCAAGTGGGACGGCGACCACGACCCCGAGGGCATCCTGAGCACCCTGCCGGCGGTGGTGACCTGCCTTCTCGGCGTGCTTTCCGGGCTCTGGGTGAGGAGGAACGACAGGTCCCCCTCGGAGAAGGCGCGAAACCTTGCGCTAGCCGGAGCCCTCCTGATGGCCCTCGGTTTCGCCTGGGGGACCGAGTTCCCGATCATCAAGAAGATCTGGAGTTCCTCCTTCGTCCTGGTGGCCGGGGGATGGAGCATGCTTCTGCTCTCGGCGTTCTACACCTTCGCCGACATCTGGGGCCGGACCCGCTATCTCCAGCCGTTTGTCTGGCTCGGCTCGAACGCGATCACCGTCTACATCGCGAGCAACATCCTCGACTTTGGCGCGCTCTCCGCCCGCCTCGCGGGCGGGGACGTGGCTGCGGCGCTCAACCGGGCGTGGGCGGGAAGCGGGGACATGGTGCTCGCGCTCGTTAGCATTGCCCTCTGCATGCTGCTCGCCGGCTTCCTCTACCGCCGGCGGATATTCGTGAGGGTCTAGGGGCGTGTGGGGCCTACGGCGCGAGCGCAGCCTTCACGGCCTCCTCGGCCAGGGGCTCCATGATCGCATAGCCCCTGGCGTTAGGATGCACGCCGTCCCCGGAGAGCTCGGGCCTTAGCCCCAGGTTTGGGGCGACCATGGCGCTGAAGTAGTCGAGGTAGACGACGTGGTGCTCATCCGCGTACGCCTTGATCCACGCGTTAAGCGCAACGATCTTCTGGGCCGGCTGCATTCCTGGCCTCCACGGATAGTCGTAGGCCGGAAGCACCGAGGAAAGGACGACCCGGATCCCGTGCGCCTTTGCGAGCTCGACCATCGACGACAGGTTCCCCTCGGTCGCCTTCTGATCGTAGGGGCCCGTGTTTCCCGCGATGTCGTTTGTCCCGGCAAGGATTACGACGGCCTTGGGCTCGAGTTCGATCACATCCTGCCGGAAGCGCGCGAGCATCTGGGGAGTCGTCTGCCCGCTGATCCCGCGGCCCACGTAATGGGTCCTGTCGAAGAAGTCCGTGTTCTTGGGCCACGCGTCGGTGATGGAGTCGCCCATGAAGACGACGCGCGCCTGGCCGGCGGCCGGGGCGCCAAGCCTGGCGTTGTCGGCCCTGTAGCGGGCGAGCTTCGGCCAGTCCTCCGAGAGGGAGGCCACCCGCGCCTTCAGGTCCGCCACCTGCTTGTCAGAGGGGGAGGTGACCTGGACCTGGCATCCGGCCAGGACGAGGAGCGCGGCGGCGCAGAGGAAGGGGAGGGCGGCGCGGGGCAAGGGGCTTCCGGGATGCGGCATGGGGGAGCTGGGGATTGTCGGGCTTGGGGCGCGGGGGGCGTGAGGCTCAGGCCCACGCCCGGCCCTCAATCTCTGCCCCACTGCGGGTTCCATGCAAGCCTTTGGAAAATGGCTCGCCGTTGGGGGCACACGGCGAGAACGTCGGCCCCTTAATGCCCAATTGCCCACCAGATTCAGCTCCGTGGAGGTCGGGGATAGCGGGAGCCCGCGCCAACGTGGTCCCGGGCCTCGTGCTGCAGGCCGTGGCCCTGGTCCTGGTGGCCGGCTACTACTATTCGCCTCAGGTGCATGAGCTCTTGGGCCTGCTTGCAGCCGCCCGCGAGCGCGCCGGCGCGTCCTTCGCTATCGTCTCCACCGGGCTCTGCGGCGGCGTATTCCCTTTCCTCTACCTGCGATTCTCTGGGAGGGAGGCCCCGGGGTCCGGATACTCCTGGGCCCAGGGAACGGCGCTCACGGCCTTCTGGGCCTACAAGGGCCTAGAGGTCGCCATCTGGTACAGCATCCAGGCTCACGTGGTCGGCAGCGGCCATTCCCCGGGGACCATCGCCATCAAGGTATTTCTCGACCAGCTGGTCTATTGCCCTGCGTTCGCGGTCCCGATCACGGCTGCCGTCTACCAGTGGGTGGACTCCCGCTTCGACGGCGCGGCGCTGGTCGCCGACCTCCGGGCTGGCCGCTGGTACCGGCGGAAGGTGCTCGCGGTCCTGATCTCCAACCTCGGTGTCTGGCTGCCCACGGTTGCGATCATCTACGCGCTGCCGCTCCCGCTGCAGCTGCCGCTCCAGAACCTTATCCTGTGCTTCTACACGCTGGTGGTCGCCCACCAGACGCGCACCCCCCAGCCGCTGAGGTAGGGGGCAGGCCGCTAGGCCACCGCGACGGGCGATCCGAGTCCCGCATGGGCCGCCAGCTCGCGGGCGCTCGACAGGCAGCGCTCGCAGACCGTATCCACGGAGTCGTCGCCCTGAATATCGCGCAGCACCCCCCATTCGCGGTAATAGTGAAGCAGAGGCTCCGCCTGACGGTGGAATGTCGCCAGCCGGGCCCTTATCGTGCCCGGGTTGTCGTCCGACCTCCGGTAGAGCTCGCCCCCGCAGGTGTCGCAGACACCGGCCCGCTTCGGCGCGTGGAACCTCAGGTGGTAGGGGGCCTGGCAGGAGCGGCAGATCAGGCGCGCCGAGAGCCGGTCGATGATCGAGGAGTCTGGGACGTCGATGTTGAGGGCTCCGGTGATGCGCCGGCCGAGCCGGGCCAGGATCTCGTCCAGGGCGACGGCCTGCGCGAGCGTCCTCGGGTAGCCGTCCAGGATGAACCCCTCGCGCACGTCCGCCCGTCCGAGCCGCTGCTCGACCATGTGGTCGGTGACGTCGTCGGGCACGAGCTCGCCGCGGTCCATGTAGCCCTTGGCGAGGATGCCGAGCTCGGTGCACTGCTTGAGGTTCTCCCGGAAGAGGTCGCCGGTGGAGATGTGGGGGAGGTGCAGCCGCGAGGCCAGCTGTTCGGCCTGAGTGCCCTTGCCCGATCCGGGTCCGCCAAGCAGGACGAGGTCGAGCCCGACCGCGGGCGGACGGGTGAGTCGCGCCTGCTGCGCAAAGAGGATTCCGTACTCGTCGCGGCCGAGAAACTTTCCCCGCTCGACGGAGACATGGTCCAACGCCTCGACGAGGCGAGCGTCCACCTCGCTCACGGTTCCTTCGCCTGATACGATGATCAGCTTGCCGTCGGTAGCATAGCGCTCAAGGAGCGGCTCGGTTGCCCGGTGGAAAACCCGCAGGCGCCGGTGGGCCATCTCCTCCGAGTCGTCAGTGCGGTGGTAGAGGGGCCTTCCGCACACGTCGCACATCCCGCTCATTCGGGGCGGATTGAAGCGGGTATGGTAGGGCGTTTGGCACCGCCTGCAGATCAGGCGGCCGGACATGCGGGACACCACCTCGTCGTCGGAAACCCGCAGGTAGATTACCGCGTCCAGCTTCCGGCCTTGGCGGTGGAGCATGTCGTCTAGGAAATCGGCCTGGCACGGGGTACGCGGAAACCCGTCGAAGAGGGTCCCGTCCTCGTAGTCCAGGGCCTCGGCCCAGGCTTCGATCATGGAGTCCACGACTTCGTCGGGGACCAGGGCGCCCGCCTCCATATATTTTCGCGCAAGCACACCAAGGGGCGTGTGATCCTGCAGGTTGGTGCGGAACAGGTCGCCGGTGGCGACGTGGCGTAGGCCGTAGCGCGCCGCGAGGCTCGCCACGTGCGTACCCTTTCCGACACCGGAAGGGCCGATCAGGGCTATGTTCATGGGGTTTGTGAACCAGCGTTTCTAGACTGAACCAATGTCCTACACTCCCCGCAATTTAGCTGCGCATATTTAGGGTTTCAATGCGCGGATCCTGTCAGGCGCGCCTACGCGGGGGCGCGGAAGAGCCCGCCGTCGCGGGGCAGCTCGGACTCGCCGAACTGAAGCGAGCTGAGCCGCCGGTACAGGCCGTCCGCCTTGGCGTTCAGCTCGTCGTGGGTCCCGAGCTCCACCACGCGCCCCCCTTCGATCACCGCGATTTTGTCCGCGTCGCGGACCGTGGCGAGGCGGTGGGCGATGATGAAGCTCGTGCGTCCTTGCATCAGGCGGTCGAGGGCCGTCTGCACGAGCTGCTCGCTCTCGCTGTCGAGGGAGTTTGTGGCCTCGTCGAGGATCAGGATTGCGGGATTCTTGAGGATCGCCCTAGCGATCGCGATTCGCTGCCTCTGGCCCCCGGAGAGCTTGATTCCCCGGTCCCCCACTATCGTGGAGTAGCCCTCAGGGAACGCCCGGATGAAATCGTCGGCGTTGGCGAGCCGGGCGGCGTTGCGCACCTCGTCGTCTCCTGCGCCCGGGCGCCCGTAGACGATGTTCTCCGCGATCGTTCCCCCGAACAGAAGCACGTCCTGGGGAACGATGGCCATCTGCCCACGTAGCCAGCGCAACGGGTAGTCGCTTGCGTCGCGCCCGTCGATAACGACCCGTCCGGACTCGGGCTCGTAGAACCGAAGGAGGAGCGCGGTGATCGTCGACTTTCCCGCACCGCTCGGTCCAACGAGCGCGATCCGCTCCCCGGCGCGGGCGTCCAGGTTGACGGAGCTAAGGACGGGAACCTCGGGCCGGGAGGGGTAGCGGAAGCTCACGTCCTTGAATGAGACCTCGCCCTTCAGGCGGGGGAAGGCAGGTTCGTGGTCGGAGGGGTGCTCGGGGTCCAGCCCCTCCTCGACCGGCTCACGCAGGAGCTCCCTCACCCGCTGGCTCGCGCCGACGGTCTTCTGCACCTGGCTGAAGAGCTCGGCCGACTGCCCCATGGCTCCAGCGACGAACGTCGTGTACAGGACAAAGCGCGTGAGTTCGCCCGCGGTGATCTCGCCGGCCCGCAACTGGCCGGCCCCGAACCAGAGCACGATCACGATGCCGCCGAAGAGGGCGATGATGAAGAAGGCGACAAAGACCGCGCGCCACCGGGCGGTGTTGAAAGCCGCCTCGAGCACCCGCCTGTTCGCGGTCGAGTAGCGCTTCAGCTCGAAGTCCTCGTTCGCAAAGGCCTTCACGCTCGCTATGGCCTGGAAGGTCTCCTCCACAATCGTGTTGGTCTCGGCAAGGCGGTCCTGCGTTTCCCTCGCGTAACGGCGCAGTCGCCTCCCAAAGAAGATAGCGGCGGCGATCAGGACGGGGAGGGTGCACAGCATGACGAGCGTCAGCTTGCCCGAGGTCACCGCGATCATGGTCACCCCGCCCAACAGAAACACGGTCTGGCGGCACATCTGGGGCAGGGCGTCGATCAGGGCGCCCTCAAGCTGGGCGATGTCGGTCGAGACCCGGCTCGTGAGCTCGCCGACCCGGCGCTGGCCGAAGAAGGCCATCGGCATGCCGATCAGGCGGCGATAGGTGTCGCCCCTCAGGTCGGCCAGGGCGCTCTGGCCTACGCGGTTGAAGGAAAGGGAGCTGTTGAAAGAGGCCATCGCCTGCAGGGTCACCGAGCAGAGCAGCACGAGGGCGAGACCATTCAGGCTGATCGGGCCCACCACCGGCAGCACCGCGCCTCCCGGGCGCATGGCCGCGTCGATCAGGGCGCCGGCAAGCAGGGGGAAGACCAGGCCGCAGGCGGCGCTGAAGAACAGGGTGGCCAGACCGGCGAGGAACCGCCTGCGGTAGGGAGCCACGTAGCTGGCGAAGGCAAGCATCTCCCGAACGCTCTCCCGGTTGAGGGAAGCCTTAGGGAGGCGGTCTGTCGGGTCGTCGATAGATCGGGGGCCGCGGCGTGCCATGGGCCGAAAGCTCGCCGCCACTAACGGAAAACACAAGTCATTGGCCATGGCTTTTGCCGTTGATCATGAGCCGGTTTGATCCGTTCCTCGTGGAAGCGCCCCTGGGCGGGCGGGCCCCCCTGGCGGTGCCCCTTCCCGCAAACCCATTCCCTCCATGGAACACATCGCCACCCACGACCTCAATTCCTACTCCCGGATGCCGGCCGCCGCACTCAGGCGCTCCTATGTCCTGGAGGGGCTCTTTGTCCCCGGGAAGATCGTTCTCCGCAACTGGGAGACCGACAGGACCGTCGTGGGCGGGGCAACCCCCCTCGGCAAGGTCCTTACCCT
>CAISPT010000025.1 GCA_903887455.1 uncultured Opitutaceae bacterium | reverse complement strand
CCGCGGTGACCGAGTCCTTGAACTTGTCGAAGGCCAAAAGAACGCGCATTTCGGCCGATAGCTACGCGCTTGGGGCGCGGCATTGCAATTCATCCCCGGCACCGGGGCCGACCTTTTGCTTTGAACGCGGAGGGGGCCTCGGATTACGTGAGGGCGCATGTCCACCAACGCGGCCCTCGTGGTCTGCCAATCCGGATTTGAGAACCTCCTTGTCCGCGAGGTGAAGGTCCTTGGCCTCGATGCGTCGTCCAGCGGGCCGGGCTGGGTGCTCCTGACGTCGGGCGACCCCGGGCTCAGGCGCGCGACCTTCGCCCACGCCGTGCTCGAGGATCCGGTCGGCGTCTCGGGGACCGGCGTCAACGAGATCGCCCAGAGGATAATGGAGCAGTTCTCCGAGGGCCTCAGGGGCGAGCGGCTAGAGGAGCGATGGCCGTGCCTGTTCGCGGGCGCCCTCGACCAGACAGGCCTCGGCCGGCGCATGGCCTCCGTCGAGGCGGCTTTCCACGAGCTCCTGCGAAAGAAGATGGGCAGGGTCGCTCGCCTCGCCTCCCAGGAGAGGCCCCGCGTGGGCCCGGCCCGCGGACTCTTTGTCTGGTTCACGGACTTCGGCGCGGCCCAGGTCGCCCGCACCGCCCACATGAACGGCCCCTGCCGCATGGCCGACGACGATGCGGCGCCGTCGCGTTCGTACCTCAAGGTCGAGGAAGCCTACGGCATCCTCGGCGCGGAGCCCGTCCAAGGGGAGACGGTCTGCGACCTCGGGGCGGCCCCCGGGGGATGGAGCTACAGCGCCGCGAAGCGGGGCGCTCGGGTGGTGGCGGTGGACAACGGCCCCCTGAAAGGCGGGGCCGCGGGCCATCCGCTTATAGACCACCGCACCGACGACGCCTTCGGGTTCAGCCCCGGACGCGAGGCGACCTACGACTGGATGTTCTGCGACATGCTCGAGGACCCGCACAAGGTCGTCGAGTCGATCGCCCGCCCCTGGCTTTCGGGCCGCTGGTGCCGGAGGTTCGTCGTGAACCTCAAGTTCGGCCGGGTCGATCCCATAGCCCTCCTCGGGGAGCTTCGCGGGCCCGGCTCCCCCTTTTCCTTGCATGCGGAGTCGGTACGCGTCGTTCATCTCTACCATGACCGCGAGGAATTCACCGTGACGGGCCTGACCAGGGCATGAGGGACAGCGAGATCACCATCTGCGGGCTCGCGGCCGTGAGGGCCCGCTTCCAGCGGGATCCCTCCTCGATCGTCCGCCTCTTCTTTGACCTGCCCACCTCGAAGAAGGTGGGCGCCATGTGCCGCAGCATGGCCGCCGCCCGGAAGGTCTACCGGTGCGTCGAGCCGGCCGAGCTCGAGAAGATCGCGACGAGCGTCCACCACGGGGGCATCGTCGCCGTGGTCGAAGACACGCCTCCACCTGCGCCGACCTCGGCGGATGTGGCGGTCTGGGGGGCCAGGGGTGAGAACCTCGTGGTCCTGGACCGAATCGGCAACGCGCACAACCTCGGGGCCGTCGTCAGGACGGCCGCCTACTTCGGAGTTCCGCGAATTGTAATCTCCGCCGAGCCCGGCTCGGCCCGGCCCGGCGCCGCGGCGTACCGGGTGGCCGAAGGCGGCATGGACGCCGTGGAGATCTGCACCACCCCAGCGATCCCCACCTTCCTCCGTTCTCTCTCCGCGTCGGGTTTCGACGTCGTGGGCGCCGCCACCAGGGGCGGCGGCGGCGTCAAGGCTCCTAAGGCGGGCGGCCCATGGGCCTTGGTGTTGGGAAATGAGGAGCACGGTCTCGCCCCCTCGGTGCAGTCGGCCTGCACCCGGCTCGTCACGATACCCGGCAGCGGGGGGGTGGAGTCCCTGAACGTGTCGGCCGCCGCCGCGATCTTGATCCATGGGCTCAGCTCCACGGGCGAGGAAAAGAAGCCCCACGCCCGAAACCATTTGCCGATCAAGCCGTCTGTGCGTTGATTCCTGCCCCGTCGTTTAACGCCAACCTCCCCATGACGCCCATGAAGAACCTCGCCCGCGCGCTTGCGCTGCTCCTCGCCCTAACGGTCGTTTCAGCCTCGATCCGTGCCGCCGACGGCCCGCCCCCGGGCCCCGGGGGCCCCGCCGAGGAGAAGAAGACCGACCTCGAGACCAGGATGGACAAGGTGGGCAAGGCCTTCAGAAAGCTGCGCAAGCAGGTCTCCGACCCGGCCCAGAACGCCTCCTCCCTCGAGCTGGTGGCTGCCATGATCGACGGCGCCAAGGATGCCGCAACGCTCACGCCCGCGAAGGCCGCCGACCTCCCCGAGGACCAGCGCCCGGCCTTCATCCAGCACTTCAAGGACGGGATCAAGGAGCTCCAGGACCGGCTCACCAAGCTTCAGGCGGCCCTCGGGGCCGGCAACAACGCGGCCGCCGAGGCGCAGGTGAATGACCTGTTCGACTTCGAGAAGAAGTCGCACAAGGAGTTCAAGAAGCCCAAGCCGGAGTGATTCCCTCCGCCCTGGCGGCTTCCGCCAGCGCGGACTTCAGGTCCGCCGCCTGCCCGCGGAGCTCCGCTAGCTCCGAGGTCAGCTCCTCCTCGGTGTAGACCGCGCAGAACTCCTGGATGTCGGCGGCCCGTCCCGCGAGCCCCTCTGCCCCGACGATTCGGGCGAGCGAAAGCACGCGGTGGGCGGCCGACGCCACCCCGGCCCTTTCGCGCAGTGTACGGGCGCGGTCGGCTGAGCCTAGCGCGTCCTCCAGCGCCTCGATGTATCTGCCGAGCTCGCGGCTCCGCGCCACCGGCGACTTCCCGGCCGGCATTAGGACGAGGGACAGGTCCGGTCCGCCGTCGCTTGGACGCTCTGTCGGGCCCGGGGCGTGGGTTCCCGCGGGCGAGACGAGCCCCTTGGTCGCCAGGAAGGATTCGACGGCGGCCGGAGTGATCGGCTTGGTGATCCGCCCGTCGATTCCCGCGGCCGCGCACAGGGCGGCGCCCTCGGTTCCCGAGTCGGCCGTCGTCGCCACGATCAGGGTACGAAGCGCGGGATCCTCGCCTTCCCTGAACCGGCGCGCCACCTCGACCCCGCCCAGGCGGGGCAGGTCGCAGTCGAGAAACACGACCCGGTAGGAGCCACGATTCATTCGATCGAGGGCCTCCGGACCGTCGCCGGCGAATTCGACCTCGAAGCCCATGTCCGCGAGGATAATGCCGAGCGCTCTCGCGTTGTAGGGCATGTCCTCGACCACGAGCACACGGCCGGACCCCCGGGGGGCCGGGGGATCGCCCCGGGGCTCCTCGAGCGGCAGGCGCAGCCAGAACGCGGAACCCCTGACGGCCGCGGGCGTGTGGCCGACAGATCCCCCCATGCGCTCCGCGAGCATTCGGCAGACGGCCAGCCCGAGGCCCGTTCCGGGCACGGCCGCCGTGCGGGCGGCCTTGATCCGCGAGAAGCGGATGAAGAGGTTGCCCCGCTCGCCCGGCGGCACGCCGACCCCGTCGTCCACCACGGTGTACACGACCTCCGCCCTGTCGGCACGTGCGGAAATGCCGACTGTCCTGCCGCCGTACTTGACGGCGTTAACCATGAAGTTGACGAGCACCTGCTGTATCCGCGCCGGGTCGCCCAGGAGCCGAGGGGGAAGTTCCGGGTCGGTTGACGCGTCGAGCCTCACCCCGGCCGCCCTTGGCTCGATCATGGCCAGAACGTTTGAGAGCACCTCGGTCGGTCGGTAGGGGAGGTGGCAGACCCTGTAGGCGCCTGCCTCCACCGCCGCGAAGTCGAGCACATCCTCAACGAGCGAGGAGAGAAAGGTGGCGCAGCCGCGAACGGTGGTCACGAGCTCCTGCTGGCGCGGCTCCAGCGGCTCCCGTGAGAGCTCGAGCGCCGAGGCGAGGATCCCTCCCATAGGGTTCCGGATCTCGTGGCTCATGTTGGCGACGAACTCGCTCTTGGCGGCGTTCGCCGCCTCGAGCTCCCGGGTGCGCTCGGCCACCATCCGCTCGAGCTCCCGGGCCCGGCGCTGAAGGGCGCGGGTCCTGATCCTTAGGAATCCGAGAAAGCCGATCAGCACGGCGGAGATCGACGCGCTGCGCGCCGCCGTGCTCCTCCACCACGGTGGAAGAACCTGAAGGGGCATTGCAGCCTCCTCGCCCACGGCGCCGGAATCGGTCACGAGCCTCGCCTTGAAAAGATAGCGGCCCTCCCTGAGCCCAGTGAGGTCCCACTCCGAAGACAGGGACGGCGGCGACCACTGCTCCTCCGCCCCGCCGAGCATGGTCTGGAAGCGCTCGGTCTCCCGCGCACCGTAGGCGAGCGAGCTCGCCTCGATGTGGACGCCCCGGGACGAGAATGGGACGACGAGCGGGGTCCCAGCCGGCGCGGCCCCGTCGGGCGAGCCCCGCAGCGAGGCCCTGAGCCTCGGCGCATGGGGCCTGGCGCTCCCGAGGAGCGCGGAGGGTCGCGCACGAAGGAGGGCCTCGGTGCCCGAGATCCAAAGCTCGTCGCCGATCACCCGCAGGCACAGCGGCGTCCCGACCGCGGAGATGCCCTCGAGCGAGCAGGGCGACCAGGCGTAGCCGCCCCCGGCAGGAGATATCCGCAGAAGCGCGGCCGAGCGCGAGCCCTCGGCCGGGTCGATCGCCGCCCAGACGTTCCCTCGCGAGTCGGGATTGGAAAGCGCGAGGGGGCTGCCTGCGGGAAATCCGGCGATCGGGACGAAGGCGCCCGTCCTGGCGTCCAAGTGGAACGCCTCGCCCTTGGCGAGCGCGATGACCGAGCCGGCGGAGCGGCTCAGGAGCACCGGGCCCGACTTCGGCACGGGCCCAAAGTCGCCCCTGGCCGGACGTGCGGCCGTGCCGCCCGGGCCGGCGACGAACAACCCGCGCGCCGGCGTTCCGATCCAAATCCGCCCCGTGGGCTCGTCCACCACCGTGTCGCCATAGTCCGGCAGCCCCGAGGCGACGGTCTCCGCCGTTCCCCGCGCCGGGTCGAGCGCGACCACCCTGTCGAAGTGCGACGCGAGGATCGCCCCCGGCCTCGACACCGAGGAGCTGGCCCGGAAGACGACGTCTCCCGCCGGGTCCAGCGGCCGTAGCCCCGTTGGTCCCCAGATCCCGAGCCCGTGGACGTGCGCCACTGCGAGGCCCGAAGGGGTCGAAAGTAGCCCGTAGAGCCGGCTGCTTGTGATGCCGACCGGAGCAAATCGCCCGGCGCCCTGTTCTGAGGGGTCCGCGCGGAGCGCCAGCACGTCGCTGTGGGAGGCCGCGAGGACCGAGCCGTCAAACTCCTCCAGGTGGTCGCACCCGCCGGCCGGGTACCCGCGGTTGGGGTCGTAGACCTCGAGCCCTGACCCGATGGCAATCCGCGCGATGAACGACGGGCCCGTGGCCCAGAGCGCGCCGTCTCGGTCGGCGAGGAGCGAGTAGACCTGGTTGGCGGGAAGCCCCGAGGAGGCGTTGATCACGCGCCTGACGGCGCCGGCATCCGCGGCCACGACGGCGATCCCTCCCTGAAGTGTCCCGATCGCCAGGCTCGCGTCGGAAAGCCGGGCCACGGAGGTCGGGGTATACGTGCGTGCAAACGTGGAGGCGTCCGTGTCCAGAGGGGTGCTTCGGCCCCCAGCGAGGGTCCTGAAGCCCGCAGAGGTGAGGAGAAGCCACCGCGGGCCCGAGTCGTCCAGCCATCGGACCTCGGCGTCCCCGAGAGCAGCGGCCGGGGCCACGACCCTCGGCCCTGCCTCCTCGAACCGGATCAGCCCCACGGGGGGATAGTGCACGTAGACCCCGCCCCGGGTGCGGGTCGACCAGAGCAGGTGCCTGCCGGGATAGGACCAGCGCTGGAAGCGGGTCCCGTCCCAGTGGAGGACCTGCTCGCGGGCGACGAAGAGAGCCGTCTCATCGCTGAGGGCATAGGCGCGCCACACGTCGCCGAGCTCACCCGCGCCACCTGGGAGCCTGTCCACCAACGAATGGTACCGGGGAGCCTCCCCGGGCTCGAACCAGCCGACCTCGTTCACGCCGGCCGCCCATATGCGCCCGTTCGGGCCCACGTCGAGGCCGCGGACCAAGTAGGTGGATTCCATCGCCTCGGCGCGCCAGCGGTCCCCGTCGAACGTGATCATCGTGTTGCAGCCGAAATGGAGGACCCCTCGGGCGTCCTGAGCGGCCGACCAGGCCATCGTCACCACGCCCGTGTCGCGCGAGGTGAAGACCCGCATAGGCGGGACGCCGGCCGGCGCCCCCGACACCGGGGCGCACCAAGGCGCCGCCGCCCCCAATAGCGCAATCGCTAGGGAAAGGCGGCGCGGCGCCGAACGCGGGACTGTCGAATTACCAATAACGACGCCCGCGATGAAACGGGCTTTCCGCGGGCCGTCATTTCGAATTCGTACGCAAAAACATGTACCGGACTAACGGGCCGGATCAGGGCTGGGCGACCTGGAAGGCGGCCTCGGCCACGTGCGGCGCGCCCGAGGGATCGGTCGCCCTCACCTGGAGCACGTGCCCGCCTACCGGCAGGTCGGCCGGGAGCATTCCGCGCCAGAGATGGTAGCAGATGACAGGATCGGGGAGCCTCGGGCCGGTTGCCGGCCGGGCGGCCGTGTCCTGGGCCAGGAACGCCTCGGCGTAGGTGGGGTCCCAGCCGAGGATCCGCCTCATCGGTCCCCACGCGCGGTCGTCCACCCGGGCCTCCACCGTCCAGCCGTCGTGCCCGTTGAACACGTTCGCGTAGAAGGAGACGTAACCTTGGCGCGGCGCCACGGCCCGGGGTGCGTGAACGGAAAGCTGGTCGCCGGCCGGAAGCCTGGCGGGGAAATAATCCATGGTTGCCGTGTCGCCATCCAGGCGCAGGACCGCGTACCCGGGCGGCGCCCCGTCCCACATCGTCGCTGCGGGGATCCCTTCCGCGTCCCTGGGGCCGCCCCAGAATCCGCCCGATGCGGCGGCGGCGTTGTACTCGTGGAGTGGCAGCCTGCCCTCCCATCCGTCGTCCTTGCCGTGGAACACGTGCCGTTGGTAGTGGGTGTGGCCGGAGAGGATGAGCGCGCGGCTGCGTGCCTTAAGGAGGCTGAAAAGACGGAGCCTGTCGGCCGAGCGGAACGCCTCCGCCCCGGACGGGTCAGGCGAGAACAGCGGGATGTGCATCATCACTACCACCCATTCGCCGTCGGCCGATCCACGCAGCACGTTTCCGATAAAAGCGAACTGCTCCTGCGTGAGGCCCCCGGTGTAGCGGGGCCCGCCGAGCGGGCGCACGTCGTCGAGCGCGATGAACAGCGCGGGCCCCACGTGGAAGGCGTAGGTCGAGGGCCCGTACTCCCGCTCGAAGGCCGCGACCGCTGACGCCTCGTCCGGCGTCCCGAGAGAAAGGTCGTGGTTTCCCGGCAGCGCATGCCAGGGGATCCCCGCATGGCCCAACACCGCGTTCACGGCGCCGAAGAGGTCCTGGCGGTCGTAGACCACGTCGCCCAGCGTGACCCCGAACTGCAGGTCCGTCCTCCGGCCCAGACGCTCGAAAAGCCCCCGCGACAGGTAGTCGACCTCGGTTGGGGAGCTAGGCTGGGGATCGGTGAGGACCATGGCCCTCAGGCGGTCCGGCTCCTCGGTCCTCCGAAGGGGGAAATCGGCCGGGCCGCCGGCGGGCGCATAGAACTTCGGCAGGCCGCCGGCGCCGGCGGGCGAGGCCCATCCCCTGGGCTTGATGACAAAGACGAACCCCTTCGCCCGGTCGGCGATCCAGTAGGACCCGGAGGCGTCGGTCAGCACGACCTCTTCCCCGTTGGACACCTCCACGCCAGGGATTCCGGGTTCCCCGGGGTCGCGCACCCCGTTGCCGTTCAGGTCCTCGAACACAGCCCCGGTCGCGGCCCCGAGCGGGGATGCCGCGATCAGCGAGGCGAGGAGCGCCATCGCCCCAACGAATCTCAGGGAGGTCGTCATTGGTGGCCGGCCACGGCGCGGGGCACATAGGGCGCCTCGAGCTCAGCGACCTCCGCGGCGCTCAGCGTGATGGAAAGCGAGGCGACCGCGTCCTCAAGCTGGCCCTCCTTTGAGGCGCCCACGATGGGAGCGACGACGCCGCGCCGGCTGGAAAGCCACGCGAGGGCCACCTGTGCCGGGGACGCGCCTCGGGCGGCGGCGATCCGGTGCACGGCGGCATGGATCGCGCGGTCGGGCCCGGAGAGCTCGGCCCCGTAGAGGTGCCGGGCGTAGTCGTCGGACCCTGCGCGGGCCGTGGAGGCCTCGAGCCTCCGTGCGAGGACACCGCGGGCAAGCGGGCTCCAGGGCAAGAGCCCGATCTTCCTCTCCGCACAGTACGGGACCATCTCCCTCTCCTCCTCGCGGTAGAGCAGGTTGTAGTGGTTCTGCATCGTCACAAAGGCCGCCCAGCCCTTCGACTCGCTCGCGTGGATCATCTTCGAGAGCTGCCAGGCGAACATCGACGAGGCGCCGAGGTAGAGGACCTTGCCGGCCTTCACCAGGTCGCTGAGCGCCTCCATCGTCTCCTCCACCGGTGTCAGCGGGTCGAAGCGGTGGATCTGGTAGAGGTCCACGTAGTCGGTCCCGAGGCGACGGAGGCTGTCGTCGATCGCGTGGCGGATATGCTTGCGCGAGAGGCCCCGCTGGTTGGGGTCGTCGCCCATCGCGTTGAAGACCTTGGTGGCGATCACGACCCGATCGCGGCTGGGCCCGAAGTCCCGCAGCGCCCTGCCTAGGACCTCCTCGCTGGCTCCCAGCGAGTACATGTCCGCCGTATCGAAGAAGTTTATCCCGAGTTCCAGGGCCCGCTTGATGAAGGGCCGGCTCCGGTCCTCGTCGAGGACCCAGGGCCGCCACTTGCTGCTGCCGTAGGTCATCGTCCCGAGGCAGATCCTCGAGACCTTGAGCCCTGTCCCGCCGAGGTTAGCGAATTGCATGGGTAAGGGGGGCTTTAGCGCGGGGGCACCGGGCCGTGGTGCGCGGCGTGGGAGGCGTAGGCCGCCGTGTCCGCAAGCATGGCGTCCATGGCGGCCGCCAGCGGCTCGATGCGCACGAGTCCCGAGAACACGGCCTTGTCGCCGATAGCGTCCTCGAGGATGAAGGCGGGCCGCTGGGAGATCCGGTGGGACATGAAGTCCGCTGTGCTGCCGGCCACCCGAGCCCTGACGGCCGCTGACTCGGCCCTCGCCCGTATCTTCCGTGCCGGCACGCCGCTCGCTTTGGCCGCCGCGGCCACGGCCTCCTCGATCCGTCCGACCTTTCGCCCGTCCACGAGAGCGGCCCGCGAGATCGCAAGGCGCACCCGGTCGTCGGAGAAGCCAAAGTCCTTGCAGGCCTCGGCGACAAGGCTCGGGTTCTGGAATGCGTCCTTGCGGCCCTCCTCGAACCATCCCGAATTGAGCATCGTAGGGGAGCGCATGACAGTGCCGCCGCTCCGCCGGTAGAACCAGTCGCACTGGTTACGCGACACCGGGAAGTCCTCCTGTCTCATGAGGGCGATTCGCCACTCGAACTCGGCCCGACCCTCGTAGCGCTTCTTTAGCTCCGCCCAGACCGGCTCCACCCAGTTGCACCACGATGAGAGGACCTCCAGGTAGTAGGTGACTTTCATGGGGCAAAGAGCATCCGGGCGAGGGGCCTTCGTCAAGGGGCGTCGGCGCGCCCAATCACGGCATTGAAATGCCGGCCCCGTACTGTCTTCCTGCTTCCCCATGAAGGTACTCGGCATCGACATCGGGGGATCGGCGATCAAGGGGGCCCCGGTGGACGCGGCCACGGGCAGGCTCCTCGCCGGCCGCTTCAAGATAGAGACGCCGCTCCTGCTCTCCCCGGGAGAGATGGCCGACGCCACCGCGATGATTGCAGCCCACTTCAGGTGGCGGGGTCCGGTCGGGATCGGCTTCCCGGGCGTGATCCACGGCGGCACAATCCTCACCTCGGCCAACCTGGACAAGAAGTTCGTCGGCTGCGACGGGATCAGGCTCTTCGAGAAGGCGACCGGGCTTCGGGTTGCGCTGACCAACGACGCTGCGGCCGCCGGCCTGGCCGAGATGAGGTTCGGTGCCGGACGCGACTTCGGGGGCAAGGCCCTCATGCTGACCCTCGGCACCGGGGTCGGCTCTGTCCTCTTCTTCAGGGGCGCGCTCTTCCCCTGCGAGCTCGGGCACCTGCAGATGGACGGGCGCGACGCCGAGAAGCGCGTCGCCGCCTCGGTGAAGCATAGGAAGGATCTCTCCTGGAAGCGGTGGGGCGAACGGCTGAACCGCTACCTTGGAACGCTGGAGGGGATCCTCTGGCCGGAATTGATAGTGATCGGGGGCGGGATCAGCGCAAAGCACGACAAGTTCTTCAAGTACCTGAAGACACGCGCCAGGGTGGTGCCCGCCGAGTTCCTGAACGAGGCCGGGATCGTCGGTGCGGCCCTTTGGGCTGAGCGCGAGCGGCGCGGCTAGTCCCCGCGGATCCGGCGCATCCTGCCGGCGGTTCGCCTCGAAAATCCGGCGCTTGGTCGCAATTTAGAGGATATCGGCTTGATACTGCGGGCCGCACCGCGGAATGAACCAATCCGCCCCATGCGAAACCGTCTGCTAAGGATCACCGCGACGACAGCCGTCTGGACCGCCCTAGGCATGGTCCTCTCGATCGAGGTCTATTTCAACATGAGGGCGGAGATGAGCTGGGGCGACTTCGTGGGGGTCGCCATCCCGCAGTTCGGCCGCGCCGCGATGTGGGGCTGCCTTGCGCCGTTCATCCTGATGCTCAGGGAGAAGGTGCCCCTGAGCGCCGGGCGATGGATAGGCGGGATCCTCTATCACTTGGCCTTCAGCTTCGTCGTCATGGCGACCTTCTACCTGGGCCGGATCGAGGCGATATCATATTTCTTCGGCCCTGAGCCCGGGGGCTACTGGAGGACAGCATTCCGGAGCTTCTACGGGCACAACATCGTGGACATGGCCTACTACTGGGCCGTGATCGCCTACGGCTATGCAGCCGAGCTGCAGAAGCGCTACAGGAACCAGGAGATACGCGCCGCGCAGCTCGAATCGCGCCTGATCGAGGCCGAGCTGAAGGCGCTCAGGGAGCAGCTCAAGCCCCACTTCCTCTTCAACACGCTCAACACGATCGCGGCACTCGCGAGGGAGGGGAAGAACGAAACGGCTGTAACTTTGATCGCCCGTCTGGGTTCTCTCCTGCGGATGTCCCTTGAGGGCAACCACAGGAACGAGACGACCCTGCGTGTGGAAATGGATTTCTTGGAGCGCTACATCGAAATACAGAAGGCCAGGTTCCCCGACCGGCTGAGCGTCGGCATTTCCGTCGACGAGGCGGCGCTCGACGTCCCGGTGCCGTGGCTCCTCCTCCAGCCGATCGTTGAGAACGCGATCCTCCACGGGGTGGCGCCGAAGGTCGGCGCGGGGCGAGTTGACATCCTCGGGAGCGTCGAGGACGGGATGCTGCTGCTGGAGGTGCGCGACGACGGGCCGGGGCTGCCCGACAACCGGCGCGTCGTCGAGGGCACAGGACTGGCCAACACAAGGGAGCGCCTCGCAAAGACTTACGGCGATCGCGCCCGAATGTCGATCTCGGGCGGCCCCGCCGGCGGAATCACCGTTAGGATCAACCTTCCCTCCCAAAAATGACACCCCAGAGAAGAGCGGCCATCGATCCGCAGATCAGGACCCTCATCGCCGACGACGAGCCCCTTGCCCGCCGCGGAATCAGGCACCTGCTCGAGCGCGAGTCAGGTATTGAGATCGTCGGCGAAGCGACCGGCGGTATCGAGGCGGCGGACCTTATCCGCAGGTTGCGCCCCGACCTCGTATTCCTCGACGTGCAGATGGTCGGCTGCGACGGATTCGAGACCCTCTCCCGAGTCGGGCCGGATCTCGCCCCGGTCGTCGTGTTCGTCACCGCCTACGACGAGTACGCGCTCCGCGCGTTTGAGTTCAACGCGGTCGACTACCTCCTGAAGCCCTACGACGACGCGCGCTTCAGCGCCGCGCTTGGCCGGGCCCGCGATCTGGTGGCGCGCAAGCGCACCGACGCCGTCGACACGAAGCTCGAGCGGCTGATCGAACACCTCGAGGGCGAGAGCCGCGATCGGATACTCGTCAAATCCTCCGGCGAGATCATTTTCCTGAAGACCAGCGAGATCGACTGGATAGAGGCCGAGGGCGACTACGTTAAGTTCCATGTCGCGGGCCGGGCCCACCTCATGCGGGGCACGATGTCCAAGCTCGAGGAGCGCCTCGACCCCAACCGGTTCATCCGCATCCACCGCTCGACGATCGTGAACTCCGACCGCCTCAGGAAGCTGAGCCCGTCCTTCGAGGGGGAGTACGCGGTCGTCCTTCAGGACGGCACCAAGCTCCGCCTGAGCCGCGGCTACCAGGACCGCATCAAGTCGCTCCTTGGCAGGGTGGAGTAGGGCGGCGGCGCTCCCCGGGGGCGCTTCGTCGCGAAGTTGAGGCGGCCCGTCGCATTCGCGAATCCCGGGCCACCTGGCGGGGGTTAACGGGGCAATGCGCCCCTTGACCCCGAAACTCGCCTTCCTGCTCCTGCTCGCCCTCAGCCCCCGCCTGGAGGCCTCCATTCTGGACGGTTACAGCGACGCGCGTGCGACCCGGGCCATGCTGCCCCCCGACACGTGGGCCCGGATCGCCCGGATCGACAACAGCCACCCCCGCGGCCGCTGGGCCCACGCCATCTACCCCAAGACCGTCTACGCCCTGGTGTTCGAGCTATCCGGAGTCCTTTGGATCTACACCGACGCGGAGGGGACGGAGAGCCTTTCGCGAACCCGGGGCACGCTCGAACGGGACAAGGCCGACCCGGGCCCGCTGTTCCGCGCCATCGAGCCGGGCGCCGGAGCCTGGACGTGGGTGGACGACCCGCTGGGTGCGGAGTCCCTCGGGCTCAAAGCCCCGCCCAACGCCTGCGTCGAGGAGAGCCTGTTGGCGCTCAACCGCAGGATGGCCCTGGGTGCCGAAACGCTCTCCCCCGAGCTCCTCTTCTACTACGTGAACACGCCCTACGGGAAATTGGGCCACACGGTTCTCCTCTTCCGGTCGGCCGGCGCCCTTTCGGCCATCGACCCCCAGCTCTCGCCCGATCCGGTCCGGATCCCCCCGGACGTGGCTACGGATATCCATTCGATTTCCGAATACCTGCGCGGGGCCCCGGTCGCCTCGGCCAAGGCGCTCCCGGTCGAGGCCGGCCGCCGTTCCGGGCCGGCAAACTGGGCGGCCGTCCCGGTCGCGGCCGACCGCCGTGGCTAGGGGGTGGTCCCGGGGGGTCCGCCCATCCCTCCCGATGCCCGCTCATCAAAGATAGATGTAACTTTTCCGGGATGGGGGTGTTGTGGGGTCATGCCAACCCTCGGAGCGCCCGCGATCCCGTCCACCCGATCCCATCGGGGCGGCGGTTCATCGCGTTCTGGTATCCATTGGGCGCAAATGGGTTTCCATTTTCCAGGGAGCCCGTTTCGTCGGCACTTGCTCGTTGTTAGTTGTGTTGGCGTGGGGAGGCCGGTCACGGCCTTCCCACGCTGTTTTTTTGGGGCAAGTGAGGGGGTTGGTGGCTTGAACGTTTGACCCACAATCAATTACCCGTGAATGCTACCTCCATGTCTGCCCCCCTAACCTCCGGATCCGCCCCGGCCGCCTCGGTCGCCAAACCCAGGAAGAAGTCCAAACTCAAGTGGTACCTGATCGGCGCGACGCTGGTCCTGGTCGTCCTTGTGTCTGTGGCCGTTGTCAAGAAGAGGGGTGCCGCCAAGGGCATCACCGTCACAACCGAGAAGGCCGTCGTGAAGACGATCGTCCAGACGGTGACGGCCACTGGCAAGATCCAGCCCGAGGTTGAGGTCAAGATCACCCCCGAGGTGTTCGGCGAGATCATCTCTCTTCCCTACCGCGAGGGCGCCGTCGTCAAGAAGGGCGACGTGATCGTGAAAATTAAGGCTGATTTCTACGCGGCCCAGGTCGACCAGCAGACGGCAGCCGTCGCCGCGGCGCGCTCCGCGGCCGTCAACAGCCTTGTCCAGCTCAACAAGGCCGAGGCCGACCTTAAGAAGTACCAGGACCTTTTCGACAGGAAGCTCGTCTCGGACTTCGATTACATCAGCTACAAGACGGCCTTTGATGGCGCCAAGGCGAACCGCGAGTCCGCCCTTGCCCAGGTCGACGAGGCCGAGGGCCTCCTCAAGCAGGCCAAGGACTCCCTTTCCAAGACCGAGATCTACTCGCCGATGGACGGCACGGTGAGCTCGCGCTCCTCGGAAGTGGGCGAGCGCGTGCAGGCCTCGACCTCCTTCGCCGGCACCGAAATCATGCGCGTTGCCGACCTCAGTAAGATGGAGGTCCGGGTCAAGGTGAACGAGAACGACATCGTCAACGTGAGGGTGGGCAACACTGTAAAGATCAGCATCGACGCCTATCCCGACCGCAAGTTCAACGGTGTCGTGCGCGAGATCGGGGCTTCCGCGGACAACGCGGGTGCCACGGGCCAGGCGACGACCGCCTCCGCGGACCAGGTGACCAATTTCATCGTGAAGATCCGGGTGTCCGACAAGGACCTGGCCCTGCGTCCGGGCATGAGCGCCACCGCGGACATCGAGACCCAGACCGCCAAGGATGTCGTCTCGGTGCCGATCCAGAGTGTCACGGTGAGGGCCCTGGGCGGCCTCACCGCCGAGGAGCTCCAGAAGAAGAACGCCAAGGACACCCAGGAGCGCACCGGCAACGAGCAGGATGAGAAGGCCGAGAAGGCCAACGCCCTGCACGAGCGCGAGAAGCTCGTCCGCGTCGTCTTCGTGATCGACGGCGCAAAGGTGAAGCAGCGCACCGTCGAGACAGGGATCGCGGACAACGCATCGATCGAGGTGAAATCCGGAATCAAGGCCGGCGAGGAGGTCGTCTCCGGAACTTACGCCGCGATCAGCCGCCTTCTCAAGGACGGCTCCGATGTGAAGGTCGAGAAGCCGAAGACGGACACCCCGGAGGCCAAGTAACCGCCCCGCCATGACCCCCCCACAGGCACCCGCCGAGGCGCGCCCCGTGCGAGCCGTTGGCCCT
>CAISPT010000024.1 GCA_903887455.1 uncultured Opitutaceae bacterium | reverse complement strand
GGAGGCGCGCAGGACCGCGGACCTGACGCGCAAGCTCGGGCTCTTCGGCACCCAGCAGCACGCGGACCGCCGCGCCGTGAATCTTTGGGAGCGCCTGGAGCGGCTCCGCCCCGAGATCGAGCGCCTGATCGGGGACTCGATCCAGCTCCACACGACCGGGGGCTCGGAGCCGGCGGTGGTCGTCGCAAATGGCGACCTTGTCGACTACTCGATCCTTAGCCTGTGCGCGAACGCGCGCGACGCGATGAGGGAAGGCGGCTGCCTCATCATCGAGGTGACCGTGCTCCGCGGCGGGGAGATCCCACCAGACCCCGAGGGCGTGCCGAGGCCCGGTCCCGTCGTCCGCCTGAGCGTCCAGGACAACGGCACGGGCATGTCACCGGAAGTCATGGAGCACATGTTTGAGCCGTTCTTCACGACAAAGGGGCCCAGCGGGAGCCACGGCATGGGACTGGCCTCCGTGCACGGCGTCGTGAAGATGCACAAGGGATGGATGCAGGTGGAGAGCTCCCCGGGCACCGGCAGCACCTTCCGGATGTTCCTTCCCTGCGCGCCGGCGTCCACGGCCTAGGCGCTGGCCAGAGGTCCCTAGCAGGGCTGGTGTCCCCAGTCGTTCTCCTTGAGCTCCTTCTCGAAGAGCCTCATCTGCTCCTCGGGCGTTAGCGCCTCGGGGGCGGCCGGGGCCGCGCCTTCCTTCGAAACGGCACCCGGGGCGGGTCTCTCCTCGAGGGGTTCTTTGGGGTCGGTGCTGATCCCCAAACCCTGCCAGAGGGGACCCGTCCTGTCACGCCCCGGCGTCGGCCGGGCGCGATTGCCAAGGCGGGCTTTGCCGCGTAGCGTCGGGACGAGTGCCCTTCCCCAAGTTTCTCCTTCTCTTCCTCCTCCCCACCCTGCCCATGTGCGCCCAACAGGCCTTTCCCCAGACCGATGTCGGCGTGTGCGAGCTGAAGACCCTCCCTGCGGGCACCCTTCTTAAGAGCGAGGGTCGCGGCAACTACTTCACCGACGCCAACGGTCTCTTCATGCCGCTCTTCCGCTACATCTCCTCGCACAACATCGCGATGACGACCCCGGTCGAGGCCCAGATCGACAGCGCGGCCATGTACTTCTGGGTGGCCGGCCCGGAGCTCCCGAAGGTGACCGGCGCCTCCGGGGGCGTGACGGTCGTGGAGGTCCCCTCCCGCCGCGTCGCATCCGTGGGCGGCAGGGGGAGCTACGACCAGGCGCATTTCGAGAAGGCGCGCGACACGCTGCTGGCCTGGATCAGGACCCAGCCAGGCATTGAGCCCGCGGGCCCGGCCTACGCTGTCTACTGGAACGGGCCCTTCACCCCCTGGTTCGCCAAGCGCTATGAGGTCCACATCCCCGTGGGCACGCGCACGGCCCCCTAGCCGGGCACACGGTTTGCAATCCACGGCGATGGGGCCTCATTGCCCCATGATCGCATCGCTCATCTCAGAGGCCGACGAGGCCGCGCATCCGGACCTGGGCCTGTTGGACGCCTATTCGAGCGCCGTGGCCGGCGCCGTGGAGGCCGCCCATCCCGCCGTGGTCCACATCGAGGTCTCAGGCGGCAAGTCGCCGGGCGGCTCGGGCTCGGGGTTCTTCATCTCGCCCGACGGCTACCTTTTGACCAACAGCCACGTCGTGCACGGGGCCTCGGCAATGCGCGTCAGCCTTGCCGACGGCAGGCGGCTAGGCGCCGACCTCATTGGCGACGACCCCGATTCCGACCTGGCCGTCCTAAGGGTGAGCGCGGACGAGATTTCCCACCTCCAACTCGCGGACAGCAACGCCGTCCGTCTCGGCCAGATCGCGATCGCGATCGGATCGCCCATGGGCTTCCAGCAGACCGTGACCGCCGGGATCGTGAGCGGCTTAGGCCGGAGCCTGCGGGGCGCATCGGGCCGGCTGATCGACAACGTGCTGCAGACCGACGCGGCGCTCAACCCCGGCAACTCCGGGGGCCCGCTCGTCAACACGCGCTCCGAGGTGATCGGCGTGAACACCGCGATCATCCGGCCGGCGCAGGGCATCTGCTTTGCCATCGCCAGCAACACCGCGCGCTGGGTCGCCGGCTGGCTCATCAAGGAGGGGCGGATCCGGCGCAGCTACATCGGTGTCTCCGGGCAGAACGTGCCGCTCCTCAGGAAGCTCGTCCACCACCACCGCCTCGGCCAGGAAACCGGCGTCCTTGTGATGGGGATCGAGCCCGGGAGCCCGGCCTCGCGCGCGGGGCTACTGGAGGGCGACATTATCATCGGAATAGACGGCGAGCCGACCCCCGCCGTGGACGCGCTCCACAAGCAGCTGACGGGCGACCTGATCGGCGAGCGGGCGATCGTGTCCTTCCTGCGGGGCGTGGAGCTAAGGCGGCATGCCATCATCCCGCTCGAGGTGCCCGCCCGAGAGTGACGGATCCCCGCGTGGCGAGAGAAGCCGGCGCTAGCGGCGTCGCATAAGCAGGAGGAATAGGCCCACCATCGCGAGAAGGGTCACCACGCCGATCACCACGCCAGCGAGGACGGGTGTGCCCTGGAGGCTAAGGCGCCAGCGGGGCGCCTTAAGCCGCAGGTTTAGCCCGGTCACATGAACACCGGAGGGGTTTTCGAGGTCGGTCTCGAAGGCCTTGGCGCTCGGGTACCTATCGTCGGGATCGCGCCGCATGGCACGGAGCACGATCTCCTCGGCCTGCCCTGACACCGAAGGGTTCACCGCCCTGGGCGCCTCGGGGTCACCCGAGACGCGCATGTGGGCCGATGCCCAGGGATCGTCCCCGGGGAAAGGCATCCTGCCCGTGAGCATCTGGTAGAGGATGACCCCCAGGCTGTAGATGTCGGTGCGCTCGTCATTCGCCGCGTTCCGGACCTGCTCCGGCGCCATGTACTCCGGCGTGCCGAAGATCGGGACCAGCGTCCCGAACAGGCCCGCACGGGAGTCGCTCTCAATGGCGAGCCCGAAGTCCATGAGGCAGAGCCGCCCGTCGCGGCAGATCATCACGTTGCCGGGTTTCAGGTCCCTGTGGATGAACCCGAGGCGGTGCAGGCTGCCGAGCGCGCGGGCGATCACTGAGGCAATCCGCAGGGCGTCGCCCTCCGGGAGCATGCGGGTCCGGTGCAGGATGTAGGCGAGCGTGCATCCGTCCAGGTACTCCATCACGAGGTAGGGCCTGCTCTTCGCGCCGTCGACAGGGATGAACTCCACCAGCAGCGGATCCCTCACCCTCCGTCCGATCCGCTCCTCGCGCTCGAAGCGGCCGACGAGCGCCGGGTCGCTTCCCACGCGGAGCAGCGGGACCTTGACCGCCACGACCCGGCCCGAAAGGACCGTGTCGGTCGCCCGGTACACGGTGGCCATCATGCTCCTGCCGATGACCTCATGCAGGAGAAACCTGCCGTCCAGGAGATACCCCGGTGGGTATTCCTGCTCGATCGCCGGGATCAGCCCCTCGCGCTCCGGCAGGTTCGTGCAGCAGGAGACCCCTGAGAGGCTCGCGGCCACGTTTGGGGTCCACAGCGCCTGGCGGTCGGGAGGAGGGGTTTCGAGGGAGGCCGGCATGGGTTTCGTCCGCCAGCAATTCTACGTTGGTTCGGCCTGCCCCGTTAGTTAAATGCGTGGCCCCCACTATTAAGTTAATGTTAAGCCCGGGACGCGTGCGCGCAAAGAGGCGAAACAGCGGGCTTCCGAAAACGACGGCCTGTGCTTTCATGGGGCAGAATCATGGGAAGACCAATAACAGCGATCACTGCCGTCGGCCTCGTCCTGATGGGTGCGCTTTGCTCGTGCTCTAAGGCGCCCGATTTCGCGCCGCCCGTCACAAGGCACCACCAGCACCACCCCCCGCACATGGGCACGCCGGTCGAGCTCGGCCGCGAAGACTACCACGTCGAGCTCGTCCTGGACCGGGAGTCCGGGTTGCTCCAGGTCTACGTGCTGGACGGCGAGATGGAGAACTTCGTCCGGTGCCAGGCGCCCTCGATCGAGATCCGCACCACCGTGGGTGGCAGAGAGGAGACGCTCGTCCTGAAGGCGGTGCCCAATTCCGAGACGGGAGAGACCGTGGGCGACACCGCGCTCTACCAGGGCCCGGCCGGCGTGGCGAAGGCCGCGGGGACCTTCGAGGGGGTCCTCCGTGAGATCACTATCCGGGGCACCACCTACACCGACGTGAAGTTCAGCTTCCCGAAGGGAAACGACCCGGAGAGCTGACCGCGGCGCCCTAAGGGCCGGCGAGGGCCGCAACGATCGCCGACACGTTGTGCCGGTAGGCCGCCTCGTAGGTCTCGGCGCCGCTCCCCTTGGGGCCGAGGCCGTCGGCGTAAAGCGTACCCCCGAGGGCGACACCGGTCTCGCGGACAAGGTCACCCACGAGCCTCGGGTCGACGCTCGACTCGGCAAAAACGGCCCCGACGCGCTCCCGCCTGATGAGTCCGATCAGGGCCGCCACCGTGCGGGCATCGGCCTCGCTCTCCGTCGAGAGACCGTTCAGGGAATGGACCGCAAAGCCATAGTCGCGGGCAAAGTATCCGAAGGCGTCGTGGGAGGTCACCAGCTGGCGTCGCGCCGCGGGAAGCCGAGCCACCTCGGCGGAAACCCACGCCTCGAGCACCCGGAGGCGCGCGCAGTAGGTCTCCGTGTTCGCGGCGAACTCCTCCGCGTGCGCCGGGTCGATCCGGACGAGCTCCCTTCGGACCAGGTCCGCCGCGAGGATGACGTTGGCGATGCTGCCCCACCAGTGGGGGTCCTTCTCCGTCCGCGCCCGGACTCCCTCCACCTCGATTCCCTCCGGCAGCCGGTCGCCCACCCGGACGACCACGCCGCGCGGCCCGATGCTGGAGACCAGCCGGTCAAGGTACGACTCCATGCCCATACCCGACGCGAGCACCAGGTCGGCGTCGGCCAAGGCGCGGATGTCGGCGGGCGACGGGGAAAACGTGTGCGGGTCCACGCCAGGGGGCACGATGCCCGCGACCTCGACGTGGTCGCCGCCCACCTCGCGGGCAACCTCGGTGAGCACCGTGTTGAGCGCGGCCACCCGGATCGGGCCCCGGAGGCCTTCAGCCGGAGCCGGAGCAGCGGCGAGGGTTAGCGCGAGGGCGATGCCTAACAGGCGCTTCATTGGGAAGGCGCGCGTCCGCGTCCGAACCGGAGGGCCCCGAGCGCGCCGTGGCGCGGGCTGAAGAGCGCAGACAGGATGAAAACGACGCCCAGGCAGAGCACAATCGAGGCCCCGCTCGCGAGCCCCGCGTGGAAGCTCACAAGGATGCCGACGGCGGAGCTCAGGACCGCGATGGCGACCGAGACGAGGAGCATCGAGCGGAACCGGTCGCACCAGAGGTAGGCGCTGACTGCGGGCAGGAGGAACAGCCCCAGGGCGAGCACAATACCCATGGTCTGCATCGCGGCGACGAGGTTTAGCACCGTGAGCGTGAGAAAGCCCATGTGGACAAGCCCGCCCCTCCCGCCCGAGGCGCGGTGGAATACCGGGTCGAAGGTCTCCAGGAGCACGCTCCTGTAGAAGACGGCGAAGACCAAAACCGTGAGCGCGCAGACTGCCGCGGCGAGCCCGATCTCCCCCGGATTCACGCCGAGGACGTTGCCGAAGAGGAAGTCCGTCAGGTTGACCCGCGACGGAAGCTTGCTCACGAGCGCGATGCCGGCGGCGAAGAAGACGATGAAGAGGGAGCCGAAGGCGGCGTCCTCCTTGACCCGGGTCAGTCGGCTCAGGAGCGCGCTCCCGAGGGCCGTGAGGAGCCCCGCCGCAAGCCCGCCGAAAAAGAGGGCCGTCGTGCTGGTCCCGAAGAAGTACCAGGCCGCGGCGACCCCGGGCAGGAGCGAGTGGGACAGCGCGTCGCCCATCAGCGCCAGGCGCCGGAGCACCAGGACGCATCCGATGAGCCCCCCGCTGACGCCGAGGAGCGCCGCCGACAGGAGGGCGCGGCGCATGAAGGCGTAGGCGAACGGGGACAGGAGCAGGTCGTGGAGGGTCATGGGGCCGCCTCCCCGTGCGCGTGGCCGTCATGGACGCAGTGCTGGCCGCCCCGGTAGGCGGTATCGATGTTCGCGGGCGAAAGCACGTCCCCGATCGGCCCGGAGGCCACCAGTCGGGTTTTCAGCAGGATGCCCCTCGCGAAGCACGACCGGGCGACCCCGAGGTCGTGCACGGCGGCCAGCACGGTGCGGCCCTGCGCGACCCATCCCCGGAGGATGTGCGTCAACTCCTCGCTCCCGAAGAGGTCGAGGCCCGTGAACGGCTCGTCCAAAAGGAAGATGTCGCCGCCCTGGGCCACGGCCCTGGCGAGGAACACCCGCTGCTGCTGACCCCCGGAGAGCATGCGGATCTGACGCCCGGCGAGGTCGGCGATTCCGAGCTCATCAAGGGCCGCATCCACGAGGCCCCGGTCGTTCGCGGAAAGCCTCCGGAAGATCCCAAGTGAGGGGTACCTGCCCTGCTCCACGACGCCCCGCACCGTGATGGGGAAGTCCCAGTCGACGGAATGGCGCTGGGGAACGTACGCGAGCCTAGGCCGTGCGTGATGGGGATGGGCGTCCCCGATCCGGATCTCGCCCGCGGAGAGGTGCTGCCAGCCCATCACGGACCGCAGGAGGGTGCTCTTGCCGGCCCCGTTGGCCCCGAGGATCGCCGTCGAGCTCCCGCAGGGGATCTCGAGCGACACGCCCTCGAGCGCCGTGACGCGCCCATAGCGGACGGTGACGGAGTCAAACGAGATGATGTTGGGGTCGTCGGGCAAGGCGGCGAGGAAGGAGTCTACCAAATCGGTCAACAGGTCGAACCAAGACGGCGCGCCAGTCGGGCGCCGCGGGCTTATTTGGCCGAGATCCGCTCCCGCGGCTCCTTCACGTTCGGGCACGAGTCAACCCATGCGCCGCGGGGCCGGGCCCACTCGGCCGCGTTCGCGAGCACGCGGCGCACATTCTCGTCGTAGTAGGTCGGGTAGCTCTCGTGCCCCGGGCGGAAGTAGAAGATGCTGCCGTTTCCGCGGTGCCAGCAGCAGCCGCTGCGGAAGACTTCGCCGCCCTCGAACCAGGAGATGAAGACCTGCTCCTCGGGTTCGGGGACGCCGAACGGCTCCCCGTACATCTCCTCCATCGGCAGCTCGAAGCACCGGTCTATGCCGCGCGCGATCGGGTGACCGGGGTTGCACACCCAGAGACGCTCGCGCTCGTCCGCCTCCCGCCACGTCAGCGAGCAGGTGGTCCCCATCAGGAGCTTGAAGGCCTTGGAGTAGTGGCCCGAGTGGAGCACGACGAGCCCCATGCCCTCGAGGACCCTGGCCTGAACCCGCCTCGCCACCTCGTCGGAGACCTGATCGTGGGCCATGTGCCCCCACCAGAACAGGACGTCGGTATCCCTGAGCCTGGCGGCCGTCAGCCCGTGCTCGGGTTCCTGGAGGGTCGCCGTCGTCACGGTCGCCGACGGCAGGTGCTGGACCAGTCCGGCCGCGATCGCGGCGTGCATGCCGTTCGGGTACACCTTTTTGACCTTGGCACTTTTGTGCTCGTGGACATTTTCTCCCCAGACGGTGATTCGAAGCGAGCTCATGATGGGTTTGCTTCCCAACCGTCTAGCCCAACCCCCCCATGAGAAGCAACGCTGAGTGGATCCGCACACCAAACCGCCTCTCGAGGGGCCTCGCTGCCGCGGCGGCGCTCTCCACCGGCATGCTCCAAGCGGAGCCCCAGCTGGCCCCACTCTTCGGCGACCACCTTGTCCTGCAGTGCGACAAGCCCGACCCGGTCTGGGGATCCGCCTCCCCGGGCGAGACAGTGACGGTCACCTTCCACGGCGCCACGCAGACCGCAAAGGCTGGCGCCGACGGCCGGTGGCTTGTCAACATCGGCCCCTTCAAGTCGACCGGCGACAGCGCAGACCTGGTCGTCGCGGGCTCGTCGAGCGTCACGCTCCACGACGTGGTCGTCGGGGAGGTCTGGATTTGCTCCGGCCAGTCCAACATGGAGTTCGTGGTCGACGCGGGCAACGACGGCTACCGCGTGAACAACTTCGCGGCCGAGGTCGCCACGGCAAAGTTTCCCCTGATCCGGCAATTTGCCGTCGAGAAGACAGTCGCCTCCGAGCCCCAGCGCGGCGTCAAGGCCACCGGGTGGGTGCCCGCCTCCCCGGCGACCGTGGGCAACTTCACGGCCGTGGGCTATTTCTTCGCGCGCGACATCCACAAAACCCTGGGCGTTCCCGTGGGGATCATCCTGAGCTCCTGGGGAGGCACTCCCGTCGAGTCCTGGATGAGCGACCAGGCCCGGGCCTCGACCTCGCTGGGATCCACCCTCGACGACCGCTGGAAGAAGGCGCTCGCGGAGTGGCCCCCCGAGCGTGTCGCCCAGCACCCGGCAGTCATGGCCGCGTGGGTGAAGGCGTCGGAGGAGGCCAGGGCCAAGCACGTCGATTTCAACCTTCCCTGGCCCGGCTTTCCCGCCTCGGAAACCTCCCCCAACAAGCCCGGCGGCCTCTTCAACGGGATGATCGCCCCGCTCCAGCCGGCGGCCATCCGCGGCTTCCTCTGGTACCAGGGCGAGTCGAACGTCGGCCATGCCTCCGAGTACGCGGAGCTCTTCGGCTCGATGATCAAGTCGTGGCGGACGGGTTTTGCCCAGGGGGACCTGCCGTTCTACTTCGTCCAGCTCGCCAACTTTGGGAACGAGTATGAGCTCAAGGACCGGGGCTGGGCGCTCCTGCGCGAGGCCCAGGCCCAGACTCTCGCCCTGCCCGCCACGGGCATGGCCGTGACGGCGGACATCGGTATCGCCGACAACATCCATCCCCGCAACAAGCAGGAAGTCGGCAGGCGCCTGGCGCTCGTCGCCCGCGCCAACGTGTACGGCGTGCCCCCGGACTTCACCGGGCCCGTCTTCTCCGCGGCGGCCGTCGAGGGAAAGGCGATACGCGTCCACTTCGCGCACTGCGTCGAGCTGGCGGTGCACGGGGACCGGGTGACCTCGCTTGAGGTCGCCGGCTCGGACAAGGTCTTCTATCCTGCGGCAGGCGTCGTGGAGGCCGACACGCTGAAGGTGTCCTCCCCCGACGTTCCGGAGCCGGTCGCCGTGCGCTACGCGTGGACGAACGCCCCCTGGGCGAACCTCTACGGGGACAACGGCCTTCCCGTGGTCCCGTTCCGCACCGACACTTGGTAAGCGCCCCCGAAGCGGGCGCGGTTCCGTTTTAGGCGCAGCGCGCTTGAAACGGCGCTGCACCTGGGTTAATTCGTTCCGATGCATCCGTTCAAATGGAACAGGGCGGGAGTTTCTGCGTGCCTAGGGGCCCTCGGCCTGGCGGCCCTCGCGGGGTGCGAGAAGCAGCAGGCCTCCGCTCCGCCTGTCGCCGACGTCCAGGTCGTCCCGGTGGAGCAGCGCGACGTGCCGGTCGTTCGCGAATGGGTCGGCTCGCTCGACGGGGCCGTGAACGCCCAGATCCGCGCCCAGGTCGCCGGCTACCTTGTGAAGCAGGACTACCGCGAGGGTACCCGGGTCCGCAAAGGCGACGTCCTCTTCGAAATTGACCCCAGGCCGTTCGAGGCGTCTCTCGCCCAAGCCGAGGGGCTCCTCGGCCAGGCCAGGGCCCAGCTGGGTAAGGCCGAACAGGACGTGGCGCGCTACACCCCCCTGGCGCGCGACAAGGCGGTGAGCCAGGAGGAGCTCGACGACGCCGTCCAGGCCAGGCTCTCCGCGGCCGCCCAGGTCGCCTCTGCGCAGGCCGGCGTCGATCAGGCCAGGCTGCTCCTGAGCTTCACGAGGATCACCTCCCCGATCGACGGTATAGCGGGGCTGATCCGGGCCCAGATCGGCGACCTGGTGGGGCCGTCCACGGGCGTCCTCACGACGGTCTCCGACGTCGACCCTATCAAGGCATACTTCCCCGTGGGCGAGCAGGACTACCTGGAGATGCGGGCGAGGAACCCGGGCTCGCCCGACATAGCGGTCGGGGCGGATTTCGAGCTGGTGCTTTCCGACGGCACGACCTACCCGGCCAAGGGCCGCTTCTACGCGATCGACAGCCAGGTGGAGGGCAACACCGGGGCCCTGCGGGCGGTCGCGACGTTCCCGAACCCGACCGGCCTCCTGAGGCCGGGCCAGTACGGGAGGGTCCGCGCGGTGCTCAGGGTCGAGAAGGGGGCACTTGTGGTCCCCCTTCGCTCGCTCAGCGAGCTCCAGGGCTCCTACCAGGCCGCCACCGTCGACGCGACGAACCACACGCACATCGTGACGGTTAAGACCGGGGCCGTCATCGGCTCGAGGATCGTCGTCGAGTCCGGGCTCCACCTCGGAGACCGGGTGGTGGCGGACGGCGTGCAGAAGATTAGGCCGGACACCGTGGTCAACCCGGTGCCCTACCAGCCCGAGTCCTCCGCCAAATAGCCGCCCCGTGTCGAAGTTCTTCATCAACAGGCCCATCGTCGCGATCGTCATCGCGATCATCACGGTGGTCGTGGGCGCCGTCTCACTGGTGTCGCTGCCGATCGCGCAGTTCCCAAAGATCGTGCCGCCGGAAGCGCGCATCACGACCAGCTACGTGGGGGCCGACGCCCAGACGGTCGAGCAGTCGGTGGCGACGCCTGTCGAGCAGTTCCTTAGCGGCGTCGACAACATGAACTACATGTACTCGATCAACGGCAGCGACGGCACGCTGCGGTTGACCGCGAACTTCGACGTCGCCACGGACCCGAACACCGACCTGATCCTCACCCAGATGCGGGTGACCCAGGCCGGCCCCCAGCTTCCGCCCGACGTCGCGAACTTCGGCGTCACCGTGCAGAAGCAGCTCACGGCTCCCCTGATGCTCGTGGGCCTCTACTCCCCGACAGACTCCTTCGACAGCACGTTCCTCGCGAACTACGCCTACATCAACATCAACGACCAGCTCACCCGGATCCCGGGAATCGCGAGCGCCGTGGTGTTCGGCGCCGGCCAGTACGCGATGCGCTACTGGGTGAAGCCGGACCAGCTGGCGAAGCTCAACATCACGGTCGGCGAGGTGGTGCAGGCCATCCAAAGCCAGAACACGGTGAACCCGGCTGGAACGATCGGGGGCGAGCCCGCCCCCGCCGGCCAGGACTTCACCTACTCGGTCAGGGCGCAGGGGCGCCTCTCGACACCCGAGGAGTTCGGGGCGGTCGTGATCCGCGCCAATCCCGACGGCTCGGCCGTCCGCCTCAGGGATGTGGCCCGTGTGGAGCTGGGCTCCCAGGTCTACAACGTGATGGGCCGCCTGAACGGCAAGCCCGCGGCGATCATCTCCGTCTACCAGCTCCCCGGGTCCAACGCACTGGACTGCGCCAACGGGGTGAAGAAGGCGATGGCGCGGCTAAAGCAGCGCTTCCCCCAGGGGCTCGACTACCAGGTGGCCCTCGACACTACGCAGTCGGTGTCTGAGGGCATGAGGGAGATCTCAAACACGCTCTGGCAGGCGCTCCTGCTCGTGATCCTGGTCGTGTTCGTGTTCCTCCAGGGCTGGAGGCCGACCCTGATCCCCCTTCTCGCCGTACCCGTCTCCCTGATCGGGACGTTCATACTCTTCCCCGTGTTCGGCTTCTCGGTGAACACGCTCTCGCTCTTCGGGCTCGTCCTGGCGATCGGGCTCGTCGTCGACGACGCCATCGTCGTCGTCGAGGCGGTCGAGCACCACATCGACGAGGGGATGACGCCGCGGGACGCGACGTTCAAGGCGATGGAGGAGGTCTCCGGTCCGGTGGTCGCCATCGCCATCATCCTGGCGGCCGTCTTCATCCCGACCGCGTTCATCCCGGGCATCACGGGCAGGCTCTACCAACAGTTCGCCCTCACGATCGCGATCTCGGTCATCATCTCGGCGTTCAACGCCCTCTCGCTGAGCCCCGCGCTCTGCGCCATGCTCCTGAGGCCGAAGGGCGAGGACAAGGGTCCCCTCTCCGGATTCTACAAGGGCTTCAACCGCGTCTTCTGGCGGGTCCAGGACGGCTACGTGGGGATTTCCCGCCGCCTGATCCACAAGAGCACCCTGAGCTTCGTCCTGCTGGCCGGTTTCGCCCTGGCGGCGGTCCTGATCGGACGAAAGCTCCCCAAGTCGTTCCTTCCCGAGGAGGACCAGGGCTACGTCTACGTGGGCGTCCAGCTGCCGAACGCCTCCTCCCTCCAGCGGACGAGCGAGGCGGTGCGCAAGGCCGAGGAGGTCATCAAGAACACGCCCGGGGTGAAGACCTACACCTCCGTGGTCGGCTTCTCCCTCCTGAGCACGGTCTACAACACCTACAGCGGTTTCCTCTTCGTCAACTTCAAGCCCTGGGACGAGCGGACGCGCCCGGAGGAGAGCTATGCCGCGATCAAGGCCCACCTCAACAGCGAGCTGGCAAAGATCCCGGAGGGGCGGGCGTTCTCGTTCTCGCCCCCGGCCATCCCGGGCGTCGGCACCGCCGGCGGCTTCACGTTCGTCCTCGAGGACCGCGCGGGCAAGGACGTCGCCTTCCTCGCCTCGAACGTGTCCAAGTTCATGGAGGCGGCCCGGGCGCGCAAGGAGCTCTCCGGAATCTCCACCACCTTCCTTCCCTCTGTTCCGCAGG
>CAISPT010000023.1 GCA_903887455.1 uncultured Opitutaceae bacterium | reverse complement strand
CGAAGAACCAGTTCGAGGCGGGGACAGTCTCCAATTTCGAGGTGCTGCGCGCCCGCGTGTACCTTGCCAATGCCCAGCCGAACCTCATCACCGCCCGCAACGGGTACCGCATCGCGATCGAGCAGCTGCGCCAGGCGCTCGGAACCCCGGGTGACTCCGCGTTCCCCGAGGTCGTCGGCGACTTGAACTTCGAGACGGTGAACTATGACATGGGCTCGGCGATCGCCTCCGCCCATGCCCACCGGCCCGAGATCCAGAAACTCGAAAAAATCGAGCTGGCCGGCTCCGAGACCATCACCACCGCGCGTTCGAGCTACTATCCCAACCTGCAGGCCTTCGGTGCCTACCAGTGGGACGGCTACAGCTACGCGAGCTCGCAGCTGGGCAGCAACACCTCGAACGGATGGCTCCTCGGCCTGCAGTCGAGCTGGGCAATTTTTGACGGCCGCGCAACCATGGGCAAGGTGAGGCAGGCGAAGTCCCTGCTCGAGCAGGCGAGGATCGCAAAAGCGAGCGAGGAATTAGAGATCGACGTCGAGGTCAGGCAGACCCTCTCCTCCCTCCAAGAGGCGGGCGAGCTCGTGAACGCGTCACGCCAGACGATCGACCAGGCGTCCGAGGCGCTGCGGCTGGCGGAGGCAAAGCTGCACGCCGGGTCGGCGACGCAGCTCGACGTCCTCACCTCCCAGGTCGCGCTTACCCAGGCCAAGACCGACCAGCTCACAGCCAACTACAACTACCTGGTCGCCCTGGCGAACGTCCGGAAGGCGATAGGCCTGAGCGACGCCCTCGTCCGACCCTAAACCGGACGCCTTCCCGCCCGGGCGGACGGGACCGACGGCTGCGGGGCCCCTCCAACCCATGAGAGCCAAGCGCACACTGATCGCCCTGGCCGCGGTTGCCGGGGTGGGTGTGATACTGGCGGCGGCCGCCCTGAATCCTGCGCTGCAGACCTGGGCCGCCCGGAGGGCGATCGCCTCGGGGCGGGCAAGGGGAGTGGAGATCGGGTCCGTCTCGATCGGCCCTGGGCGGTGCTCGGTCGAGGCACTCAGGCTCGAGCGGGCGGGCCTCGTGCTCACGGCCCCGCGCGTCGACGCGGAACTCGCGGTGGTGCCTGCGGCGATCGGCAAGGGCTACCGCTTCGAGAAACTTCTCGCGCACGGGTGGAGCCTAGACCTGACGGGTGTACCCCCTCCCTCCGAGTCCTCCCCCGAGTCCTCCACAACCCTCGCCGCGCGCGCGGTCGGTGCGGTCCTCGTCGCGTTCAAACTCCCGTCGAACCTGGCCCTTTCCGGGGTCGACCTGGAGGGCGACGTCATCTTTCCCGACGAGAACGGCAGGCGCGCGGGAAGGGTCCATGTCGTGGTCACCGGCGGCGGGCTCGCACCTGGTGCCGAGGGGCGCTTCCTGTGTGCCGCCGAGGCGGCGCTCGACGACGCCTCTGCCTCGGTGTCCCGGGTCTCCGTGAAGGCCACGCTGTCAGTCTCGTCCGACTTGGCGGGCGCTCTCCAGAGCGCGGAATTGAGGGCCGATGCGCAGGCGCGCGGCCAGGGGGTGCCTTCGGGCATCGGGCTTTTGATCGCCGCCTCCACCGCGCACAAGGCGGGAGCGAACGCCTACGCGGTCTCGCTCATCAAGGGATCCGAGACGATCGCCGCCGTCACGGCCGAGCATCCCGACGGCTCGCTCACGCTTGACGGCACATGGCGACTAAACCTGCGGGACACGGACCTGGCGCCCTTTGCGCTCGGACGCAGCCTGCCGGCGTTCTACGCGGCCGGCAGCGGGAGTGTCGAGGTGGACGCCTCGACGGGCGACGTCCACGCCGCGGGCAAGCTGGAGGCCACGGCCGACCGCCTCGGCGTGGTCGGCAGGGACCTGGGGGCTCTCGGCAGCGTGAGGCTCTCGGCCGACTTCGACGTCGCAAGGCTCGGGGACTCCCTGAGGGTCGCCCGGCTCGACATGGGCCTCTTCGGGGCCGCGCCCGTCGCCTCGGTGCGCGCCCTCCAGTCCTTTGAGTTCAACACCACAACCGGCGAGCTCCGCGTGGCCGTTCCCTCGGGGGACCTGGTCGGGATCTCGGTTACGGGCCTGCCGCTAACCTGGTTCCGGACGGCCCTGCGCGGGGTGGGGGTCTCGGGCGGCGGCGTGAGCGGCGAATTCGTGATGAGGGCGGAGGACGGCCGTCTGGCGCTCCGCACCAAGGCGCCGCTGAGCGCCTCCGGCGTCTCGGTGACGAGAAATTCCGCCGTGATCGCCGACGGCCTCGAGATCTCCGCCTTCGTTCTTGCCGACTACGCGTCCCAGGGCTGGCAGGTCCAGCTGGCGCCGCTGGCGATCCGCAGCGACGGCCTCAAGCTCCTTTCGCTGGAGGCGCGCTTCGGCAGGCTCGCGGGCGCGGGCGGCGCCATCAAGTCGGCGGGTTCATGGAGCGTCTCGCTGCCGGCCCTCCTCGCGGAGCCCATGGCGTCGGGCATTGCGGGCCTTGCCTCGGGCGATGCCAGCGGGAGCTTCGAGGCCAACCTCGACGCGACGAGCGAGGTGCGCCTGAAGCTCGCCGTCAGGAACCTGGTGGCCTCCTCGGGCTCCAGCGCCCTGCTCCCGAGCGTCGAGTCCGAGATTAGGGCCGACTTTGAGCCCGGGGGGAAGATCGCCTTCAGCGTCCCGCTCAAGCTCGACTACGGCTCACGGGCCTCGGAGATCGCGCTCAAGGGATCGATTTGGCCCGGCGCTGCGGGTTACACGTTCGACGCCTCGCTTGAGGGCAGCCAGGTGACCCTGGAGGAGATAGCCTCGCTAGCGCAGCTGGCCCGCGGGGGCGCCCCCCAGGGCGCGGCGCCCGGCGCCGGCCAGGTCGAAAGGCGCCCCTTCTGGCCGCCGGTCCGGGGAACCTTCGCGCTGCGGCTCGAGGGTCTCTTGCTCCCGCGCGTGGACCTTCGCGACGTGCGCGGCACTCTTAAGGTGGATCCCGAATCGCTCGAGGTGGTCGGCGGCTCGGCCAACCTGGCGGCGGGTGGGGCTGCCCGGCTGGACGGGAAGGTGACCTTCTCCCCGGGTGCCCCCCTTCCTCTCTCCTTCGGCGCGAACGTTGAGGTCGAGGGGCTTGATTCCGGGGCCCTGTTCCGGGCGGTCGACCCGAGCCGTCCGCCCCTGGTGGAGGGCAGGTTCGACTGCGAGGGGCGCCTCACCGGTTCAGGGTCCGCACCCGCCGACCTCCTGGACTCCGTCCAGGGAGACGTCCGCCTGGTCAGCAAGCTCGGGACGTTCCGGGCCCTCCATGCCGATGTGGTCGACCAAATCCGACAGGCGCCCTCAAAGCTTGTGGATGCGCTCGACACAGTCTCCTCCCTCTTTGGCAAGAAGGCGGACAAGATCGGTCAGGCGCTGGTGGAGTCCGCCAACGGAATATCCGAGATCCACTACGACCAGATGACGCTCTCCGCCGAGCGCGGCCCCGACCTGGACCTCCGCCTGACGGCGATCAACATGATCGCGCCGGAGGCCCGGATCACCGGGAGCGGCCGGATTAAGCACGCGGCGGGCGTGGCCCTCCAGGACCAGCCGCTGGCGGTGGACCTGGAGCTCGGCGTCCGCGGCGGCCTTGGGAAGGTCCTCGACGTGATCGGGCTGGCGACGGACGACCGGGACGCGCTCGGCTATGCCAGGCTCTCCCAGCCCATCCACCTTGGGGGAACGCTCCGCTCGGTCGACCAGAGCCAGTGGCGCGAGATGCTCGTCCAGGCCTCTCTCAAAAAGGGGGGCGGTTTGTTTGACAAGTTGTTGGGTAGGTGACCAGCGTCGGGGGTGGTGATCAGAAGGCGCTCCACGCTACCCCTTTGGATCGCGGTTCCGGTCGGCCTTCTGGCGCGGCTGCTTTACCGCGTGAGGGTAATTGGCGACTCCAACATCCCCGCCTCGGGGGGCGCCGTGATGGTCTCAAACCACATCTCGTACGTCGACGTGGTGGTGCTCCAGATGGCCTGCCCGAGGCCGATCAGGTTCGTGGCGTTCAAGGGTACGGGCACCGGCTGGCTCCTGAACTGGATCTTCGAGCAGGCCGGCGTGATCACGGTCTCGCCCGGGCCGTCCTCCCGCTGGCTCAGGGACTCGGTGAGGGCGCTCGCCGGGGGCGAGATCGTCTGCGTCTTCCCGGAGGGCGAGATCTCACGGACCGGGCAGTTGATGACCCTAAAGCGCGGGTTCGAGCTGATGGCGTCGACCGCAAAGGTGCCGGTCGTCCCCGCGGTGGTGGACGGCCTCTGGGGCTCGGTGTTCTCGTTCTCCAGGAACGTGTACATCTGGAAGTCGCCTCGGCTTATGCCGACCCCGGTGTGCGTTGCCTTCGGTGAACCCATCCCGTTCGGGGACTGCGACCCGGTGACCACGAGGAAGGCCCTCATGAACCTGGGGGTGCTCGCCTTCGACGAGCGCCCCACCTTGAGCCGCAACCTCGGGCACGAGGTCGTGCGGAGGCTCGCCCGAAGGCCGGGCACCGTAGCCATCGTGGACCGCACGGCCGCCCGCCGCGAGGTGACCGGTGCCCAGCTGGTCGCGGCGGCGGCGGTCCTCGCACGGCGGATACGCAGGACCGTCCCTGAAAAACGGGTGGGAATCGTGCTGCCGCCTGGGGCGGGGGCCGCGATCGCCAACCTGGCCGTCATGTGCGCGGGAAAGGTGCCGGTGAACCTTAACTTCACGGCTGGCGCGGCCTCCGCCACGTCGAGCATCGCCGGGGCCGGCATCGGCACCCTGATCTCGGCCGAGGCGATGCGCGCCAGGCTCCCCGACTTCCCGTGGCCGGAGCGGACGGTCGACCTTCGGGCCGAGATCGATGCCGCCGGGGGCAGGCGCGCGATGGCCCCGTTCCTGATCGCGGCCTGGGTGCTGCCGAACTCGTGGGTCGCCCGCGTGGTGGGCGCCCCCGCCCGGGGCGGCAGCGACGAGGCGGCCATCCTCTTCACGAGCGGGAGCGCTGGCGCTCCGAGGGGAGTCGTCCTCTCGCACCGCAACCTCCTGGCCAACTGCCAGCAGATCTCCTCGACCTCCATCCTCCCCAACAACTGGGTGATGCTCGGGTGCCTTCCCGTGTTCCACAGCTTCGGCTTCACCTTCACGCTCTGGTACCCCCTGCTGATGGGATGCAAGCTCGTCACGACGCCAAGCCCCCTGGACACGCGGGCGGTCATCGACTCGATCCGGGAGGAAGGTGCGACCGTGTTCCTGGGCGCCCCGACCTTCGTGAGGCCTCTCCTGAAGAAGGCGAGCCCGGCGGACTTAAGGACGCTCGAGCTGGTGGTGACCGGGGCGGAGAAATTGACGGACGACCTGCGCCAGGGCTTCCAGGAGAAGTTCCACCTGGAGATCCTGCAGGGCTACGGGCTCACCGAGACCTCCCCGGTCTCCAACATCAACGTTCCCCATCCTCCGGTGACCACCGACACGGCCGACGAGCAGGTGGGCAAGAAGGTGGGAAGCGTCGGGCGGCTGCTCCCGGGGATGGCGGCGCGCGTCGTCCACCCGGACACCGGCGAGGAGCTGCCGACCGGCGAGCAGGGCATCCTGCTGCTGAAGGGGCCGAACATCTTCGCGCGGTACCTTGACGAGGGCCCGGGAGCCCAGGGCTCCCACCGCGACGGATGGTACGTGACATGGGACCTCGCTCGGATGGACCGGGACGGCTTCGTGACGGTGGAGGGCAGGCTTGCGCGGTTCTCGAAGATGGGCGGCGAGATGGTGCCCCACGTGACGATCGAGCAGAAGATCGCCGAGCTCTACGGCTACGACCCGGGCGAGGTGCAGGCGATCGTCGTCGTCGGCGTCCCCGACAGCGTGAAGGGCGAGGCCCTGGTGGTCCTGACGACCCTCGACCTGAAGCCCGCCGAGGTCAGGGAGCGCCTCTCGGGGGCCGGATTCCCTAACCTGTGGATCCCGCGCGTCGTCCGGCGGGTCGACGCGATACCGGTACTCGGGACGGGCAAGCTCGACCTGCGCGAGTGCAAGCGCCTAGCCATGCAGACGGCAGGACGCTGACCGATGTCCGCCCCCTCGATCCTGGACGCCCACGTCCACCTTTACGGCCCGGAGGCCTCAGCGGACCCCTCGGGGTGGGGGCTGGCGCGGGGCGAGGACCACTGGGTGGCGTGCGTGGCCCCCGAGGGCCGCCGGTCAATCCAGGGCTGGTCGAACCCCGTCCTCCTCATCCAGCACATGGACCGTGCCGGGATCGAGGCGTGCGTGCTTCAGGGCTGGTACTGGCAGCGCCAGTCCACCTGCGAGCTCCAGAACGGCTGGTACCTCGACTGGAGCCGGAGGTTCCCCGGGCGGTTCATCCCCTTTGCAACGGTGCAGCCTGCCGAGGGGCCAAAGGCCTTGGAGTCCCTGGAGCGCGCCCTGGACGCCGGCATGATGGG
>CAISPT010000022.1 GCA_903887455.1 uncultured Opitutaceae bacterium | reverse complement strand
CGGCAAGGCGAGGGTGTAGGCGTTGGGGCTCGGGCAGGCGGTCACGGTGAAGGGGCCGTCCCACCGCGGGCGCAGCTTACCGATGTCGGCGGCGTCGAGCAGCTCCTTGGTCCGCAGCAGCACCCGGTCGCCCACTTTGAACACCGTGTCGACCCGGCCCGCGTCGAGCTTCGCCTTCCGCTCCGCCTGCGCCGCCGCGAGCAGCTCCCGCACTGTCGCCTCCATGGCCCGCATGCGCTGCGCGTAGTGCGCCGGCGACTCGCCGGTAATGCGGTCGTCGTGTGGCGGCGAGAGCGGGAGGCGAGGGTGCGCGCCGCGATCGATGAAGAAGGGCGTCAGGTTGTCGCCGAGCGTGGAGGCAGCATTGTTGATGGCGAACTCGGCGAGCGTGAGATGACTGTCCCAGTCGTCCTTGCGCCCGTTGGCGTAGGCGCGCAGGGTGTCGCTGATGACGCCGTTAGCGCGCTCGACCTTGGCGTTGGTGTTCTTGTGGTACGCCGAGCCGACGATGAGGCACGAGCCCATGCTCTTGACGAAGGCGCGGAACACCTCGCTCGTGAACTTGGCGTCGTGGTCCACCACCAGCACGTCGGGGAACCCGGCACCGGACCGCAGGCACATGTCGCGGATGATCGCCGCAGCGTCCGTCGCCGTCGCCGTCGAGCGTGACGGAACGGCATGCACCTTGCCTGACAGCAGGTCGACGTGGTTTTGGATCATATCGAAGCCGGCGGGAGTCGGCAGCCCGGCAATCCAGTCCACCCCGATCATCCCACCCGGGGCCGGGGATGGAGGAGCCCGCGTGGGCCGCCGTGCTCCGCCTTGGTGCGCTGGCAGGTCTGGCACGAGCGCACGTACTCGGCGACGTCGACGTCCTGGCCCACCCAGAAGGCGAGGCGCCGCACCAGCGACCCCGTCTTGGCTCGTCCGAAGTGCCCCCCGAGCGGGCCGTCGTGGCACTCGCGAAGCCCCTGCGCGCGCAGCCCGCCGCCGGCGGGGATGCAGAGCCTGTCCGCCTCGCCCTGGCCGCGGCGATAGAGAAGGCCGCCACGTACCAGAAACGTCCCACCCCGCGGCGTGGTCGTGCGATCAACGAGGGGCGTTCCATGCCGGTCGACGAGCGTACCCAAGGCCTCCGCCGCGCCGCGCATGATCGGCCCAAAGAGCGTGTCGTCGGCGAGCTCCTTCGACAACGTCTGGACGAACGACGGTGAGAGAAAGAGGTCGTCCGAGGGCACCGGCGGCGACGGGGCAGTCGTTGTGCCGGTCCCGAGCGGAAGCTCCGCGCCGGCGAGCGCAATGAACATACCAGCACTTGGGGGGATTTGCCCCCCCCCCCGGGGGGGTTGTGTGGGGGCGACTGCGTCCCCCCCCTGGACTCCTGCGAACGCGACCGCCGCAGCGCGCCGGGTTGTTGCCCAACGGGCGCGGACGGCGGCGAGCACCGCCGGGGCGGGAGCGTCGCGGCCAAGGCGTGAGTAGAGTTCCTGCTGACTCTCCGCGTCGGGTTCGCCTGTCGATGGCGCGGGGCCGTCGCCGTCGGCGAAGCCACGGCGCGACAGCGGATCCGTCGGGTTGCGTGCGCCGGGCAGGTGCGTCACGTCGAAGCGGAAGTCCTCGATCTCGTCGAGCCAGCGGACGTACATCTTGTTCAGGTGTTTGTTCGTCTTGAGCCACGTGATCGCCTGGTTGTCCGTCCGTAGGTCAAAGTCGGACCAACAGCCCGGCGGCCGGGGCGCCCCGCCGCCCAGCAAGTAGTGTCGGAACGCGCGCAGGCTGTGTACCACCGCAAGCAGTTCGAGGACGTGCGCCGGGTAGTTCCGCTCCGCCGCCGTCAGCTTGCGGCTCTCGTACGCCACCGGGTGCTGATGGTCCTCCTCGTCCGGCTGAGTCAAGATCGCCGCGATGGCGATGTTACTCGCGTCCGTCGTCAGGACGGCCCGACGGGCCGGATCGAAGGTGCGCAACACCGGCGCCGAGGAGAGAGCCAGCTTCAGCGCGTCGAAGCTCGCCTGGGTTTCGGCCGTCCACGTGAACCGTGCCGTCGGGCTGCCAAGCGCCGTCAGCGGCGCCGCGACCTCGGCGTAACCCTCCACGAAACGGCGGTAGTAGTTGGCCAGCCCGATGAAGCGACGTACCTCGTAGCACGACGTCGGTGTCGCCCACTCGACGATGGACTGCACCTTGCGCGGGTCCACCGACACGCCCTCTGCAGAGAGGCGGTGGCCGAGGAAGCCGAGCTCCTGACGCCCGAACTCGCACTTGGAGCTCTTGGCGTAAAGCTGCCGGCGGCGGAAGATCTCGAGCACCTCGGCTACATCGAGCAGATGCTGTTCCAGAGTCGGCGAGTGCACCAGACAATCGTCCATATATACAAGTGCGCACCGGCCCAGAGGGCCCGAGGCCCCTGGGACCCCGCCGTGCACCGGCGGAAGGCCCCGTTGCGGTGCGGCATGGGCCGGACCAGCAGGTCCGTGTCCCGGGAAGTCAAGACCGACGGTCAGCGCCTGGTTCATGACCCGCATCAGCAGCGAGGAGGCCCCCTGCAGACCAAACGGCACCACGTTCCACTCGAACTGGCCCAGCTGCGACCGAAAGCTCGTCTTCCACCGGTCCGCGGTCCGTACCCGCAGCTGGTGATAGCTACTGGCCAGGTCGAGTTTGGTGAAGAAGCGCGACCCCCGCGTGCCGTCGAGCAGCGCGTCGATGTGCGGCAGCGGTTCAACCGCCGGTCGCGTGATGGCATTGAGGCCCCGGTAGTCGTAGCAGATGCGCCACGTCCCGTCCGGCTTGCGCGCGAACACCACCGCG
>CAISPT010000021.1 GCA_903887455.1 uncultured Opitutaceae bacterium | reverse complement strand
TCAACTTGGGGCCGCTAGTCGGCAGCCAAAGATACCCATGAGCACCATCACAAAAGACCAAGTCATCGAGTGGCTCTCCAGCCAGTCGGTCCTCGAAATCTCCGCCCTCGTCAAGGACCTCGAGTCCAAGTGGGGCGTTTCGGCCGCGGCCCCCGTCGCCGCCGCTGCGGCTCCCGCCGCCGCTGCCGCCTCCGCTGCACCCGCCGAGGAGAAGACCGAGTTCACCGTCGTCCTCGTCGAGGCCGGCGCGAACAAGATCGGCGCCATCAAGGAAGTCCGCGCCATCACCGGCCTGGGCCTGAAGGAAGCCAAGGACCTCGTCGAGGGCGCCCCGAAGCCCGTCAAGGAAGGTGTCAACAAGGCGGAAGCCGAGGACATCAAGAAGAAGCTCGAGGCCGCTGGCGCCAAGGTAGAGCTCAAGTAATTTGGGCAATCGCTTGGCGATCACCACCTTACACATTCAAAAGCATACGGGACAGGCCGCTCTAACGCGCGGCCTGTCCTTTGCCTTTTTCCATTTCGTCCCTAGTTTTGCAGTTTCGCGGCCCCTCTCCCGGGCTGCGCTTTGATTCATTGCGTCCTTAAACCCTAACGGGAATTTCCATGGCCGACCGCAGCACCTCCACAGAACGCATCAACTTCGGCAAGCTCCGCGAAGTCATCCAGCCGCCCAACCTGATCGAGATCCAGATCAACTCGTACCTGGACTTCCTGCAGAAGGGCATCCCTGAGAAGCAGCGCAAGCCGCAGGGCCTCGAGGCCGTGTTCAAGGAGGTCTTCCCGATCCAGTCCTACGACGAGCGCCTGACGCTCGAGTACGTGTCGTACACGCTTGGCGAGCCCAAGAACTCGGAGATCGAGTGCATCCGCGAGGGCATCACCTACTCGGTGCCGCTCTACGTGAAGCTGCGCCTTCGCGAAGAGGACTTCATCAAGGACGAGGACATCTACATGGGCGAGATCCCGATGGTGACGGAGCGCGGCTCCTTCATCATCAACGGCGCCGAGCGCGTCGTCGTCTCCCAGCTCCACCGCTCCCCCGGCATCGCCTTCGAGGTCTCCCCGCACCCGAACGGCAAGCTGCTGCACAGTTTCCGCATCATCCCCGACCGCGGCACATGGCTCGAGGTCCAGTTCGACAACAATGACCTCCTGTACGTGTACCTGGACCGCAGGCGCCGCCGCAGGAAGTTCCTGATCACGACGCTCCTGCGCTCGATCGGGTACTCGAGCGACATCGACATCCTGAACCTCTTCTATGAGATCAAGGACCTGAAGGTCTCGAAGGCCCTCGACCTGGAGAACGTCTCGACGCTCGTCTTGGTCGAGGACGCGATCGACGCCCAGAAGGGCGTCGTCCTGGCCCGCGCCTTCGAGCCCCTCACCAAGCAGATCGTCCGCACGTTTGAGAAGCACGACATCACCTCGATCCGCGTGATCGACACCGCGATCGACGAGGGCGCGCTCATCCGCGCGCTCAAGAAGGACCCCACCCGCAACGAGGAGGAGGCCCTGAAGGAAATCTACAAGCGGCTGCGCCCGGGCGAGCCCCCGACGACCGCCAATGCAAAGGCGCTCCTTAAGCGCCTGTTCTTCGACCCGAAGCGCTACGACCTAGGCCGCGTGGGCCGCTACAAGGTCAACCAGAAGCTGGGCCTTAAGGCCGAGCTCGAGCAGCGAATCCTCGAGAGCGCCGACATCGTGGCCGCGACCAAGTACTTGGTCCGCCTCCGCAAGGGCGAGGGCGTCGTCGATGACATCGATCACCTGGGCAGCCGCCGCGTCCGCACGGTGGGCGAGCTCCTCGCTAACCAGTGCCGCGTGGGCCTTGCCCGCACGGAGCGCCTGGTGCGCGAGAGGATGACGATGTACGACCAGAGCGTCGACTCGATCACTCCGCAGAAGCTGATCAACCCGAAGGCGCTGACGACCGTCATCCGCGACTTCTTCGCACGCAGCCAGCTCTCGCAGTTCATGGACCAGATCAACCCGCTGGCCGAGGTGACGCACAAGCGCCGCCTCTCCGCCCTCGGGCCGGGAGGTTTGAACCGCGAGCGCGCCGGCTTCGAGGTGCGCGACGTGCATCCTTCGCATTACGGCCGCATTTGCCCGATCGAGACCCCCGAGGGTCCGAACATCGGTCTCATCAACTCCCTCTCGACCTACGCCCGCGTCAATGAGTTCGGCTTCATCGAGTCGCCGTACCGCACCGTCAAGGACGGCCGCGCGACCG
>CAISPT010000020.1 GCA_903887455.1 uncultured Opitutaceae bacterium | reverse complement strand
GCCACCCGGCATCGTGCCGGGTGGCGTTTTTTGTGCTCGGGGCGGGGGGGCGCGGCCCGAAACTCCCTCCGGGATGCGCATTGAGGCCTCGCTCGAACCTCCTTGCCCCGCGCGTCAACCGAACGGCGCCCAGGGACTACCGCCCGCCAAGGCGGCCGGGTCGGGTTGGGGATGGGACGTTGCCCGGAGGAGGCAACAGGACCCCAAGGAGGCCGGGTCCAAGCCTGAGGGGCGCCGGCTCCCCTGGGGCGCTACCTGACCGGGGTGTCGGGCTTAAAGCCAATCGCCGCCAGCGCGGGCTCAATTTCGGGGTTAGCCATGAAGTTCTTCCAGAGAAGACCGCTCCTGTAGTTTTCTATGCCGGCCACGACCTGGGCCTGGTTCAGTCCCATCCATACCTGCTGGAACCAGGACTGGCTCTCGTTAAAGCCGTCAAAGAAGCCGTAGATCCCCCAGGCTTTTGGCCCCAGGTCCCTGTAGAAGTGCTTGAGCGCAGCCATCGACTCTCCCGGCGTGTAGGGAAAGTCTCCCAGGGCCGCCGAGCAGCAGATCGTGCCGTTATCGGCGCTAGGTTCCGGCATCCCTCCCCCGGAGTTGATTCCGGCCGAAAGTCCCCAGCAGTCCGGTCCATAGCCCTTGAAGTGCAGGGGGTTCTCCATGCAGTAGGCGCGGTTGATGAGGGCCAGGCTTCGATTGTTGTTGAAATAGTTGGTGTAGGCGTCGCGCCTGCCCCTGGGGTCGAAGCCTAGGAAGGAGAACTGGGTGAAGAAGAGGTTGCCGCCCGTTCCCTCGCCGACGTCGAGCTTGATCCCGTAGTAGGTCTTGCCGTTGCGGTAATGTGCGCCTGCCGTGGTGCGGCTCCATCCCTCGCGGTAATGCTCGGCCGTGTCGGACTGTCCTGCCCATCCGGTCGAGTAGAGGCTTGCCGGTACCGGGTGGGTGGGGGAGGAGATGGCGAGGAGGTACACGATCATCGTCTCGTTCCACCCGATCAGCGGATGGCCGATGTGCCAGCCGTGGTCGGGCGACCAGTGCCAGTAGAGGAAGTTGCTCGACGGGTCGCGGCGGTACCAGTCCCACTCGACCCCGCGCCAGAGCGCCGTGATGGTGCTCCGTATCTCGCGCTCCTCGGGCGTGTCGCGGCTGAAGTACTGCCGCGCCGTCAGCAGGCCCTCCATCATGAACGCGGTCTCAACAAGGTCGCCGCCGTCGTCGTACTTGCCGAAGTACGGGATCGTCTTGCCGGTGCGGCCGTCCAGGAAATGGGGCCAGACCCCGTGGAAGCGGTCGGCCTTCGACAGGAACCGAACGATCTTCAGCACCCGTGCAGCCCCCTCCTCCCGCGTTACGAAGCCCCGGTCGGTGCCCGTGATCAGCGCCATCACGCCGAAGCCGGAGGCGCCCATGGCGACCAGGTTCTTGTCGCCCGGGGTGACCTCCAATGCCATCCCGGCATCGGGATGGGCGCCCTCCCAGTAATAGCGGAAACACCCCTCCTGGACCATGGAGAGGAGGTCGTCGTCGCTGAACGGCCGTGTGGTGGCGGACACCGCCCCGGTGGGCTCGGATTCGCGGCCGTCGACGGCCACGGAGGAAACCCTGTAGGAGGCGGACTGGCCGGGCTTGCCCACGAAGTCCACATAGCGCCCCAGATCGCCTTGCTGCACGCCGATCGGGGCGAAGGGCTTGCCGTCGACCGAGCGGTAGATCAGGTAGCGCAGGGGTTCGGACTTCGGTGCGCTCCATTTAATGTCGAAGTGCCGCTCGCCGGCGGTCACCGTTAGCCCTTGCGGCGCTGTGGGTGCTGGGAGCTTCGAATCCGCGGCGGAGCCGACCTGTACGTCGTCGATGTAGAGGGTATGGCGGTTGCCGTCGTCCAGGCCCTGCAGGAAGACGACCTCGGCCAAGTGCCTTAGATTGAACTTCTCGTCGTCGGTGCTCCTGTAGATCTCCTTGAATTCGGAGAGGGGAAGGCGGATCTGGACCCATTTGCCCGCGGGAAGGCTCCCGGTGCCGTCCAGGAGGTTGATCGAGACGGTCCCGTTGCCGTCGACGTCCTCAAGATGGATGAGCGGCGCGGAGGACCGGTCCAGTGCCTCCTCGGAGTAGCACCAGAGGGAAATCGTGTCCCCGTCGAAGTTGTCCACCAGACCGTAGTGCGCGCGCGTTTTTAGCCCGGCACGCCAGTCGCCGCCGGGGGCGGACTTCCAGGTGAGCCGGAGGGAGTTGGCCGGGACACGGGAGTGCTCGAGGTCCAGGGGAATCCGGCCGTCGACTAGGTCCAGCGCGCTCGAGGCTATGGACGACCCCTCGCTCTCAAAATAGGAGGGGGCGGCAATCGTCTGGTCGAAAACCACATGCCGGTCGTAGAGGGACTCGGCGGAGCCCCGATCCGCCGCCGACGCAGCGGAGAGCAGAAGAAGGAAGGCGGGGAGGTAGGGGCGCATGG
>CAISPT010000019.1 GCA_903887455.1 uncultured Opitutaceae bacterium | reverse complement strand
TCGGTGGCGTCCTCGCTGACGACGCAGCAGCAGTACCTTGAGATGGCGCAATCGGTGCTCGGCGAGAACCTGAAGAACACTTCCTCCTCCTCGACCAGCACGAGCACGACCACCAACACGGGCACGACAGGGCTCAGCTCGAACTTGGACTCGTTCTTTAATGCCTTCGGGAGCCTGGCGGCGTCGCCCACCAGCACCGCGCAGAAGCAGTCGGTCTACCAGCAGGCCGCGATTCTAACGAACGCGTTCCAGCAGACCGACGCGAACCTCGCTCAGGTGCAGACCGACCTCACCACCCAGGCCCAGAGCAGTGTTACCGACGCGAACCAGCAGCTTAGTACGATCGCGTCCCTAAACGGCCAGATAATGGCCGCCGGCTCCTCTAGCCCGGCGACCACAGCCGAACTTTGCGACGAAAGGCAGGCAGCGGTCGAGAAGCTCGCGGCGGACATGCCAATCACGACCACGGCCAACGCAAACGGCTCAATCCAGGTGTCGGTGAGCGACACGAGCCACAACACGGTGGTGCTCGTGAGCGGCGTCACGGTCACTGGGCCGGTTTCGATTTCAGGCGGCGTGATCAAGGGCGGCGCCTCGGCGGCCACCTTACAGATTGCCTCGGGTTCGATCTATGGCGCCCTCGACGCCCGCGACGGTGCCGTCCAGACGCTGCGGAACAGCCTCGACTCGCTCGCGGACCAGATCGTCACGTCGGTCAATGCGGCGTACAACCCGTCCTCGACGCCCGGGGGGGACTTCTTCACCTCTTCGGGAACGACGGCGGCCACGATCAGCGTTTCAAGCAGCCTTTCGGCGAGCAATCTCACGGCGGGTGTAGGGGCTGCGGGCGACAATACGATCGCCCTGGCCGTAGCTGCGGTTGCAAACCACCATTTCGCGACCTCCGGAGGGGACTCCATCGATGGGACCATCGATCAGTATTACAGCGGAGCGGTGACAAACCTCGGCCAGACCCTCTCTAACGTGAACAACGAGGTGACGAACCAGAATTCTCTGCTGAATTTGGTTACCTCCCAGCGGGACAGCGTGAGCGGTGTGTCGCTGGACTACGAGATGGGCAACCTGATGAAGTTCCAGAGCGCCTACCAGGCCTCGGCGCGTGTCTTCTCAACGATCGACACCCTGATGAACACGCTGATCAACAACACCGGAAACCCGTAAGCCAATTCCGCCATGAAAGTCGCAACAAACTCGGTCGACAACGCCATGATCGCGCAGATGCAGACCCTGACCGGCCAGGAGGCCAAGCTTCAGGCGCAGGTCTCGACAGGTCTGAACATCACCGCGCCGTCCGACGATCCCTCAACCTATTCCAGCGTGATGGCTGAGGACAGCCAGAGCCTCGCCATCAACCAGTACAGCTCAAACGCCACGACGGCTTTGGCGATAGGCCAGGCTACCTCCGCGGCGCTAACCCAGGTCAAGGCAGTGGCCGATTCCGCGTCGCAGATTGGCATCATCAGCAGCGGCACGCTCACGGGGCCCGAGATGGCCTCCTACGGCACCCAGGTTGACCAGCTTCTCCAGGAGGCCGTCCAGCTTGGGAACACGCAGTTCAACAACAGCTACCTCTTCTCGGGAACGGCGGTCACGACCTCTCCCTTTGCTGTCACCACGGACGTCAACGGGAAGATCACAGGCGTTTCTTACGCGGGCAACAACTCCCAGGCATCGATACCGATCTCGAGCACCGCCAACGTCGCACCGGGTTCGGATGCGACGACCAACCAGGGGCTCGCGACGTTCATGAACAATCTGATCGCGCTCCGGGATGCGCTTAATTCCGGGAACGCGACGGCCGTCAGCACAGCGCAGGCGAGCCTGGCGACGACCGAGAACACGATCATTAACGGTGTGGCCGAACTCGGGTCCGTACAGGCACGCATCCAGGTGAGCCAATCCCAGCAGGCGAGCCTGTCGACTACGATCGGCCAGCTGGTTTCGAACCAGACGAGCACCGACCTTGCGACCACGGTGGTCAAGCTCACCCAGGCCCAGAACGCCTATCAGGCCGCCGTGCAGTCGGCGGCAAGCCTCATGCAGCACGATCTCCTCACTTACATCTCCGTACAGTAAACGATCCCATGAAAATCCTCCCCGACATTAACCTTGCGGAATTTGACGCCCCCTCCGAGTCGAACTTCTTCGCCCTTCCGCAGGGCCTCATCGGCTTTCCCGCCTATACCCGGGCGGAGCTCCTCTACCAGCCGAACCAGCTCCCCTTTATATGGATGAAGCTCCACGGGCCGATAGACTCCATCTACTTCATCGTCGTCGAGCCGGCTGGCGTTGTTCCCGATTACGACCCTGAGCTCTTCGAGCAGGACGCCGCAGACCTCGGCCTCACGAGTTCGGCCGACGCGCTCGTGCTCAACATCGTCTCGCTTAAGAACCAGAGTCCCATCGACGCGACCGTCAACCTGCTCGGGCCGATCATCGTGAACCGCCGCAGGCAGATTGCTCGGCAGCTC
>CAISPT010000018.1 GCA_903887455.1 uncultured Opitutaceae bacterium | reverse complement strand
CTACAACTAAGCGGAGTTGGCCATGCCGATCGTGAGCCAATCCTTCCAGTCCGCCCCTGCCGGCCGGCGCGTGGTCATGGGCACCGTGACGGTGGGCCTCATCACGGTGGGGATGGCCGTTGCGAATGTCGTCATGGCCATCACCGGTCTCCGGCCCCCGAAGTACCCGGGCCCGGCGGCACTCAACGTCGTGCTCTCGTTCCTACCGCTGCTCGTCTTTATCCCGGTATTTCTGATCGCCCGCGCGAGCATGGCGGGTTTCAGGATAGAGGAGAACGTCCTGGTCCTCGGCCGGAAGCGCTTTCCCCTGGCCGGCCTAAAGGAGGCCAAGCGCGATCCTGAGGTTCTATGCAAGACTATGAAGCTGTGGGGCAACGGGGGCCTTGGGGGCATTTCCGGCACATTCAAGAGCAGGCGCCTCGGCAAGTTCTACGCGTTCCTGACGGACACGGAGCACGCGGTCGTTCTCAGGCTGGCCGACAAGGTCGTTGCCGTGTCGCCCTCGGACCCGGATTTCTTCATCCACGTGGTCAAGGAGGCCGCCGGAATCCGGTGAGCACCCCCAATCCACGACCCTAGGATGGCAGACGATCGAAAGGCATTCCTGCTTCGAACCGACCCCCTCCTCTGGAGGGAGATCGAGAAATGGGCGGCCGACGAGCTCCGGAGCGTCAACGGCCAGATCGAGTTCATCCTCAGGGACGCCGTGCGCAAGCGGAAGGGATCCGCCGCGGGCGAGCCCCAGCAGGCGGGCGGATGGCCGACCGAGCAGCCCCCGACGCCCTGAGCGGAAGGGCATTGCCACCGGGCCCCCTAACCGGGAATTTCAGGGGCACCACGAGCGACGCCTTCCAACGAATCTCCCGATGACCCCGTCCGAAGCCAAAGAGCGCATCGCCGCCCTTCGCGCGGAGGTGGCCCTCCACGACGAGCGCTACTACCGCCGCTCGAGTCCCGAGATCTCCGACCAGGAGTACGACCAGATCAAGCGGGAGCTGTCGGACCTTGAGGCCCGCTATCCCGACGCGGCGAGCGCGGCGGGCTCCGACACGCCGACCGCCAGGGTGGGGGACGACCGCGCCGAGGGCTTCCAGACTTACCGCCACCGCCAGCCGATGCAGAGCCTCGACAACACGTATTCCGAGGTCGAGCTCCGCGAGTTCCACGCGCGCCTGGTGAAGCTTCTGGGGCGCGACGAGCTTTCCTACGTGGTGGAGCCCAAGGTCGACGGTCTCGCGGTCAGCCTCACCTACGAAAAGGGCGTCCTGGTTCGGGCCGTGACCCGAGGGAACGGGACCGAGGGAGACGACGTGACCGCCAACGCACTCACGATCCGAGCCCTCCCGAGGAGGCTTAGGGCCGCCGAAGGCGCCCCCGTGCCCGACGTGATCGAGATCCGCGGGGAGATCTACATGTCGACCGCCGAGTTTGAGAGGATCAACGCCGCGCGCGACGCGGAGGGGGAGGAGCGCTACGCCAACCCCAGGAACCTGGCGGCGGGTACCATTAAGCTCCTCGACCCGCGGGAGGTGGCCGAACGGCGCCTGGAGATCGTGCTCTACGGGATCGGGGCGTGCGAACCTGCGCTCTCCGGCGGGGACACGCAGTCGGGCTACCACGCCCGCGTCAAAGCGTGGGGCCTTCCGTCGGTCGAGAGGCTCTGGACGGCGAGCGGCATCGACCAAGTCTGGTCGGCGATCGGTGAACTCGACCGCATGCGCTCGGGCTTCGCCTACGGCACCGACGGGGCGGTGGTGAAGCTCGACTCCCTGGCGCTGCAGCGGGAGGCCGGCAGCACGAGCCGCGCGCCAAGGTGGGCGATGGCCTACAAGTTCGCGGCGGAGCGGGCGGAGACCAAGCTCCTCTCGATCTCGGTGCAGGTGGGACGGACGGGCGTCCTGACGCCGGTCGCGGAGCTGGAGCCGGTGTCGCTTGCCGGCTCGACAGTATCCCGGGCCACGCTCCACAACCGCGACGAGATCGGGCGGAAGGACATTCGGGAGGGCGACTACGTGTACGTCGAGAAGGCGGGCGAGGTGATCCCGGCCGTGGTCGGCGTGAACACGGCCCGCCGGCAGCCGTCCTGCGTGCCCTACGTTTTCCCGCAGGTGTGTCCGGCCTGCGGCAGCCCGGTGGTAAGCGTCGAGGGCGAGGTTGCCCTGAGGTGCCCCAACTACGAGTGCCCCGTGCAGGTCCGGCGGCGCGTGCTCCACTTCGCCTCCAAGGCCTGCGTGGACATCGACGGCATGGGCGAGGCGATGGTCGACGTTGTGGTCGGCAAGGGGTGGGTCCGCGGGATTGCGGACCTCTACAGGCTCTCCCGCGAGCAGCTCCTGACGCTCGGCAAGAGCGTCGAGAAATCCTCCGACAACCTGCTCGCTGCGATCGAGCGGAGCAAGCGGGCGGAGCTCTGGAGGTTCATCCATGGCCTTGGCATCCCGCACGTGGGTGCCGCTGCGGCCAAGGACCTGGCCCTTCGGTTCCCGGGGCTGGAAGCCCTCGCCGACTCCCGCCACGAGGACTACATCGGGAAGGACAAGGAGAGCCTTATCGCGGGCATCGGGCAGACCATGGCGGACGCCATCGTGACCCACTTCAACCAGCCGGTGAACCGGACTCTTGTGCGGGACCTGGTCGCCGCGGGCGTCGAGCCCGCAAGGCCGGTCGCAGCAGCCCCGAGTACCGGCCCCTTCGTTGGGAAGACCTTCGTCCTCACGGGTACCCTCCCCTCGATGACTCGGGAGGAAGCCTCGGCGCGCATCGAGGCGGCGGGTGGCAAGATCTCCTCAAGCGTCAGCAAGAAGACGAGCTTCGTCCTGGCCGGCGCCGACGCGGGCTCAAAGCTCGAAAAAGCCAAGGCTCTCGGGGTCGCCGTGATCAGCGAGGACGACCTCGTGCGTATGCTCGGGGGCGGCTAGTCCGCCTAGTACTGCTGCAGGGCCGCCGAGAGCTCTTGCATGAAAGCCTGGGCCTCCGCCGTCGAGGGGCGGTAGCCGGGCTTGCTCACCTCGACGAGCCCGGGGCGGCCCTGGAGGTCCACGATCCACTTGCCCGTGACACCCCCCGGGAATGTCACCGTGCCCGAGGCCATGGCGGCCGGGTTCAGGTTCACCTTGTCGACCGTGACACTCACGCCCGTAGCCGCGGCGGGCACGTCGTCCTCCGGGGGAAGGGCCTCCTCCTCAGCAGGGGCGAGGCCCAGCTTCTCCTTGGCCTTCTCGATGATCCCCTTTTTCTCGGGAGCGGCCTTCGGCGCCGGCGCCTTGCTCACGTCGGTGGCGTCCACCTTTGGCGCCGTGTCCTTGAGCTGGAGGTTCAGGTCGTCCACGAGGAAGCGGACGTCCATGTAGGTCATTGAGACCTTGAACTGTTCTGAAAGCTTCTTCTGGACGGCGTAGAGGTTGTCGCCTGCGGCGACCCACTCGGACACCGCCTTGGTCTGCTCGGGAGTGAGGGTCATGGATTGGACGGTTAACTAAGCCCAGATTCCCCTCCAACTCAAGCCGGCCCGGGCCCCCGCGCTCAGCGCGAAAGCTGGGTCTTAAGGAACTCGACGCTTCCGCGCATCGAGGCGTCCTGCTCCATCATGTTCTCCACAGCCTTGCAGGCGTGGATCACCGTGCCGTGGTCGCGGCCACCGAAGGCGTCGCCGATCTCCTGGAGGGAATGCTTGGTGAGCGTGCGGGCCAGGTACATGGCGGCCTGGCGCGGAATGGCGATGTTGTTCGGCCGCCGCTTGCTCGTCATGTCGCTGTGCCGGATCTGGAAGTGGTCGGCAACGCGCTTCTGGATCGTCTCGATCGTCAGGATGCTCTGGGCCTGTTCGACGAGCATGTCGTGGAGCAGCCTCTCGGTCGTGGCCAGGTCCAGGGGCTTGTTGCTGAGCGCGCTGTAGCTGGCGACCTTGATCATCGCCCCCTCGAGCCGTCGGATGTTCTTGGTGATGTTCTGCGCAATGAAGGTAATGATGGGCTCGGGAAGGCCGCACTTCAGCGTCGCGGCCTTGGTGCGGAGGATCGCGATGCGCGTCTCCAGGTCCGGCGCCTGGATGTCCGCCGGCAGTCCCCATTCGAAGCGGGACACGAGCCTGGCCTCGAGCTTCTGGATCTCGCTGGCCCGACGGTCGCTTGAAAGCACGATCTGCTTTCCGGACTCGAAGAGCTCGTTGAAGGTGTGGAAGAACTCCTCCTGGATGCGCTCCTTGCCCGCCAGGAACTGCACGTCGTCGAGCAGCATCACGTCGGCGTGCCGGTACTTTTGGCGGAACTTGACCATCCCGTTCTCCTGGAGGGCCTGGATGAAGTCGTTCGTGAATTTCTCCGTCGAGAGGTAGGCGACCCGAGCCTCGGGGTTGTTGCGCAGGATCGCGTGCCCGATCGCGTGCATCAGGTGCGTCTTGCCGAGCCCGGTCTCCCCGTAGATGAAGAGCGGGTTGTAGGCCTGGGCGGGGGCCTGGGCCACGGCAAGTGCAGCAGCGTGCGCCATCTGGTTGTTGGCCCCTACAACAAAGGTCTCAAAGGTATTGCGAAGATTTAGCGTGCCCGGTGCGGGGCCCCGCTCGTCGATTCGGGAAGACTTGCGGGAAGCCGCGGCCGCCTTCGGACGGGCAGCCGGTTCCGCCACGCGGTGAGCGGGGGTGCCCCTTGCGCCGTCCGTCTTCTGAAGGTTCACGCTGACGGCCCGGCCGGCGGTCAGCCGAAGCCGCTGCGAAATCAGGTCCAGATAGTTGTCATGTATCCAGATCGCCGCGAAGTCATTGGGCACGCCCAGCGTGATCGAATCCTCCGTCGTTTCGACACAGACAACGGGCTCGAACCACATTTGGAACACATCCTCCGGAAACAGGGATTTGAAGTCACATTTGACTGTTTCCCAGAGGTTGTGTGGCAGGGACAATGAAGGCATGGGCAGGCGGAAAATCAGGGCTTATTCACATCGGCACTCGGGGCGCGCTCTGACACGTCAATTGCACTGCCTCTGGGTCCTTCCGCTGCGACGAAATTTGTATCCTGGTCTCTTCGGTGGTGGTGGATGGCTTTGAATGGGGTAAGATATTCATGACCAGGGGGATATGTCGTGTGTCGCTGCGGGGCCCTAGGTGGGCTGCATTCGTAACGTGGCAAAGAACATCCGGGAGCCAAAACGGCTTGGACAAGGGCGGAGTAACTGTGAACGCGAAAACCATTACAAGGTCAACTTTCTGACAAGTTGTTCACAGCGGGGATGGGCATAACTTTTTTCGATTTTTTCGTTGCGTCGGCAGGTCAAATTTAGGCGACGAAAAACGAACCGTTGTTGGGCGTAATCCCCGCGATATTACATCGCCCTGAATCTGGCTGTGAAAGCCTCCAAGAAGGTTACGGGTGTGTTACGCGAACGTGACGGTGCGTGGATTTTTTCGATACACCTAGCGCCCGCCTTTTAGGCGTTCGCCGGCTCGGGCTCCGCCCACTTTTTATGCTCCTTAATGAGCGCTATCAATCGCGCGTCTGCTTCGGTCTGCGGGATGTTGTACTGGACGCACTGCTTTCCGACGTAGAGGTTGATCTTTCCGGGAGCCCCGCCCACGTAGCCGAAGTCGGCGTCGGCCATCTCGCCCGGGCCATTCACGATGCAGCCCATGATGGCGATCTTCACGCCCTTCAGGTGGCCCGTCTGCGCCCGTATCCGCTGCGTGGTCGTCTGGAGGTCAAAGAGCGTGCGCCCGCAGCTTGGGCACGCGACAAACTCTGCCTTGGAGATCCTGGCGCCAGCGCCCTGCAGGACGTTGTAAGTCAGGCGGGTGGCGCGGGAGGGGTCTGACTCAGTCTCGATGCTCACCAGGTCGCCGATGCCGTCGCAGAGCAGGCCTCCCGTCAGGAAGCTCGCCTCGATCAGTTTGGATAGGAAGGTATTGTCGCCGCGAACGGAGGTGGCGGAGGTGTTGCGCACCCAGACCGGCGCGGCGCAGCCGGCGTCCTTTAGGACCTGGACGATCCTGCGGTAGGCGCCGAGGGGGTGGTCTTGTCCGGCGGATGCTGCCCCCGACCACGTTGCGACCAATGAATCGGCTCCGAGCCCGGAGAGGGCGGGCGCGAGCCCCAAAAAGGCCGCGGGGGATGCGTCAACGGCCAGCGTGTTTCCCGATCCTCGAACTAGAGCGACCCACGAGGCGAGCGCCTCGCGGTCCTCCACGGTAAAGCCCCTGACAAGAAGCACCTTGCCGGGGAACGTGCGGAGGAAGGTCGCTGCCTCGGCCAAGGAGACTGTCGGGGCCAGCTCTATCGCGAAAAAGGCGGTAGGGAACGGCTTGCCGGCGAGTTCCCTGGCGATTCGTGAGAGGTCGGATCCCGACCCCGCTGCGACCAGGAGGCCCTCCGCGGGCGTGTCCTTCAGGAGCGGGGAAGAAAGCTCCCTGGCGGCCAGGGCCAGGCTTTCGGGGCCCGGCACCTTCGCAATCACCCGCGGCGGGTGCTCGGGTCCAACCGGGGCGCCGCCTAGGGGGAGCAATTGGGTTCTGCGCCGCTCGAAGTGGTAGGGATCGACTGAGTCCGCCTCCGGTCTTCCCGGTTCGGGTCCGCCCGACCAGAGGCTCATGGCCTTGTCGGCGATCGCGCGTGCGACCGGAATCTCGTAGACGCTGTCCTCGGTGAGCGAGACCCGGATCGTGTCCCCCAGGCCGTCGATCAGGAGGGAGCCGATGCCAATCGACCCCTTTATCCGGCCGTCCTCCCCGTCGCCGGCCTCGGTCACTCCCAGGTGCAGGGGGTAGTGCATGTCCTCTGCGTCCATCCGGTCCACCAGGAGGCGGTAGGCCTCGATCATCACCTTCGGGTTCGAGGACTTCATCGAGAGCACCATGTCCCTGAACCCGTGGGATTCGGCGATGCGCAGGAACTCGAGCGCGCTCTCCACCATCCCGAGGGGCGTGTCCCCGTAGCGGTTCATGATCCGGTCGCTGAGCGAGCCGTGGTTGGTGCCTATCCGCAGGCACCGCCCGAGCTCCTTGCTGCGCTTCACCAGGGGCGTGAAAGCCTCGTAAAGGCGCTGGAGCTCAAGCTGGTAGTCGGCATCGCTGTAGTCGCGGACGGCGAACCTCTTCTTGTCCGCGAAGTTGCCTGGGTTCACGCGGACCTTCTCGACGTGCTCCACGGCCTCCATCGCGGCCTGCGGAAGGAAGTGGATGTCGGCCACCAGCGGGATCCTGCCCCATCCGGCCGCTGTCAGCCCCGCACGGATGTCCCGGAGGCACCGGGCGGCCTGCACGTTCGGTGCGGTGACCCGGATGATCTCGCAGCCGACTTCGGCCAGCGCGACGGACTGGCGCACGGTCGCAGCCACGTCCTGGGTGTCGCTTGTCGTCATCGACTGGACGCGGATCGGGTTTGAGCCGCCGACGCCGACAGGGCCCACCATCACCTCGCGGGTGGGGCGCCTAAGCGTGCTAAAGCGCGACGCGCAGTAGGCCATGACGGACCCTCAGGGCTTGGCCGGCGCGGCCGCCGCCGGCGCCGGATGGCTCTCGCGGGAGTCCCTGCTCCACCGCCGCACGTCAAAGAAGCTGATGTAGACGACCATCGATAGGATCAGCACCATGAAGACGCTCTGGGTCGTCATGATGAAGTTCGGCGGGAGCGCCCGGCCCCTGAGCTTGCCGATGGTCGCGAAGACGATCTGTCCGCCGTCGAGGACGGGGACGGGCAGGAGATTAAGGATCGCGAGGTTGATGTTGATCAGGATCGTGATCCTTAGGACCGCCCTGATTCCGGCCTCCGCCGCCGAATGGAAGATGTGGACGATGCCGACGGGCCCGGAGACCTTGGAGAGGCCGATGTCCGACCTCGGGTTGACCAGGCCCCACACGGTCCGCAGGGTCATGACGAACGGCTGGACCAGCTGGGCGAAGGGGTTCGGGTGGGTCATGTGGTAGCCGGCCGAGAACTCGATGTCGCCCACCTGGGTCGCGCCGACCCTCGGGGGAACCACCAGGTCGAGCCTTTGGCCGCCCCGGAGAACCGCCAAGTGCGCTGGGCGGGACGGCTCGAGAGCCAGCTCCTCGCCGAGCCCGCTCGCGTTGCGGATCCGTGAGCCGTTCACCTCGACGATGCGGTCGCCTGGCAAGAGCCCGGCCTTGGCTGAGGCGGAGCCCGCCTCGACCGAGTGGACGTTCAGGTCGTAGCCGGGCATGATTCCGACCCGGCGCCAGTGCTCCTCGCCGACCAGGAGCGGGTGGACGGTGAGGGTCAACGGCTTGCCGTCGCGCACGACCTCGATGAGCGCGGTTCGCGCCCCCTGTGTGTCGCGGCCCGAGCCCATCGACAGGGTCTCGTTCACATCGTCCCAGCTCGAGACGGGAGCCCCGTCGATCGCCGTGATGGTGTCCCCAACCCGGAGCCCTCCGAGCAGCGCGGGGCTCGGAACCTTTGTCCCGTCGGCCATGTCGATCGTGCGCGTGACGTAGCCGATCTGCGTGCTCTCGCTCTCGTTGTTCTCAGGCTGGCCGACCACCCAGACGATGCAGGCCAACAGGAACGCAAAAATGACGTTGAACCCGGCGCCGGCGATGAAGACCAGGACCTTCGAGCCGTAGCTGACCGGGGGAAGCGAGGCCACGTCGAGCGAGCTCTCGCCCTCGATCGGGCCCAGGTCGGCGATCTGCGGGAGGAGCACGTAGCCGCCCAGGGGGAACCAGGCGACCTGGTAGCGCGTGCCGTCGGCGCCCTTCCAGGAGAAGATCGGCGGGCCGAACCCGATAGAGAACACCTCCACATGCACGCCCCGGGAGCGTGCCGCCAGGTAGTGGCCGAGTTCGTGGACGAAGATCGATCCCCCAAAGAAGAGGATGATCAGGAAAACCGACCAGACATTGGTGGCCAGGAAGACGAGGATTTCAGGAAGCACGTGTGGCGTAAAATGTTATACTGGAATTACTTGAGATTGAGTGAGTCCTCCGCCGCACCCCGGCGGGCCTGCGCGTCCGCCTCAAGGACATCGGCGAGGCTCCTGGGTTCGAAATTGGGCGTCCGTCCGAGAGCGTTACCGACGATGCGGGGAATCGCAAGAAAGGGTATGCGCCCGGCCAAGAACGCCTCGACCGCAACCTCGTTGGCCGCGTTGAAGACTGCCGGGGCGACGCCCCCGGCCTTCATCGCGTCCGTTGCCAGGCCCATCATCGGGTAGCGATCGAGGTCCACGGGCCTGAAGTCGAAGCGGACCAGGCGCGTGAAGTCGATCGGGGGTTCCACGCCGCCGGCGCGCTCGGGGTAGAGGAGGGCGTGCTGGATCGGGAAGGTCATGGAGGAGGGCGCCAATTGGGCCAGCATCGCTCCGTCGTTGAACTCGACCAGGCAGTGCACGAGGCTCTGGGGGTGGATGACGGCCGTCAGCTGCTCGGGCCTGAGATTGAAAAGCCACTGGGCCTCGATCAGCTCCAGGCCCTTGTTGGCGAGGGTGGCCGAGTCGACGGTCACCTTCCTGCCCATGTTCCAGTTGGGGTGCTTGAGGGCGTCCTCGGGGGTCGCCTTCTCCATCCTCTCGGCGGGCCAGTCCCGGAACGCCCCGCCGCTTGCAGTGAGCACGATGCGCCGGACCCCTGAGCCGGGATGGCCCTCCAGGCACTGGAAGACCGCGTTGTGCTCGCTGTCGACGGGAAGTATCCGGGTTCCCTTGGCTCGCGCCGCCTCCATCACGAACTTTCCGGCCATCACCAGGATCTCCTTGGAGGCCAGGGCGAGGTCCTTTCCCGCGGCGATCGCCGCGAGCGCGGGCTCAAGCCCGGCGGTCCCTACGACGGCCACGAGGACCAGGTCCGCCGAGGCCAAGGTGGAGATCTCCGAGAGCCCCTCCGCCCCCTCCAGAATCCGGGTCCCCTCGGGGAAAGCACCGGACGCGCGGGCCTCGCGGCAGGCGGCCGCGTCGTAGATCGCAACCTCGCTGACGGAAAACTCGCGGGCGATCTCCGAGAGCCTTCTCCAGTTTGAGTGCGCCGCGATCCCGGCCAGGCGGAGCCGGTCCGGATGGGTCGCCACCACCCTCAGGGTGCTTGCGCCAATGGATCCGGTGGCGCCGAGAAGGACAATCCTTCGGGGTCCCCCCATCTCGGGCTTCTTGGGTTCCGGTGCGGACACGGTCGTATCCTAGGCGAGGTGCTGCAGCAGGAAGTACCCCACCGGCGCGGCGAGGATCAGGCTGTCGCTTAAGTCGAATATTCCGCCGATCCCGGGAATTCCCGCCCCGGAGTCCTTGAGCGCGGCGCGGCGCTTGATGACCGACTCGACGAGGTCCGAGACGATCCCGACGGCGGCCACCGGAGCGGCGGCGAGGGCGGCGCGAAGCGGGGTGGCACCCGCCGGCAGCCAGGACCGGCCGAACCAGGCGACAAGCGCGCCCACACCCATCGATATCACAACCCCTCCCACGGCGCCCTCCCAGGTTTTCTTGGGGCTGGTCTGGGGCGCCATCGGGTGGCGACCGATGGCCAGGCCCGTCAGGAGGGCCCCGACGTCACAGAACTTGGCGACGGCGACGAGCCACAGGCACAGGATGATCCGGGCCTGCGGGAGCAGGCTGTCGCCCGCGACGGGCGTCACGATCCGGACCAGGTACTGCAAAAGGAGGGCCACGTAGACCAGCCCGAGGACGGTTGAGGCCAGGCTCTCCACGCGCTTCTCCGGAGGACGCTCCCCGACCATTCGGATCGAGAAGACGACGGTCGCGAGGGCCAGGAGGGGGTAGGCCGGGATGCCGAAGCGCGCCTCGGTCCACGGGGCGGCGGTGATCAGTCCGCCGAAGACCATGCCGAGGCCCTCGAACGGAGCATAGCCCGCGGCGGCCAGGAGCCTGTAGAACTCCCGAAGGGTCAGGACGGAGATCGCTACCACGACCGCGACGGCCCCGTTGTTCCCGAAGAACCACAAGACCGCGAAGAGGAGGAGCCAAAGGGTGATGGTGCTGACGATGCGCTTGGCCACGGGGTTCGGATTTCGGGGTTCAGGTGGTCGAGGATGCGGGCCTGAGCTGCTCGCTCGTCTGCCCGTAGCGGCGCTCCCGCCGGGAGTAGTCGGCGATCGCCGCGGCCAAGTCCGACTTGGTGAAGTCGGGCCAGAGGACGGGGGTGAAGTAGAACTCGGCGTAGGCGGCCTGCATGAGCAGGAAATTGCTGACCCGGGTTTCGCCCGACGTGCGTATCACCAGGTCTGGGTCGGGCATCGAGGCCGTATAGAGGTACTTGGAGAACGAGGCCCACGTGGCCTCGCCCGGCCTCTCGGCGCCCGTTCCCACGGCGGCGGCATAGGCGCGGGCGGCGTCGAGGATCTCGCTCCGTGAGCCGTAGTTGAGCGCTAGGACCAGCGTGTAGTCGGTGAACTCGCGGGTGCGCTCGATCGTGGCGGCGAGCAGCCGCTGGACCCCGGGAGGGAGCCCCTCGGTGCGGCCGATCGTCCGGAGGCGGACCCGGTCCCGGACAAAGGTCTCCAGCTCCTTCTTCAAGTAGAGCTCGAGGAGGCCCATGAGGGCTCCCACTTCCTCCTTCGGGCGGTTCCAGTTCTCAGCGGAGAAGGCATAGAGGGTCAGCATCTTAACCCCGAGGTCCCGCGCCGCGTAGGTCGCCGTGCGGACGGCCTCGACCCCGCGCCGGTGCCCCTCGATCCGGGGCAGGCCCCGCTGCTTCGCCCAACGGCCGTTTCCGTCCATGATGATCGCCACGTGGCCGGGGGCCTGGGAGGGTACTGCGGGAGCTTGGCCGTCTTGGGACATACGTCTCGCTCTAGGGTAGGTCTCCGCCGCCGGATTTGACAAGGGGGAAGGGCGGGCGAGTATCTGGGGAAATCATGAGAGTCGCATTCATAAGCGGCACGAGCATCGTCAATTCCACGCTCTTTTCCTCCTGGGATGTGGGCTCGATCGAGACGGCCTACGGCCCGGTCACCTACAAGCACCGGGGCAGCCACGTGCTGATCAATCGGCACGGCTACGGATTCCCCCTGCCGCCGCACTCGATCAACTACCGCGCCAACATCCGGGCGCTGGCCGAGCTGGGGTACAAGGACGTCGTGTCGCTTAACTCCGTCGGTTCGCTCACGACGGAGATCCCCCCGGGCTCGATCATCTCCTGCTCCGACTATGTCTGCCTGCAGCAGGGCCCGGCCACCTTCTTCGACAAGGAGCTGAAGGGCGGGGCGGCCGGCATCGCCAACAACCTTATCCCGCTCATCGTCTCAAAGCTGGCGCCGGAGTTCTCGATCCCGACCGGCAAGGTCTATGTCCAGATGCGCGGGCCGCGCTTCGAGACCAAGGCCGAGATCCGCGTCGTCAAGTCCTGGGGCGACGTGGTCGGGATGACGGCCGCCCACGAGGCGGACCTTTGCACCGAGGCCGGCCTCAACTACAACAGCCTGGCCGTGATCGACAACTACGCGAACGGCCTCGAGGGCACCGAGATCGACTTCGGCAAGTTCAAGGACCTGGTGAAGAGCAACCAGGAGAAGGTGAACCGCCTTTTTGCGCGCCTTCTTGAGATCCTCGCGTAGCCCTCTGCGCCCACCGATGACCGAATTCCTCCAGGCCGACAGGGTCGCCACGGCCAAGGCCACGCTCGAGCGCCTGCGGGCCAACATGGCCAAGGCCATCCTCGGGAAGGACGACGTGATCGAGCAGCTCCTGGTGTGCCTGGCGGCCGGCGGCCACGTCCTGATCGAGGACCTCCCCGGGGTCGGCAAGACGACGCTCGCCTACGCGCTCGCCCGGTCCACCGACTGCGCCTTTTCCCGGATCCAGTTTACGAGCGACCTGCTTCCCTCTGACGTCACCGGGGTGGCGATCTACGACGAGACGACGCGCGAGTTCGTGTTCAAGCCGGGACCGGTCTTCGCCAACATCGTCCTGGCCGACGAGATCAACCGCTCCCCCCCGAAGACGCAGTCGGCGCTCCTTGAGGTCATGGACCGCGCCAAGGTGACGGTCGACGGCCAGTCCCACGCGGTGGGGTCCCCGTTCATGGTCTTCGCGACGCAGAACCCCGTCGATTACGAGGGCACATTCCCGCTTCCGGAGAGCCAGATGGACCGGTTTCTGATGAGGCTCCGGATGGGCTACCCGCAGCACGGCGACGAGATCGAGATCCTTAGGACCGCCAGGAGCGGCTACGACGCGATCGCATTGTCGGCCGTCGCCTCCCGCGACGAGGTGGCCGCGATCCAGGCCCTGGTCCCGCAGGTGTTTGTCGAGGACAGCGTTCTCGACTATATCCTTCGAATCGTGGCGGCGACCCGCACCGAGGTGGAGTTCAAGGCGGGGGCGAGCGTCCGCGGAGGCCTCGCGCTCCGCACGGCGGCCCAGGCGCGCGCGCTCGTCAAGGGGCGCGACTTCGTGCTCCCGGACGATGTGGCTGAGCTCGTCCCTGCGGTCCTCGCGCACCGCCTGGCGCTCGCCCGTCAGAGCGGGGACGCCCTCGAGGAACGCCGGAGCGTGGGGGCGCACCTCAAGCGCATCCTCTCGTACCTGGCCCCGCCGGCGTGAACCCCGCGCCGGGCAAACGCCCGCGCCACCTCGGGCGGCGCCTGCTCTGGGGCCTCGTCTGGCCGAGGCGGAGCGAGCGCATCCAGCCGACCCTCTCCGGCGTCGTCCTGATCGGGCTCTCGCTCGGAATCGGCACGGCCGCCTACAACTCGGCAAGCAACATCCTCTTCATCGCGCTGGCGCTCCTTTTGGCGTGCCTGATCCTCTCCGGGGTGCTCGCCTGGCTTAACCTGCGCGGGCTCGAGTGGAAGCTCGAGGTCGCCCCCCCGCTTCGCGCGGGGCAACCCGCCGAGGTGAGCCTCGATCTCGCCAACGGGAAGAAGTTCCTGCCGACCTACGCCCTCTGGTTCGAGTTCGCCGCGGCGCCCTTCGATCGGAGGGCGCCCGCCAGGCCCGAGTCCACGATCACTGCCAAGGGGATCGACGTCTGGGCGGCTCTCGCAAAAGCGGAGAGCGAGCTGATGAAGGGCACGGTTCACCTGAGGACCCGGCTGGATCCCGGGGCGAGGACCCGGCTCGACTGGGTGTTCACACCCGCAAGGAGGGGGCTCGTGCGCGTGGAGCTGAGGGGTGTGGGTTCCCTTTTCCCCTTCGGGTTCCTGCGGAAATTGACCGGCACCGACCTCCGGAGGGAGCTGCCGGTCTGGCCCGCGCCCGTCGAGTACAGGCGCCTGGCGGGCGCCACGCCCCGCCGCCCGCAGGGGGAGCTCCGCAACGCGACCGTGGGCGCCGAGGGCGAAATGATCGCGCTCAGGAATTACGAGACCGGGGATTCACACCGGCTGATCCACTGGAAGGCGAGCGCCAGGAAAAGGCGCCTCCTTATCCGGCAGTTCTCCTCGCAAAACTCCGACGCGTGCTCCCTGTGGGTGAGGACCGACAGAGGCCTCTGGCCAAGGCCCGAGCAGTTTGAGACGATGCTCAGTCTCGCCGCGACCCTTGCCCAGGACCTCTTCAGGGCGGGCCGCCTTCAGGCGACAGCGCTCGACGGGGGCCCGCCCGTCGCGACGAAGCGCCTGGCGGACCTCGAGTCCTTCCTCGACCGCCTGGCCGAGGCCGAGGTCTCGCCCGGGGCCGCGGTGCCCGGCCAGGCCCAGCCAAGGCAGAACGTGATGGTCTTCGAGCCCGAGGGAAGCCGCGGCGTCGCCGCCCACATCAATGGAGTCAAAACCGCCGCAACTTAGCCTCGACGAGATGCACCAGCTGCGCTGGCTGCTCGGCGGCGCGCTGATGGCGCTCTCCGTCGCCACGGTCTTCTACCTGGACATCAACTCCGAGGTGATGGCCGGGCTGGCCCTCTCGGGGATCCTAGCAGCGCTCGCCTGGCCGCGGCTCCCCGCCCGGGTGCACCCGTGGGTGCACCGGCTCGCCTTCCCCCTGATCCTCGCCGCCTTCGCGGTGGACATCCGGCTGACAGGACAGCTGCTGCCCGCGATCGTCCGCCTTGACCTGATGCTGCTCCTCTACCGGGGGATCAGCTACCGCGCCCGCCGGGACGACCTCCAGATCGTGGTCCTCGGGCTTTTCCTGATCGTTGTCGCCGGCGTCCTCACCGTTTCCCTTCTCTTCGCCGCGCAGATCCTGGTCTTCACGGCGTGCGCGCTCTGCCTGCTGATGGTCGTGACGATCGTCGACTCGAACGAGGGCGGGACCGCGCCGAAGCTCGCGGTCCGGGGGGTCGTCCCCCCCTGGGCAGCCCATGCCGGGTGGCGCAGGCTCGCGGCCCGCCTCTGGGAGGTTTCCGATTGGCGGCTCCTGGCCTCCGCGGCCGGTCTCTTCGCGGGGGTGGTCGTTGTCTCCGGTCTCCTCTTTCTGGCGATCCCTCGCTTCCAGCTCGAGAACAGCCTCTTCCTTGAGCGCTTTGTGACCCGCCGCGCGATGACCGGATTCAACGACTCGATCAAGTTCGGCGACATCACGGAGATCACCCAAGACGACAGCATCGCGTTCAATGTGGACCTCTCGGACCCCGCTCAGGCCCCGGCCCAGCCGTACTGGCGGATGGTCGTCCTCGACGAGTACCACAACGGGGGCTTCAAGCTCTCCGCGGCGCTGCGCTCGGAGCTCGGGCGCGAGCGCACCTCGGCGAACATCCAGTCGGGACTCAGCCTCGGGCGCGGCGCGCCGACCTGGACCTTCTACGTGGAGACGGGGGTCAGCCGCTACCTGCCGATCCTCGGGCGGTTCGAGGCGCTGCGCTTCCGCGAGGCCCAGAACTTCCGTTTCAGCCGCGATCTCTCGGTCGTGGCCTTGAGGGACGAGCCGGCATCGATGACCGCCTACCGTGTCGAGGGGATGGCCGCGGACTCGGCCGAGCTGCGGGACAACTTCTTCTCCGCCCGGTGGCGGAGCCGGGGCCCCGTCGGACCCCCGCTCCAGCTTGGAATCGACGTCTCCCCGGCCGACAAGGCAGTCCTCTCGCGGCTGGACGCGGAGCTCGGCAAGACGGCCGGCGCGCAGGCCTTCGCCGAGCGCGCGATCGCGTGGCTCAGGGCCAAGCACCGCTACTCGCTCTCCCCTCACATTCCCGACGGGCCCGGCGACCCGCTCGTCAAGTGGATGGCCTCAGGGGAGTCAGGCCACTGCGAGCTCTTCGCGGGCGCGCTGGTCCTCCTGGCAAGGACCGAGGGCATCCCCGCCCGGGTCGTCACGGGCTTCAAGGGGGGCACTTGGAACGCCTACTCGGGCAACTACACGATCCGCAACTCCGACGCCCACGCGTGGGCCGAGATCTGGGACGCGAGGACGGCCTCCTGGCTACGGGAGGACCCGCTCGCGGTCGCGGCGGCTGCAGACGCCACCAAGGAGAAGGGCGACGCGGCGATCGCGGGCCTGATGGATCGGAGCTGGTCGGCGCGACTGAACAGCCTGCGCGTCTTCTGGTACCGGCGTATTGTGAATTTCGACCAGCAGTCGCAGGCGGATACCCTGAACGCCGTCAAGGACGCCACCGGGAACTCGGGCAAGTGGCTGAGGGAGGCGATAGCCGGAGCGCTCGGGCGGGTGAAGCTCTGGTGCCGGGGGCCGTGGGACGGCCCGAGGCTCGGCCAAGTGGGGGCGGCCCTCGCCTTTTGCGCTGCCCTCGTGTGGTCGGTTGCCACGGGGCGCTGGCGCCTGGTGCGGGTCGGCCGCTCCGGGCGCGTGGACCCTGTCCGGCGCGAGGCCGGACGTTGGCTCGTCAGGGTGGAGGGGCCTGAGCCCCTGGTCCTGGACCTCCAGAGGATCCGCTTCGGCCCGGCGCCTACGTGGCCGAGTCCCGCCGACGTCTTCCAGCGCGCCAGGAGGGCGGCCGCTAGTTCGCGGCGACCTGGGCGTGCTTCTTCGCGAAGTACTTCTTGAGGATGGCGGAGGCGATCGGCGCCGCTTCGCGGCCGCCCCCGAAGTTCTCTCCCGGCGGGCCGTCAACGGCCACGGCGATCGCGATCTCCGGGTTTTCCAGCGGGGCGAAGCAGATGAACCAGGCCTCGTCGACCTTGCCCTGCGGACGGATGATCTGGGCGGTCCCCGTCTTGCCCGCGATCCGGACGCCGGGCACCCGCAGGTCCTCGATGGTCGTGAGGTATTTGGCGGTGCCCTCGGTCGTGCAGCCCTCCATTCCCTTGAGGATCGCAGCCCGCTGGGAGTCCGAGAGCCCGATCGGCTCGGTGTGCTGCCCGGGACGGTTGGCCTGGTGAATCAGGGTGGGCATTGTCCAGGTCTCTCCCCTGGCCAGCGAGGCCGCGAAGCAGGCCATGGTAAGCGGCGTCTCGCCGATGTAGCCCTGGCCAATCGACATGTTGGCGGTGTCGCCCGGCGTCCAGCTCTCGCTGCGCTTGGCCTGCTTCCAGTCCGGGTCGGGGATCAGCATTCGGTGGGTCTCGCCGGGGAGCTCGATCCCGGTCGGCTTGTCCAGGTGGAACCGGCGGGCCTCTGCGGCGATCGCGTCGACACCGGTCTTAAGCCCGACCGTCCAGAAATAGATGTCGCAGCTCTCGGAGATCGCCTCCGGGAGCGTGAGGAGCCCGTGGTGGCCTAGGCCGTTGTCGCAGCCGAACCTCCTATTTCTCACCATCATGTAGCCCTCGCAGTCGGCCGGGGTGTCGTTTGGGTGGACCGCGCCGTTTATCAGGGCCGCCATCGAGACCACCAGCTTGAAGGTCGAGCCCGGCGCGTACACGCCGTTGATCGCCGAGTTGGTCCAGGCCTTCCGCTCCTCGATGTCGGCTGCTGCGGCCTTCGAGAGCTTCGGCGAAAAAGTGTTAAGGTCGTAGCCTGGCAGGCTAGCCATCAGGAGCACCTCGCCGGTGTGGACGTCGAGTGCCACGGCGGCGCCCGTCTGCTCCCCGATCGCCTCCTCCGCTGCCTGCTGGAGGTCGATATCGAGGCTCGTCGTGATGCTGCCCCCCTGGACCGGCAGGCGGTGCTCGATCGGAGGGTTCACCTTGTAGCCGGAGGGGTCGACCCGGAGGATCGTGTAGCCGGCCTCGCCCTGGAGAGTCGAGTCGAACTGCTTCTCCAGGCCGTCGCGGCCGATGGAGCCCTTCATCTTGAGGGTGGTCAGGCCCTCGCCCGGGAACTCCTCGTCGTCGGCTCCCTCGTTGACGCCGACGTAGCCGAGCGTGTGGGCCGCGGCTCCCGCGTAGGGGTAGAAGCGCGTGTTCGAGGTGTAGACCTGGAGCGGCGAGTTGACCGGCAGGTGCTCGATCAGGCGCGCGAATTCTTCTGGCTTAAGGTCGTCGACAAGCGTGTAAGGCAGGAGGAGCTGGCGCTCCAGGTGGCGCTGCAGGCCCGAGGCGTCGACCGTCCCGCTGCGACCCAGGAACTCGTTCACCTGGTCCATGTACCGCTTCACGACGCTAGTGTGGGCGATCCTCTCGAGCTGGGCGTTCGTCGGCATGTCGCCCTCGCTCGTCCGGCGGTAGTTGTTCCTGACGCGGATGAATTCCTCTCGGAACTCGCCCCGGAGCTCGTCCAGGTAGAGGACGACCGCGAAGCGGGGGCGGTTGCCGACCAAGAGGCGCCCGTTGCGGTCAAAGATGTTGCCCCGGGGACCGGGGACGATCACCCGGCGCTCGTTCTGCTGGCGCTCCTCCTCGTGGTGGATCGCCCCCTTGAAGAGCTGCTGGTAGGCGAGCCCCGAGGCCAGCACGCCCAATAGGAGGATGACCACCCCGTGGAAGGCAATGATCCTCGGGTCGAATCCGGTCTTGGATTCGACAAGGCTTCCAGAGCGTTCGGTGGGCGCGGCCAAGGAGGGAAGCGGTAACCTACGCCATCCTCGACGGATTCGCACGCGCCAACTCCAGAGTCCTGGATTGGAGGGCGAAGAACCACGGCGCGGCGAGCAGGAGGGCGGCCTCCGACCAGAAGAGGTCCGAGAGAAGGCGGGGAAGGACGGCGCCCAGGTGGACGACCCGCATCCGTAGCGCTGTGATCACAAGGAAGAGGCCAAGGTTCACGAGGAGGGCGACGGCCACCCGCACCGGGGTCTCCTCGCGCTGCATCCGCTCCCGGAGGTTGAAGACGACCGAGTGGGCGACGCCGAAGAGGACGGCCTGGGTGCCGAAGCCCACCGGGTCCACGCAGTCGCAGAGCAGCCCTCCAAGGATCGCCGCGGCAAACCCCGAGCGGAAGGGCATCGCGAGCGCCGCGTAGACGACAAAGAGCCCGCCCGCGAAGAGCCAGACGTGAAATCCGGAAAGCGCGCTGTTCACTTCCGCGACCAGGGCGCGGAGCAGGTAGAGCGTCAGGAAGAGGGCGAGGGTGCCGCGCATCGGGGCGGGGGCTAGAGCGAGTCCTCCTTCACAAGGACCGTGACCTCCGTGAGCTCTGAAAGCCGGGGGTCGAGCTCGACCTCCCCGGTCTTGAAGAGGCCGTCCGCGCTCGACTCGACGTGGACGATGCGCCCGATCGTGAGACCCGGGGGGTAGACGCCCCCCAGGCCGGATGTCGCCAGGCGCTTGGGGACCGACCCGCTGGCGTAGACGTCGAGCGGGACGAACTCGATCAGGCCCTTCGGGGCCCCGAAGACCTGGTTGTCGCCGCCCTGGTAGCTGATGGGGCGCGTGTCGCCGTCAACGACCGCCGCGATCCTGAGGCCCGGGTCCGTCGTCAGCTGGACGATAGAGGTGTAGGCGTGTACCTCGGCCACGCGGCCAACGACGCCCCCGCTGTAGACCACGGGGGCCCCGACGGGGATCGCGTAGTCGGCGCCCTTCCTTATCACCATCCGCTGCCACCAGGCCGAGAAGTCGCGTTGGGCGACCCGCGCGTGCTCGTAGCGGTAGCCCTCGATCGCGGGCATCTTAAGGAGCGACTGCAGGCGCTCGACCTCGGCCTGGAGCTCTCCGTTCTGCTGCACCGAGAGGGAGTATTTGGAGTTGATCCGCGCCATGTCGCGGCCGGCCTCGATCAGCTCGTCCTTCGAGTGGAGCCTGAGGGCCCAGAACTTCTGAAGGTCATTCACATACGACGAGGCCGCCACGACGGGCGCCGTCATCTCGAAGAAGCTTGCCCGAGCCAGGGTCTTCAGCGCGATCGGCGCCACCAGCCAGACCGCGATCGCCAAACCCAGCACTACGAAGGGTCGGGCTTGATCGAATCGCTGGGAACGCCCAATCCTCACGCGTTCTGCATGAGCCAGGACAGGTCGTTCAGAACGGCTCCTGTGCCATTGGCCACGGCAGAGAGGGGGTCATCGGCCACCGTGACGGGCAGCCCTGTCTTGTCGCTCAAGAGTCGGTCGATGCCGCGGATCAGCGACCCGCCGCCGGCCATCACGAAGCCGCGGTCGACCAGGTCGGCCGACAGTTCAGGCGGGCAGCGCTCGAGGGTCGTCCTGACGGCGTCGACGATCGCGGCGATCGTGTCGGAAAGCGCCTCGCGGATCTCCTGGGAGGTGATGTGGATCGTCTTGGGCAGCCCCGCGACCGAATCCCGGCCCTTGACCTCCATCGAGAGCTCCTCGTCGAGCGCGTAGGCAGATCCGATCCGCATCTTGATTTCCTCAGCGGTCCGCTCTCCGATCAGCAGGTTGTAGGCGCGCTTCATGTAGCCGATGATGGCCGCGTCCAACTCGTCGCCGGCCACCCGTATAGACTTCGAAAAGACGATTCCGTTCAGGGAAATGATCGCGATTTCCGTGGTGCCGCCGCCGATGTCGACGATCATGTTGGCCGCCGGCTCGTCGATCGGCAGGCCCACCCCGATGGCTGCGGCCATGGGCTCCGGGATCGTGATGACCTTCCTAGCGCCCGCATGCGTGGCGCTGTCCATCACGGCCCGCTTCTCCACCGCCGTGATTCCCGAGGGGATCGCGATCACGACCCGCGGCGGGGCGCGGAAGCTCTGGCTGGCCTTCTGGATGAAGTAGCGGAGCATCGCCTCGGTGACGTCGAAGTCGGCGATCACGCCGTCCTTCATGGGGCGGATGGCGGTGATGTTGCCGGGAGTGCGCCCGAGCATCCGCTTGGCCTCGTCGCCCACCGCCCGGACCTTGCGGGTCACCGTGTCCAAGGCCACCACCGACGGCTCGCGCAGGACGATGCCGCGGTCCTTTAGGTAAACGAGCGTGTTGGCCGTGCCGAGATCGATGCCGATGTCGTTGGAGAAGTAACCGAAAAGGTTGGCCATGTTCGCGTGTTGCGGGGAAAGCTGGTAGCGCTGGCGTTGCCGCCGACGGAATCGAATGGGCTGCGCAGGAGACTGTCAACGAGGGAAATACGCCGCTTTGGGTTGACGGGAGGTGCAGGTCGAAGCGATTTTGCCGCGGGTCGGTTATGCACGGCATCCTGTTCAT
>CAISPT010000017.1 GCA_903887455.1 uncultured Opitutaceae bacterium | reverse complement strand
GTAACTCACAGCACGACGGTGACGGGTCGGGAACTATCCGCCGGTCAGAGACACGCATCACATCCGGACGCGCCCGCGCGGGCACGGCGGACGGCCCGGCCCCCGCGGGGGCCGGGCCCGGTGGGCGACGCGGGTCAGCCGGAGCGGCGGCCCCCGGTGGTGGCGTGCAGGTAGTCGCGGTTGAGCTGGGAGATCACGTCGAGCGGGATCTCCTTCGGGCACGACACCGTGCACGCACCCGTGTTGGTGCAGCCGCCGAAGCCCTCGGCGTCGTGCTGCTCGACCATCCGCACCACCCGGTCGGCACGCTCGGGCTGGCCCTGCGGCAGCTCCCCGAGGTGGGTGATCTTGGCGCCCAGGAACAGCGACGCCGACCCGTTGGGACAGGCAGCTACGCACGCGCCGCAGCCGATGCACTGCGCCGCGTCCATCGCGAGGTCCGCGACCTCCTTGGGGACCGGCACGGAGTTCGCCTCGGGCGCAGAGCCCGTGCGGATCGAGATGAAGCCGCCGGCCTGCTGGATCTTGTCGAAGGCGGAGCGGTCGGTCACCAGGTCCTTGACGACCGGGAAGGGCCTCGCGCGGAAGGGCTCCACGACGATCACGTCGCCGTCCTTGTAGCTGCGCATGTACGTCTGGCAGGAGGCGACCCCGTGGTGGGGGCCGTGGGGCTTGCCGTCGATCACCAGCGAGCAGGTGCCGCAGATGCCCTCGCGGCAGTCGTGGGCGAACGCCACGGGCTCGATGCCCTTCATCGTGAGCTCGTCGTTGAGGACGTCGAGCATCTCGAGGAACGACATGTCCGGGTTCACACCCGCGACCGGGTAATCGGCGAACGCTCCCGGCTGGCCGGGACCTGCCTGGCGCCACACACGGACGGTTACGCTGAAGGTCTTCGTGCTCATCACTTGTAATTGCGGACGCTCATCTTGACCGTCTCGTAGTTGAGGGTCTCGGTGTTGCGGATCGGCTCCTTGCCCTCGCCCGCGAACTCCCAGGCGGCCACGTGGGCGAAGTTGACGTCGTCGCGCTTGCACTCGCCGTCAGGGTGCTGGTGCTCCTCGCGGAAGTGGCCCCCGCAGCTCTCCTCGCGGGCCAGGGCGTCGCGGCACATGAGCTCCCCGAGTTCCAGGAAGTCCCCGACGCGGCCCGCCTTCTCGAGTGACTGGTTCATGGTGTCGCCCGAGCCCGGGACGTTGACGTTCTTCCAGAACTCCTCCCGCAGGGCGGGGATCTCCTTCAGGGCCTGCTCGAGCCCGGCCTTGTTGCGGGCCATCCCGCAGTACTGCCACATGATGTGGCCGAGGCGCTTGTGGAAATGGCTCACGGGCTCCTTGCCCTTTATGCCAAGCAAGCGGCTCGCCGAGAGCGCGACCTCGGTCTCCGCGGCCTTGAACTCGGCCGCGTCGGTCTTCGGGCGCGAGCCCGGCTTCTGGGTGGCGAGGTAGTCGCCCACCGTGTAGGGGATCACGAAGTAGCCGTCGCCCAGGCCCTGCATGAGGGCCGAGGCCCCGAGCCGGTTGGCGCCGTGGTCGGAGAAGTTAGCCTCACCGAGCACGAAGAGCCCGGGGACGTTCGACATGAGGTTATAGTCCACCCAGAGGCCGCCCATCGTGTAGTGGACCGCCGGGAAGATCCGCATCGGCACCTTGTAGGCGTTCTCGTTGGTGATCTCCTTGTAGATGTCGAAGAGGTTGCCGTAGCGCTCCCTGACTCCCGCCTCGCCCAGGCGGCCGATCGACTCCGCGAAATCGAGGTACACGCCGAGGCCGCTGATTCCGACGCCGCGGCCCTCGTCGCAGACGCGCTTTGCGGCGCGCGACGCGACGTCGCGCGGGCAGAGGTTTCCGAAGCTCGGGTAAATCCGCTCCAAGTAGTAGTCGCGGTCGGCCTCGGGGATCGAGGCCGGCGGCTTCAGCCGGTCCTCCTTCTTCTTCGGGACCCAGATCCTGCCGTCGTTGCGCAGCGACTCCGACATGAGGGTCAGCTTCGACTGGTAGTCGCCGGTGACCGGGATGCAGGTCGGGTGGATCTGCGTGAAGCAGGGGTTGGCGAAGCAGGCGCCCCGCTTGTACGCGCGCCAGATGGCGGTCGCGTTGGAGCCGCGCGCGTAGGTGGAGAGGTTGAAGACGTTGCCGTAGCCCCCCGTCGCGAGGATGACGGCGTCGGCGGCGTGGCGGGTGATCTCGCCCGTCACCAGGTCGCGCACGATGATGCCCTTGGCGTGGCCGTCGACGACAACGAGGTCCAGCATCTCGGACTGCGTGTGGAGCGTGATCCCCCCGGAGGCGACACCCTTGGAGAGCGCCGAGTAGGCGCCGAGGAGCAGCTGCTGGCCGGTCTGCCCGCGCGCGTAGAACGTGCGCGAGACCTGCGCCCCGCCGAAGGAGCGGTTGTCGAGGAGCCCGCCGTACTCGCGGGCGAAGGGGACGCCTTGGGCGACGCACTGGTCGATGATGTTCACCGAGACTTCCGCCAGGCGGTGGACGTTCGCCTCGCGCGAGCGGTAGTCGCCGCCCTTGATGGTGTCGTAGAAGAGCCGGTAGACGCTGTCTCCGTCGTTCTGGTAGTTCTTCGCGGCGTTGATGCCGCCCTGGGCCGCGATCGAGTGCGCGCGCCGCGGGCTGTCGTGGAACACGAAGTTGCTGACCTTGTAGCCCATCTCCGCCAGCGAGGCGGACGCCGAGGCGCCGGCCAGGCCCGCGCCCACCACGATGACCTCGTACTTGCGCTTGTTGGCCGGGTTCACGAGCCGGATGTCCGCCTTGTGGCGGCGCCATTTTCCGGACAGCTCACCCGGGGGTACCTTGGAGTCGAGTTTTGCCATGACGTGCCCGTTCTATCGAAGCATACCGAGGAGGACGCTTCCCGGTATCGCCAGATTTCCTAGAAAATACGCCGCGCACAGGAGGGTGACGACGGCCTTCAGCGCCCGCTCCCAGCTTCGGTTCCTCCACCCAAAGGTCTGGAAAAGGCTCTCGGCGCCGTGCAGGAGGTGGAGCGAGAGGAGCCCGACGGCCACCATGTAGAAGACCGCGACGACCGGGTTCCTGAACCCGCCGATGACCATCGAGCGGCAGTCAAGGACCTCGGTCCCGGCCTGGACCACGGTGACGCCCAAGATGTGGTAGTCGCCCTTCATCACGTAGTGGGGGATGTTCGCCTTGAAGGTCGCCGGCTGGGCGGCCCCGACCGTGAAGTGCGCCAGATGGTAGAGGATGAAGGCGAGGACCACGTAGCCGGTGCCGCGCATGTAGCGCGAGGCGAAGGACGCGTCGATCCAGCGCTTAACCCGGTAGGGCTCGCTGCCGCGGGCCTTGATGCTCTCGAGCGAGAGGACCGTTGCCGACCAGACGTGCAGGCAGACGCAGGCCAGCAGGAAAAGCCGCACGAGCCAGAGCGCCGGCCCGAGAGACTGCAGGAAGTGGGCATAGCCGTTGATCCGGTCCGGGTCCTCGAACACCTGGAGGTTGCCGACCAGGTGGCCGGCCACGAAGCCGATCAGGACCACGCCGGTGGCCGCCATGATCAATTTCCTGCCGATGGTGCTGCGGAAGAGGTTTCGGGCTAGGTCCATTGTTCGGGGTCGCGCCGCCCAGTCCACAGGGACTATCCCCGGGAGTAAAGATCGACCGTCAGTGGGGAGGCCACGAGATAAGAAGCCCTTATCCTCGCCATTAGCTAAACGCCCTTTGCGAGGGGCTTTAGCAGCGAGAACTTGCCGCTCGCCGCCGGGGCGATCGACTTGCGCCTGAAGGCGTTAACCCTGACGCCGGCCCCGAGGAGACGGGCCAGCGCCTCCTCCACGGAGCGGTGGTCGGCCGTGTGGTCGGCGACATAGAGGAAGTCCCAGCGGCTCTCCCCGGTCTGAGCGAGCGAGTAGTGCCAGCACCTGAAGTCCGCGGGCAGCGCCAGGTCGATGTCGGTCGGCGACACCATCGAGCCGTCGGGCCGGAAATAGAGCCCACCCTCCCGGCCCAGGATCCTGAAGCCGTCCGGGCAGGTCATCACGATGTCGCCCGTGTGGTAGCGCAGGAGCGGCATCGCCTCGCGGCCGCGTGTCGTGACGTGGATCTGGCTGACGCCTGGGAGCCCTTGGCGCCACAGCACGAGCTCGATGAAGGCGTTGTCGTCAACGACCCGGGAGTTGTCGCGGAAGGCGTCGCCCACGAAAAGGTAGCCTGCCTCGGTCGACCCGTACAGGTCCACCTGCGGCGCCGGGAAGGCCTCGGCGATCCGCGCCCCGTGCTGGAGGCTCGCCTTGCCGTAGGTGAGGATCACGGCGCGTATCGATGGAACGGTTACATGCCTTCTTGTGACAGCCCTGGCGAGGAGCGAGAGGTAGACGGGCTCGCCCTCGAGTATCTCGGGCTGGGTAGCCTGCAGCTCGACTACGATCCTGTCCCACTCCGCCTCGGAGAAGGCGAACGGGTCGCTCGAGAGGTTCAGGTAGACCGTGCCGTCAAAGTAGCGGTGCGGGAAGGGATGATCCTCGTACGGGCAGAGGTTGCTCGAGCATCCAACCGGGGCCAGGACGCACTTGCGGTGGGGCCTGTCCGCGAACTCGCGAAGCACGCCGGAGGCGCGGTAGGCCCGACGGGTCTGCGCCACCCACCAGCCGTCCTCCATGATGACGGTCATCGGCGAGGAGGTCGTGCCCGAGGT
>CAISPT010000016.1 GCA_903887455.1 uncultured Opitutaceae bacterium | reverse complement strand
TCCAGGTGTACTGGTACGACGAACTGACGAAGGACATCTATCTCCACACCTACAAGAAGGAGCACGGCTTCTTCGTCCGCGAGGAGATGGGGCGCAAGTTCCAGGAGGCGACGATCCTGGCCTTCTACGGCTCGGCCGTCGGGCTCGAGAAGCCCGACACCGACCGGATCTCCGGGCTCGTGGAGCAACTCTCAAGCTTCATCGGGCCGAACCTCGGCGTCCTGACGGGCGGGGGCGGCGGCGTCATGCGCCTTGCCACCGACCAGGCCCGCAGCAACGGGGCCCTGACCGGCGCCTGTTTCCTCGAGCTCGAGGCCCAGCCCCCCGAGCTCGGCGTCGACTTCTTCAACACCTTCCAGGAGTCGTCCCGGCACTTCCGGCAGAAGTGGTTTGAAGTGGCGGATTTCTGCATCTTCAACGTGGGAGGGGTCGGCACGCTGGAGGAGATCGGAATTGAGCTCTGCAACCTGAAGCTCGGGATCCGGCCCAGGGTCCCCTACGTCTTCTTCAACTCCCGGTACTGGGGCGACCTGCGAAAGCAGGTGCGGGAGATGATCCGCACGGGCCGGGCGCCCGCCTGGATGGCCGACTACATCCTCTTCTCCGACGATCCCGCCGAGGTCGTCGCCTTCTACCGGAAGAAGCTCCAGGTCCTTTGAAACCGGAAGACCTTCCCAAGATCGTCCTCGTTGTCGGCGCCGGCGGCCGGGAACACGCGCTGGTGCAGGCGCTCAAGGCCTCGCCCGGACGTCCCACCGTCCTCTGCGCGCCGGGCAACGCCGGGATCGCAGGCGATGCCCCGTGCTTCCCGGTGAAAGCCGATGACGTCCCGGGCCTCGTGGAGCTCGCGAAACGGGAGCACGCCGCCTTTGTGGTCGTCGGGCCCGAGGTGCCGCTCTCCTTGGGCCTCGCCGATCGCCTGCGGGAGGAAGGGATCCCCGTCTACGGGCCCGGCGCCGACGGCGCCCGCCTCGAGGCATCAAAGATCTTCACGAAGCAGATCCTCACCAAGTACCGGATCCCCACGGCGGCCGCGGGGATCTTTAGCGAGACCACTCCCGCCCTCGCCTACCTCAAGTCCCGGCCCGCGCCGATCGTCGTCAAGGCCGACGGGCTTGCGGCCGGCAAGGGGGTCGTGGTCGCGGCTTCGACCGCCGAGGCCGAGGCGGCCATTCGCGAAATGCTGGACGGCGGCCGGTTCGGCGCCGGGGGCAGCCAGATCCTGATCGAGGACTGCCTCGTGGGCGAGGAGACCTCCATCCTGGTCGTCGTCTCCGGCAGGGACTACGTGATCCTTCCGACCTCCCAGGACCACAAGCGGGTCGGGGACGGGGACACCGGGCCCAACACCGGCGGCATGGGCGCGTACTCGCCCGCCGAAGTCGTGACCCCCGCCCTTCATTCCGAGATCGAGCGGACGATCGTAAAGCCCTCGGTGGACGCCATTGCCTCGGAGGGGATCAGTTTCTGCGGGACCCTCTTCATCGGGATCATGCTGACCGCCGAGGGGCCGAGCGTCCTCGAGTTCAACACCCGGTTCGGGGACCCGGAGACCCAGGCCGTCCTTCCGCGCCTTGAAACCGACACCCTCGCGCTCCTCTGGGCCGCCGCGCGCGGCGGGCTCGGGGCCGTCCGGCTCACGGTGAAGCCCGAGCACGCGATCTGCGTTGTGGTCGCCGCCAAGGGCTACCCCGACACCTACCCGAAGGGCGACCCGATCGGGCTCCCCGCGGACCTTCCCCCCGGGGTTGCCGTCCTCCACGCCGGCACCGCGCGCGACGCGTCGGGCTCGCTCGTCACCGCGGGCGGACGCGTTCTCGGCGTCACGGCGACCGGCGCCACGCTCCGCGAGGCCGCCGCCAAGGCCTACCAGGCCTGCGACGCGATCGCCTGCCCCTCCAAATATTATCGCCGGGACATCGGGGCCCGCCAACTTAACCGCTCGTGAACCCGCGCCTCGTTAGCGTCGCCCTCTCCCTCGTCATGCCCGCCGCCGCAATTGCCGCGGCCGAGGTGCGCGACTTGGGACAGGGCCTCTCTTATTACAGGCTGCACGAGCTGCCCGCAGACCTGCCCCGGCAGGCCCAGGGAAACCCCGGCGCGCGGGTCCTTGACCTCAGGTTTGCGAAGGGCGACGAGACCGGGGCGGCCGCGCTCCGGGCCTGGATCGCGTTCAACGCGTCGGCCAAGGCGCCGCTCTTCGTGATCGAGAACGCCTCGACCTCGGCCGCCCTCAAGTCCTCCCTTTCCGGAAACGCCACGACCGGCCTCGTGCTCCTCGCCCCCGACACGGCGAAGCTCGACGTCGACGTCCCGGTCCAGGTGTCGGCCGCCGCCGACCGCATGGCCTACGAGGCCTTGGACAAGGGCGTCTCTCCCTCCTCGCTCCTCGCCGACAACCCGGACAAGCCCAGGATCGACGAGGCCTACCTCGAGAAGGAGCACATCCCCGACAGCCAGTCCCCGGAGGTCCCCTCCGACAGCACGCTCCCGCCGCGGCCGCTCGTCGACCGGCTTCTCCAGCGGGCGGTGCAGCTGCACCGCGGCCTCCTGGCGCTCGGGCGGATCTAAGGGGCCCCTTAACCCGGGCTTGTCGCGCGGCCCCTTCCGGGGCAACGTCCCGCCATGCCCCACCCCCATCCCGGATCCCCCGTGTCGCGGCGCAGGTTCATCGGCGGTGCCGCCGCGGCCGCCTCCCTCCTCATGCTGCCCCGCCGGATCCTGGCGGAGGACGCCGGACTGCCCCCGAAGAAACTCGGGGTCGCCCTGGTCGGCCTCGGCAACTACTCGAAGTACCAGCTGGCCCCCGCCCTCCAGAAGACGAAGCACTGCCGCCTGTCGGCCGTTGTCACGGGCGACCGCGCCAAGGGCCTCGCGTGGGCCAAGAAATACGGGTTTCCCGAGACGAGCGTCTACTCCTACGACACGATGGCCCGGATGGCGGGTAACCCCGACATCGACATGGTCTACGTCGTGACCCCGAACCAGGTCCACGCTGGGAACTGCGTGGCCGCGGCGGGAGCCGGAAAGCACGT
>CAISPT010000015.1 GCA_903887455.1 uncultured Opitutaceae bacterium | reverse complement strand
CGCGGCCACTTGGAACAACACCGGTTCACTTCTGGCTGAGAATAACGGCGTCCTAGACCTCGCTGGCACCTTCACGACAGCGAACATCGGAGGCACGGTGGACATGAACTCGGGTGGCGTCGTGAACATCACGGGTACGCTCAACAACACGAGCGCGACGCTCAATGCTCCGGCAACCGGAATCTACACGCTCAATGGCGGAACGATTACGGGCGGAACCGTGGCCAGCGGCGCGATCACCTTCGGCTCGTCCGCCGGCACGCTCAATGGAGCGACGATGAACGGCAATTTTAATGTCCCCGCAAGTGCCTATTTTTACTCCCAGGGCAACACTACCTTCAGCGGAGGAACTACGACGCTTTCACCCACAAGCGGCTATCAGTACCTGAACGGCTCGGGGACCGCGCTTACCTTAGCCTCCGATGAAACCTGGATTGGTACGCCAGAGATCTATGGGCAGACTGCAAGTTTGACCCTAATGAACAACGGCACGATCAACAACTCTACGGGAAGTGGGTTCATCGAGGGAAACAATAACGGGCTAACGATCAATAACACGGGAACCATCACCGCCACCGGCGGCTCACTGAATATCGGCTATTATTCGAACGACATCATTAACAACACCGGCAGTGTCGTAGCGAACGGCGGCACGCTCTATCTAGGTTACGGCACCGCACATTGGAGTACGACGGGCGCCCTTCTGGCTGAGAACAACGGCATTCTCAATCTTGGCGGTGTCTTCACCACATCCGGATTGGGCGGCACCATCGACATGAATACGGGTGGCTCGCTGAGGATCATCGGCTCGCTAAACAATGCGGGTGCGACGCTCAATCTCCCGACCTCTGGAATCTACACGCTCTACGGAGGCACGATAACCGGAGGCAGCATCAGTAGCGGAGCGATCAATTTCGGTGCGTCAGCAGGCACATTGAATGGTGTGACGATGAACGGCAATTTTACGGTTGTGGCGGGCGGGGGCTTCTACGTCCAAGGCAACACCACCTTCACTGGTGGAACGACGACTTTCTCTCCGTCCGCCTACTACGTCTATCCGAACGGCAGCGGCACGGCGGTCACCCTCTCATCGAGCGAGATTTGGACGGGGGAGGTCAGCATCACGGCTGCCGCCGCCAACGTGACGCTCCGCAACAACGGATCCATCCTGGAAACCACGGGTGGCAACTTGATCCGGGGCGGGGGATCCGGATTCACGCTTAACAATGCCGGTACCATTGTTAACAGTGGAGGCAGTAGTTTACAGCTCGGCTATTACTCGAACGACGTCGTGACCAACTCCGGAACAATCGAGACTACGGGCGGTTAAATCACCTTTCCCGCCTATTCCACCGGGGTCACCAATCTCTCCAGCAACACGCTCACCGGGGGCACATGGATCGCCGCTGGTGGGGGTACGCTGTACTTTCAGGCGACGACAAATGCGATCGTGACGAACGGGGCAACAATCACGCTCGATGGCGTGGGCTCCAATATCGAGACGTACTCGGGCACTGGGCCCACTTACCAAACGGTGGACCAGACCCTGGTGACCAACAACGGGACCTTGAACGTCCTCAGCAGTCGAAATTTCAGTGCGGGTCACGCGATCACGAACAATGGAACGATACAACTTGGAGGCGGGTCTTTCACGGCGCCGTCTCTGAGCAATGGCTCCGGGGCTGTTCTTTCCGGATTTGGATCCTTCGGTCCCACCGGGGGGACGACCGTCGGCAGCTGGGTTCAGGTATCCCCAGGCAGCGCTGCTGCGAACGGCTACCTGGGCACACTCTCTTTCAGCACGGGCCTCACGCTGGGGCAGGGCGGTTCCACGACCTTCGACATCATGAACGCTACCGGCACCGCGGGCACTGACTTTGACAAGATGGCCGTGACGGGAACCCTAGCGGTCACCGCGACCAGCGGCACCCCTTTCACCATTAACGTGGAGTCCATCAACCCCGGCACCGGCCTTCCTGGCTCAGCCAACTTTAACCTGAGTTCCAGCTACACCTGGACCCTCGCCACCGCGACCTCAGTATCTGGTTTCAGCGCTACCGACTTTGCCCTCAACACGAGCTCCTTCACCAACGGCCTTGGCGGGGGCAGCTTCTCGGTTTCCTCAGACAGCACCGACATCTTCCTGAACTTCACGCCGGTGCCGGAACCCTCGACCTGGGCCCTGATGGGGGTCGGCGCGGCAGCCCTCGCGTGGGCCGGATGGCGGCGCAGGCTTCCGAAGGCCCCCCGGATCAGTTCGCCTTCAGCAGGCTCTTGAGGTCGGATAGCGAGATCTTGGCGGAGACCGCGTCGCTCGCCTCGAAGATGCCCGCCAGGAGCGCCCGCTTCTCGTCCTGAAGTGCGAGAACCTTCTCCTCGACTGTCTCTGAGCAGACGAGCTTGTAGCTCGTCACGACCCGAGTCTGGCCGATCCGGTGCGCCCGGTCCGTGGCCTGCGCCTCCGCGGCGGGGTTCCACCAAGGGTCGAAGTGGATCACGGTATCGGCTCCCGTGAGGTTTAGGCCGGTTCCGCCGGCCTTTAGCGACAGGAGGAAGAGGGGGACCTCCGGGCCCGCCTGGAAGCGGTCCACCTCGGCCTGCCGGGCCTTGGGGGCCATGGAGCCGTCCAGATAGCAGTGGGCAATCCCCTGGGTGGTGAGTTCCTCCCTGAGGAGCGACAGGAGCGACGTGAACTGTGAGAAGACGAGGATCCGGTGCCCGTCGTCGGCCGCCTCTTCCAGGATTTCCCTGAACGACTCGAGTTTCGCGGAAGCGGTCCCTGCGCCCCCGGGGACGAGCCTCGGGTCGCAGCAGATCTGCCTCAGGCGCAGGAGCTGGGTGAGTGCGGCGAGCCTGAGGGCATTTTCTCCCGCGCCGGAGGCCTCCAGGTCGAAGAGCTCGCGCTCGGACTTCTCCTGGAAGGAGCGGTAGAGCCTGGCCTGGTCGGGCTCAAGGGTGCACCATACGACCTGCTCGATCCGGGCCGGCAGCTCTGGGGCCACGACGAGCTTCGTGCGCCTTAGGATGTAGTGGGCCGTCTTCGCGCGGAGGCGCTCGTCGAACCACGAGCGCTCCTCCCTGCGCGTGCCGGCCGGGATCTTCTCCAGGTAGCCGGGCAGGATGAACTCGAAGAGGGAGCGGAGGTCGTCGAGCGAGTTCTCGACCGGGGTGCCGGTGAGCAGGAAGCGCCCGTTGGACTGCAGGGCACGGAGCGCGCGCGCGTTCTGCGAGTGCCGGTTCTTCACGTGCTGGGCCTCGTCGGCCACCAGGCAGGCGAAGCGCGCCGAGGCGAAGAGGTCGCGGTCCCGGGTCAGGGTTCCGTAGGACGTCACGATCAGGTCATAGCCCGCGAGGTCCGCGGCGCTCGAAAGCCTGTTGTCCCCTCTGTGGACGAAGACCTTCAGGTGCGGCACGAAACGCGCCGCCTCCCGGCGCCAGTTCTCGACAAGGGACGCGGGGCAGACGACCAGGCAGGTGCCCCCGGTCGAGTTGACGGCGGAGAGGAGGGCGAGCGCCTGGAGTGTCTTTCCCAGTCCCATCTCATCGGCCAAGATCCCGCCCAGGCCCGCGCGGTGAAGGTGCCAGAGCCAGGCGGCGCCGAGCCGCTGGTAGGTCCTGAGGAGCCCGTCGAATTCGGGCCGCAGGGGGGCGGGCTCAAGCTGCGAGAGGTTGCGGAGGGCCCCCGTCCTCTTCTTCCACTCCTCGGGGGGCTGGAAGCCGGGAGAGAGTTCCTCCAGGAGCTCCTCGACCTCGGCTGCCCGGGCGGACCCGATCCGGTCCGTCCGCTTGGTCGAGGGGGAGGAGAGTTCCCCGTCCGAGAGGGCGCGCTGGACGTCCGCCAGCTTCTTCACCCGCGCCGGGTCGATCAGGACGACCTTGCCCGCCTCCTCCACGTAGTTTCGGCCTGAGGACACGGCGTCCCTGATCGCGGTGTCGCTTGCCCCGTCTGAGCGTAGGCCGAGGGCCACGTCCCACCGCTCCCCGGAAGCCGAAACCTCGCAGGTGATCTCCGCCGACGAGAGGTGCTTGGTCCTGGCAATGAAACCCGGCGTGAACTCTGCACCGAGGCCCACGCGCAGCCGCTCGCCGTGGGCCGCAAGGAAGGAGAGCGTCTTGTGGCGGTCCCTGACCCACCATTTCCGGTTGGAGGGCTCGAGGACAAATCCGGATGACTTCAGGAGGTCGACCACCTTGTCGTAGCGCAGGTCGCCGCGCGGCGGGGGGGTGATCGCCAGGAAATGGTCGGAGCCGTCAACGATGATGGGAGCCAGGGGCGCCGGCTTCTTGACCGGCTTCTCCCGGGGCGCGGCCGCCGATGCGCCCGCCGGCGGAGGGGCTGGCTTCGGCTCCACAAGCACGTCGTCATGGGTCCACGGCACCCGCTTTCCCCCCTCGACGAAGACAGGGGCGTCCGCCGCGGCGTCGGCAAGCTTTGCTAGCTGCTTGCGGTTCAACTGGATAAATGGCGGTGGCTTTTGCGTGCCGCACCATCCCTGGAGCACCGCCATGACCGGGATCTCCTCGGGAAGGGGAGGCGAGGAGAGATCGATCTCGACCTTGATCGCCACGGCGTTCCGCGCGGCGGCTGCGGCAAGGTTCGGAGGAAGATGCAAAAGGAGTGCAGGCACCGGGATAGAGCGGTAATCCTTTCAATCTTATCGCCGAAAGGGAATAAAACACCGCGCGGCTGCTCTAGGACTTACACACAAATGAACAACGAGGCCTTTGCACAGCTGGTGGATGCGCATTACGCGCCCCTCTACCGCTTTGCGCTCAGCCTCGCCCGCAACGCGGCGGATGCGGGGGACCTGGTCCAGCAGACCTTCTTCATTTGGGCCACCAAGGGTGACGGCATCCGCGAGCTCTCGAAGGCGAAGTCCTGGCTCTTCACGACCCTCTACCGCGAATTCCTGCGGGGCAGGAGGAGGGACGCCCGGTCGACCTCGATCGAGGACCTTCCCCCGGGAGAGAAGGACTTGGCCGCCGAGGACGTGGACCGCGTCTCGAAGATGGACGCGGCGCTGGTCATGACGGCGCTCCAGAACGTGGACGAAACCTTCCGGGCCCCGCTCACCCTTTTCTACATCGAGGACATGTCCTACCAGGAGATCGCCGCGGCCCTGGAGGTGCCCATCGGGACCGTCATGTCGCGGCTCTCCCGCGGCAAGTCGCAGCTAAGGACGGCCCTTGAGAGCGTCGAGTCGTCGAGCGGCAAGGTCCTACCGTTTCCCCTTTCAAAAGGAGCCAGCGCATCATGAACACCCAGGAGGCAAAGTTCATCCTATCCGCGTACCGCCCGAGCGGCGGGGACACGGGCGACGCCGCGTTTGTCGACGCGCTCCGCATGGCCGGCGAGGACCCGGCGCTTGGCGCATGGCTGTCCCGTTCCCGGGCGCACGACGCGGCCGTGGCCGGCAAGCTGCGCGAGATCACCCCGCCGCAGGGGCTAAGGGCTGCGATCCTTGCCGGGGCAAGGGTGAGCGGATCGCCCCGCAGGAGCCGCTCCAGCTGGGGCTGGGCGGCAGGACTTGCCGCGGCGGCGTCCATCGCCTTCGGCGTCTACCTGGTCAAGTCGCCTTCGGCCCAGCCTTCGGGCTCGGCCGCGCTCGCCAGCTTTGCGATCGACGACATGCTCCACGCCAAGCACGGGAGCAGCGGCGAGGCGTCGTCGGCCCTCGTGGCGGCTCTCCAGGTGGAGGGGGCAAAGATGCCCGCCGCGGCCTTGATCGACTTCGACAAGCTCAGGGACACGGGATGCCGGACCCTCAACTTTGCAGGCCACGACGTCATGGAGGTCTGCTTTGCCCGCGGAGGCACGGAGTTCCACTTCTACATGACCCGGCGCGACGGTCCCGTGGGCTCGTCCGTCGAGCGGGGGCCCTCGTTCCTTGCCCAGGCGGCGGGGGCGGCCGCGGTCTGGTCGGACGGTCGCTTCAATTACGCCCTGGCTTCCAAGGCGGGGGTTGAGGCGGTCCGAAGGCTCCTTTGAGCGCGGCCGCCGGCCCGGGCCTAACGGGACCATCGGTTTGCCTTGTCGGGCTTTGCCCCTAACGCTTGCCAGACCCCATGGCCGCGCCCCGACCCAATCCCGAGCTCGTCCGCCTCGCCGAAGACGAGGCCCGCAAGCGCAACTGGAAGAGGTGGGGCCCGTACCTGTCGGAGCGCCAGTGGGGCACCGTCCGGGAGGACTACTCCTCGGACGGCGAGAGCTGGCGCTACTTCACCCACGAGCACGCCCGGTCACGGGCCTACCGCTGGGGCGAGGACGGCATCATGGGGATCACCGACCGCGAATGCCGCCTGTGCTTCTCCGTGGCCCTCTGGAACGGCAGGGATCCCGTCATCAAGGAGCGGCTCTTCGGACTGACGAACGCCGAGGGCAACCACGGGGAGGACGTGAAGGAGTGCCATTTCTACACGGACTCGACCCCGACCCACTCGTGGATGAGCGCCCTCTACAAGTACCCGCAGGCGGAGTTCCCCTACGAACGCCTGAGGGCCGAGTCCCGCGGAAGGACGCGCGACGACCCCGAGTTCGAGCTCGCCGACACCGGGGTGTTCGCCGGGGGGCGCTACTTCGACGTCGCGGCCGAGTACGCGAAGGCCGACGCCGACGACATCTGCATCCGGATCACGGCCTCGAACCGCGGGCCGGAGCGCGCCGTGCTCCACCTGCTTCCGACGCTCTGGTTCCGCAACACCTGGTCCTGGGGGTGCAAGCACGAGGGCTGCGGCTTAAAACCCAGGATCGCCGCGGTCTCGGACACGCGGGTGGAGTGCAAGCACGAGAGCCTGGGCCTCATGGTGATGGACGTGGAGGCGCCCCCCGTAGGGGCGGCGCCCCTTCTCTTCACGGAGAACGAGACCAACCACGCCCTGCTCTTCGGCGCCGAGAACGCGTCAGCCTACACCAAGGATTCGATTAGCGATGCGGTGGTCGCCGGCAATCCGGCCCTCGTCAACCCGGCCCGGCGCGGCACGAAATGCGCGGCGCACCTCGTTATGGACCTCGGGCCGGGGGAGGAGCGAAGCGTGCGGCTGCGCCTGCGCAAAGGCGACGCGCGCTCGCCTGGGGCGTTCGGCGAGGCTTTCGACCGGGTGATGGCCGAGCGCAAGCACGAGGCTGACCTATTCCACGACGCCCTGCCGGGCCCCCGTGACCCGGAGTGCCGGCGCATCGCCCGCCAGGCCAACGCCGGACTCCTCTGGTCGAAGCAGTTCTACAACTACATCGTCGAGGACTGGATCAAGGGGGACCCCAACTTCCCGCCGCCCCCCGCGGCACGCAAGGACGGCCGGAATAGCGACTGGCCCCACCTGTATTCGCGGGACGTGATCTCGATGCCCGACAAGTGGGAGTACCCGTGGTTCGCGGCGTGGGACCTCGCGTTCCACATGATCCCGATGGCCCGGCTCGACCCGGCGTTCGCGAAGCAGCAGCTCAACCTGCTCCTTCGCGAATGGTACATGCACCCGAACGGCCAGATTCCCGCCTACGAATGGAACCTGTCCGACGTGAACCCGCCGGTGCACGCGTGGGCCTGCTGGCGCGTCTACAAGATCACGGCGCCCCGCGGCCAGCGGGACCGGGCGTTCCTCGCCCGGGTCTTCCAGAAGCTCCTCGTGAACTTCACCTGGTGGGTCAACCGCAAGGACGTGTGCGGGCGCCACATCTTCAGCGGCGGGTTCCTCGGCCTGGACAACGTCGGCGTCTTCGACCGCTCAAAGCCCCTGCCCGGGGGGGGACAGCTGGAGCAGGCCGACGGCACCGCCTGGATGGCCTTCTACTGCTCGACGATGCTCGCCATGGCGCTAGAGCTCGCCGAGGGCGACCCCGCGTACGAGGACATCGCGTCAAAGTTCTTCGAGCATTTCGTCTCTATAGCCGACGCCATGAACAGCCTGGGAGGCACCGGCCTCTGGCACGAGCAGGACGGGTTCTACTACGACGAGCTCCTCACGCAGGGCGGCTCGGTGCCGCTCCGGCTCCGGTCGATCGTCGGCATCATCCCACTCTTCGCCGTCGAGTTTATCGAGGAGGGCCGCCTCGACAAGCTTCCCGGTTTTGCAAAGCGCACGCGCTGGTTCATCGAGAACCGGCCGGACCTGGCCGCGCACATCTCGTACATGGCAAGGGACGGCCAGGACCCGGGCCGCAGGATCCTTGCGATCCCGTCCAAGGCCCGGCTCGAGCGGGTGCTCCGGTACGTTTTCGACGAGGCCGAGTTCCTCTCGCCCCACGGGATCCGCTCGGTCTCGCGGGCCTACCGCGACCATCCGTTCACCGTGGGTGTCGACGGCGAGACCTACCGCGTGGACTACGAGCCGGGCGAGTCGAGGACGTGGCTATTCGGGGGCAACTCGAACTGGCGGGGACCCGTCTGGTTCCCACTCAACTACGTGCTGATCGAGGCCCTCCAGCGTTACCATCTCTTCTACGGCGATGGCTTCACCATGGAGTTCCCGACTGGCAGCGGCATCCGCATGAACCTCGACCAGATCGCCCGGGAGCTCGCGCGGCGCCTCATTTCGCTGTTCCTGCCCGATTCAAATGGCAAACGGCCTGCACTAGCGGGCGATGCTTCGTTCGCCGAGGACCCGCACTGGCGGGACTTGATCTGGTTCCACGAATACTTCCATGGGGACACGGGTGCCGGCCTCGGGGCTAATCACCAGACAGGTTGGACCTCTCTCGTCGCTCGGCTCATCGAGGAATTCGTTGACTAGGAGCGGATTACAGGGGCCCCGTGGCGCCGGATTCGGCTCCATGCATTTCGCAAGGGTTCCCGGGTTCCCTTTTTTTGAGACCTTTAGTTCGGGGCCACCGTGAACCTGCGATAAGGGGTGGGGGTCTGGGGTCGACATGAACACCCCTGACTACCGACTGCTGATTCCCGGGAGGACCCTCATGGTCCTGCCCGTGGTTGTGTTCGTGTGCCTCCTTTCGGCCTGCCCCGCCCGGGCGTCCGAAAGGTGGGCGACGCTTGAGGCTATCCACCAGCTCGAGAATCCCGGCAACAGCGAGACCCCCGGCAGCCTGGGGGAGCTCGGTCCGTACCAGTTCCGGGAGCAGACCTGGAGGATGCACACCACCGCCCCGTTTAGCCGCGCCCTGGACAAGCGCTCCTCCGACGCCGTTGCCGTGAAGCATTATGACTGGATCAGGGCCGAGTTGGAGCGGCGAGGAATCGAGGCCACACCCTACCGGATCGCGCTTGCCTGGAACGGCGGGATGCGGGCTGTCGTGGGCGATCACCCGCCGAGCATCGCCCTGGATTACGCGTCGAGGGCGGCGAACCTCGCAAGCTACTACGAGAAGAGCGAGCTGGCGCTTGGTCGCTAGGGCGCCGGCTGTTCCCCTAGTCGAGGAACTTTGCCTGCTCGGGCGAGGGCCCCGCGGGCTTCGAGAGCTCGTCCTTCGGAAGCGGGTTCAGGTGCCGCGGCGGCTTGGCCGTCCTCTGCGCGACGGCGGCCTCCCGGTCCCTCACGATCCGGTCGCAAATCTCGTGGATGTGGAGCCGGAGCCACTGCGTCGTGCTGCTCGTCTCCGTGTAGTCGGCGGGCCCGTAGTGGTCGATCCGACCCGCCTGGCGGAGGCGGTCGTTCTGCGCGTACTCCTCGGCCTTGGCCGGGTTGTAGACCCCGTAGGCGTTGCCCCCGTTGCCCTTCACGACCGAGAAGCTCGGGACGTCGCTCGGGCCGTCGGCGATGTAGATCATGTTCTGGAAGGGGATCCTCCGGTCCTCGGCGGCGATCCTCGAGTTCACGTCGATCGCGGGGTTCTTGTTCGTCCCCTTGTTGATCTCAAAGAGGGCGCGCGTCTTGGTGGTGTTGTCGATCACCATCCCGATCTGGGCGATCTCCGCGGCGGCGGAGAGGTCGAGCTCCTTCTGCTGGAGGAAGCCGGGCTGCAGCGGGTTCTCGATGAACTCGCAGCCCCAGACCCCGTCGACGTGGGGGGCGATCGCTGAGCCGCGGATCATCTGCGCCAGCCCCGTGCTCACCACGTAGTGCTCAAGCCGGATGTCATGCTTGGTGTACTCCTGCTTGTCCGACACCCAGGAATTGGATCTTGAGAAGAAATCGGGGAGTCCCGGGTAGAACCGCACATCCTTGCCGCAGTCGAAGAGGACCTTGTTGTTGAGACCGGCCATCCTCCCGGCCAACGTATAGGTCAGCAGGTGGTTAAGGTAGCTGATCTCGCTGTAGAGCGTGTACCCGCGCTTGCGGTAATTCTCGACCAGGGCGTTAGTCTCTGCCCAAAACGTCGCCTCATCGACGCCGTAGCGCTTGAACAACGGCGTCTGCATGTACTCCGGGATTAAGGTCTTGTCGAAGTCCCAGATGCAGGCGATAATGTTTTGTGTGAAGAGCGTCGCGGCCATGCGGTGCGTGAGGCGGTATTCCTAGCCTCCGATCGCAGCCCGCGCAATTCGCAAATAGCAGACATGGACGCCCTTCCCGACATTTCCCCCTTCCAGCGGCGCCTCGAGGAACTCGATGCGCAGATGGCGGAGCCGTCGTTCTACGGCAACCCCCGGCGAGCCGCCGAGGTGACCCGGGAGCAGCAGAAGCTTAGGAAGCTCGTGGACGATTACCTCGCCCACTCCCAGGTGGAGCGGGAGCTCAAGGACGCGGCCGCGATGGCGCGCGAGGTGAACGGCGACGCCGAGATGCGGGAGCTCGCCGCGGCGGAAGTGCCCGCGCTCGAGAAGCGGGCCGCCGCGCTCCGCGAGACGGTCCTCCTGGCGATGATCCCCCCCGAGGCCTCCGATTCCCGCGACACAATCATGGAGATACGGGCGGGGACCGGCGGCGACGAGGCCGCGCTCTTCGCGGCCGAGCTCACCCGTTGCTACCAGAAGTACTCCGATTCGCAGGGCTGGAAGATCACGCCGATGAGCAGCAGCTACTCCGAGCGGGGCGGCCTCAGGGACGTGGCCTTCCTCGTCTCCGGCGTCGACGTCTCCCAGCAGCTCAAGTGGGAGAGCGGGGTCCACCGGGTGCAGCGGGTTCCCGTGACGGAGGCGAGCGGAAGGATCCACACCTCGACGGTCACCGTGGCCGTGCTCCCCGAGGCCGAGGAGGTCGACATCCAGATTAACCCCCAGGACCTTGAGATTACCGTGAGCCGCGCAAGCGGACCGGGCGGCCAGGGCGTCAACACGACGGACTCTGCGGTGCAGATCCTGCACAAGCCGACGGGGCTGATCGTCCAGTGCGCCGACGAACGCTCGCAGATCAAGAACAAGGCGAGCGCCATGACCGTCCTCCGCTCCAGGCTCCTGAAGCTGAAGGAGGACGAGGAGAAGGCCAAGTACGCGGCGGAGAGGCGGAGCCAGATCGGGTCCGGCGACCGCAGCGAGCGGATTCGCACCTACAACTTCCCGCAGAACCGCGTGACCGACCACCGGATAGGGCTCACGCTCCACGGGCTGCCCCAGATCATGGAGGGCGCGATAGGGCCCCTGATCGAGGGCCTCCAGAAGGCCCACTACGACGAGCGCCTGGCGGCGCTCGAGGGCCGCAGCTACGAGCTGGTGAAGCCCTCGGGTGAGCTCGGCTAAGGGACCTCGATGCCCGATCCGGCCCCGAGCAGAGCGCCGATGCTGAGCGTCCTTGAGGTCGTCAAGAAAACCTCGGAGTTCTTCGCGTCCAAGGGGATCGAGTCGCCGCGGCTTAACGCCGAGCTCCTGGTGGGCCACGCGCTCGGGCTTCGAAGGATGGACCTTTATCTCCGGTTCGAGCAGGCGGTCGGCGACGCGGAGCTGGCGGCGCTTCGCGAGATGGTCCGCCGCCGCGGCCGGCGCGAGCCGCTGCAATACGTGCTCGGCCATGCGGACTTTCACGGCCTCAAGCTGAAGGTGGACCGGCGGGCGCTGATCCCCAGGCCCGAGACGGAGCTCCTCGTGGAGACCGCCGTGGGCCGGATGGCCTCGGCCCCGGCGAGGATCCTTGACCTGGGAACCGGAAGCGGCGCCATCGCCCTCGCGCTCGCCCGCGCGTATCCCGATGCCGCGGTCGTCGCGACCGACAGGAGCCCCGACTGCCTGGTCCTGGCCGCCGAAAACGCGGAAACGAACGGCCTGGCCGGCCGCGTCGAATTCGTCGCCTCGGACTGGTTTCAGGGCCTTTTGGGCCGAACCTTCGACCTGATCGTCTCTAACCCGCCGTACCTCTCGCAGGAGGAGGTGCGGGACGCGGCCCCGGAGGTGCGCGAGCACGAGCCCCACGGGGCGCTCTCAAGCGATGACGGCGGGTTCGCCGACCTTTCGTCTATCCTAGGGGAGGCCCTGACTCACCTCTCGGAGGGAGGGCTCCTCGCCCTGGAGACCGGCATCTCCCACCATCCGCGCGCCACCGAAATTGCGGCGCGGTCGGGCTACGCCCGGTCGGAGTCCGTCCGCGACCTTTCCGGCCGCGACAGGATCTTCCTGGCCTGGCGCTAGGATCGCCCGGGGCGGTAAGCCTAGCCCTTCGAGGCCACGGTCAGGGGCGCGTGGTCGCTCGCCCAGTACTCGCGGTTGCGAGCGAGCTCGATGGCGTCATCGACGACGCGCAGGGCTTCCCTGAGCGACACGTCGACCTTGCCGTAGGAGTCGGCGCTCGCGTCGTCCTCGGCGTCGGCCAGATCGTCCTCGTCCTCCGGGTCCTTCGAGCCGTCGGGCTTCGCCACCTTCGGCGCCGCGATCTTCGGGGGCAGGGGAGGGCCCAGGCGGAATTCCTTGTAGGGGAAGTCGCCCTTCGCGAGCTTCTCGCGCTCGCCCTTGAGCTCCTTGCGGAACGCGTCGTCGGCGGCCTTCTGCTTTCGCCGCTCCTCGAGGTTGAGCGAGATGAGCTTCTCGGCCTGCCGCTGCTTGAACCAGTCGACGTACTTCCTCACGTAGGCGAACTCCTCCAGGCTCGCCTGCCTGGCGGCGCTGTCAGCCTGGAGCTTGGCCAAGAGCTTCGAGTCGATCGGCTTCCCGTCGAACGTGCTCGTCTTGATCTTGTCCCAGACGAGTGCGTGCGGGAGGTCGGACTCGCCGATCGGCAGGAACTCGTCGATGGAGGGCAGGACGATGTCGGAGATCACGCCCTTAAGCTGCGTCGACGACCCGTCGGGCAGGTAGAACTTCTGGATGGTGATCTTTGCGGCCCCGGTCTTTGCCGGCGACTTCGAGAGCTCCCGGGAGATCCGCTTCATCTCGAAGGTGGCCTGGACCGTCCCCTTGCCGTGGGTCGAGGTGTCGCCGATCACCACCGCACGGCCGTAGTCCTTCAGGGCGCCGGCCACGATCTCCGAGGCCGAGGCACTGAAGCGGTCCACGAGGACCGCCAACGGGCCGTCGTAGGCGAGACTCTCGGCCTTGTCGGTGTCGATCTGGATGTCCCCGTCGTAGCCCTTCACCTGGACCACCGGCCCCTTGTGGATGAAGAGTCCCGCAAGCTCGATCGCCTCGGTCAGGTAGCCGCCGCCGTTGTGCCGGAGGTCGAGCACGACGCCCTGCACGTTGGCCTGCTTGAGCTGGACGAGGAGCCTGGCGACGTCCTCGCTGGCGCTCGTCTTCTCGGCGTCCGTGTCGCCGTCCTCGGCTGGTCCGTAGAAAGCTGGCAGCGTCACGACGCCGAGGGGCACGGTCTTGCCCTCGGGCCCCGGCACCTGGAAGACGGCCGCCCTCGCGCGGGCGGAATCGAGCTTCACGACGTCGCGCGTGATCACGATCACCTTGCGGACGGAGCTGTCGGTCGCCTCGGCAGGCTGCACGATGAGCCGCACCTTCGTGCCCTTGGCGCCGCGGATCTGGTCGACGATCTTCCTGAGCTTCATGCCGATGATCTCGACGGGCTCCCCTTGGTCCTGCGCGACCTCGATGATCTTGTCGTTGGGCTTAAGCTGGTGGCCGAGGTCCGCCGGTCCTCCCGGGACGATCTCGCGGACCGTGCAGGTGTCCTCCTCCAGGCCCAGGATGGCGCCGATGCCCACCAGCTGGAGCTTCATCTGTATCCCGAAGTCCTCGTAGGTGTCGGCCGAAAAATAGGTGGAGTGCGGGTCGTAGAGGCCCGCGATCGTCGAGAGGAAGGTCTCGGCGAGCTCCGATCCCTCGGTCTCCCCGACATTCTTCAGCATGCGCTCGTAGCGCTTGCGGACCACATCGCGCGCCTGGTCGAGGGTCTTCTTGTTGAGGAGCTCCCCCAAGATCTCGAACTTGAGGCGCTTGCGCCATAGGTCATCCGCCTCGGCGGTCGTCGCCGGCCACGACGATTTGCTCCGATCGACCCTGAAGGTCTCCGGCACCGTAAAGTCCATGGGCTTCTTCAGCTCGCCGAAGATCCAGCCGATGCGGGCGGTCACCCGGTCGTCGTAGAGGTAGAAGATGTCGTAGGCCGCGTCGATCTTCCCCAGGTAGTCCACGTTGTAGTAGACGTTCTTGCCAAAGCGGTTAACGAAGTCCGTCTTGTCGCCCTCCAGAAAGAAAAGGTGCTGCCCGTCAAGGGCGGTCATGTACTCCGGAATCGCCTGGGAGTACTCCCCGCTGTGGACAGCGTCTCGGTTGTAGTGCGCCTGCTCAAGCAGGGTCACCAGGGTCTGAGCCTCGGTCGAGAGCGAATCGGGGGTGGTGAACTTGAGGTCCGATGCCGTCGCCAGCTGGGCTGCCGCCAACAGGACAATGGGAACTAGCCACCTACGTTGCAGGGCTTTGGGGAAAATCATGCGTGGTTAGCCTATGGGTGTGGGGACTTTGGACGCTGCAAACCCTCCCATTGTTTCATGGGAGTTGGAGGAATTCAAGGAGGGAGGGCGAATAGTCGTGCCCGGGTGCGGGGTCGGACCCCGCACGCCCTGCCGGCGCGGGTCCTTCGGGCTCTTGGCGGGATCACCGGCGGCCGATCAGGTCGCGGGCCTCGTCCAGGACCTTCTTTTCCGCCGCGGAAAGGGAGCCAAAGCCGTCGCTGTTGATTTTGTCGAGGATGCGGTCGACCTCGGCCTTCAGGTGGCTGCGGTTGTCGCCCACGTTCACGCTGAACGCCGGCGCGGGGGCCTTGGCTGAGGACTGCTGCTTAACCCAGCGGGGCAGCTCGATGGCCGCGCCGCCCCCTCCGAGGCTCCATTCGGCCTGGTGGAGGTAACGGAAGTAAACCCAGGCGGCCGCCATTCCCCCGAGGTGGGCCGAATGGGCGGCGCTCCCGAAGGGCGAGGCCGAGCCGAGCACCTCGTAGAAGACCAGGCCGCACAGATCGAGGGCGATCATGACGTAGGCCACGATCTTTGGCCGCACGTTGACCGGGAGAATGAAGAAGAGCAGGAGCGTGATTTCCCGGTTGGGATAGAAGCAGGCGTAGAGGATCACGAGCGCCGAGGCGGCGGCCGACGCGCCGTAGAGGACCTCGGGCCCCCGCCAGTGGACGGCCGACCAGAAGAGCCCACCGGCGACCAGGGAGGCGGCGTAGAGCCCTGCGAAGCGACGGGTGCCGAGGAGCGGGAGCAGCTCGCGTCCCACAAAGTAGATCACGATCAGGTAGCTGACGACCTGCAGGAGGTTAGACGGGTCGTGGAGGAACCCGTACGTGAGCAGGGTCCAGAGGTGCCCAGCCTTGAGCGCGGGGACCGAAAGGGCCATCGCCCCATCGAGCCCGAAGCGGGGACCAAGGAAGCGGGTGAGCGCCATCTCGATCACATAGACCGCGACGATCAGCGAGATAAGCCATGTCAGGACGCTCGTTTGGCGCCGGTCATAGTTGTCGCTCATGTAGGGGCGGTCCTGCAGCATCCCGACACCGTAACCGCGCCGTCTCCGAATACAAGCCGCCTTGAATCCAAACCGGCCCCGTTTTGCGGCTGCGGGCGTGCGCCAAGAGCGGTCCTCGATACCCCCTTGACAGAAGGCGCCCGCCCCTCTCCTTTCTAATGCACGTATGGCCAACAAAGCTGACAAATGGGGCAACAATGTGGCGGGCAAGTTCTACGTGGATCAGCAGTGCATAGATTGTGACCTTTGCCGCGAGACAGCCCCGAATTTCTTCACGCGCAACGACGAGGGCGGCCACTCCTACGTCAACAAGCAGCCCGAGACCGAGGAGGACGTCGCCCAGTGCATGGAGGCCCTCGAGGGCTGCCCGGTCGAGGCCATCGGCAACGACGGCGAGTGACGGCCCGGGGCGCCCCCGCTGCGCGGGGCGTCCATTGTTAATGGAAAGACTGAGCCTCCTTAACAGGAGGCTTGTTTTTTTTGGGGCCTGCCTGTAGCGGTCGGCACCTATGAATCGTGCACTCCCCGGGGTCCTGGCGGGCCTCTGCGCCCTCCTCCTCGGCCAAGCCTCGGCAGCGGCTCAGGATGCGGCCAGCCTTCCCGCAGTCACCGTTTTCTCGCCAAGCGTGGCCAACCAGGCCCCCGCCGGCACCTTCGCCATGCCCGTGTCGGCCCTGCGCTATGAGCCCCTGGTCGATGTCGAGTCCCGCAACCAGGCGGAGGCCCAGTCCGACGTCACGGTCCGGGGCGACACGTTCGAGAACACGGGCATGCAGGTCGGGGTGCTCTCGATCTCCGATCCCCAGACGGGCCACTACCTGATGGAGCTGCCCATCCCCCCCGAGATGCTCGGGGCGCCCTCGGTTCTGACGGGCGCCGGCCATGCCGTTCAGACCCTCAACTCGACGGCCGGGGCCGTTGCCTACGGCTGGAGGCCGGTGAGGGAGGCCGGCTTCGTGTCGGCGGCGCTCGGCAACGACGGCCTGACCCGCGAGGAGGCGTACCAGGCATGGTCGGGCAGGGGGCCCGAGCACCTGGCGGCCGACGCCGACTGGGCCCACTCCTCCGCCAATGGGACCGTGCCCTTCGGGGACTCGCGCTTCGACAGGGCCGCGGCCCGGGCGCAGTGGGTGACGCCGACCGCCGAGGCCGACCTCTTCGCAGGCTACCAGTCGAGCTTCTTCGGGTGGCGCAACCTCTACACGCCCTTCAATTCCGACGAGACCGAGAACCTGGAGACGGTCCTCGTGGCGGCGGACACGCGCGCCGACCTGGGGGGTGGGCAGTACGCGGAGGCCGGAGCCTTCTACAGGCGCAACAAGGACGACTACGCCTTCAGCCGTTTTGCGCCGCTGGGCCGCGTGCATCCTTACCAGCACACGACGAGGGAGGAGGGCGCCGCCGCGGGCGGTCGGGTGGAGGCCCAGGGCCTCTGGATCAACTACCACGCCGAAGAGACCCATGACTCGCTCGAGTCGACCTCCCTGGTCTTCGGGCCCTACCACAGCAGGACGCTCGAGAAGGCGGCGGTCGTCCCCGAGGAGCAGTGGGACTTCGACGGGGGAAAGCTCACGCTCAAGGCCGGCGCCTCCTACGACAAGTCCGACCACGACTCGGGTGCCTTTTCCCCCATCGCCGAGCTCTCCGAGGACTGGGTCTCGAGCGGCCTCAGGCGCGTCTATGCGAGCTACTCCGAGACGACGCAGATGGCCTCCTACACCGCGCTCGACTCAAGCCCCACGGCAGGGCTCTTCCGCGGCAACCCCTCCCTGGGCCGGGCGGTGAGCCGCAACCTTGAGTCCGGGCTCTCGGGATCGCTCTGGGGATGGGCGGGCCAGGCGGCGGTCTTCTACAGGCGGGACGACAACCTGGTGGACTGGACCTACACGAACGGCGTCTTCGGGCGCTCGGCCAACCCCGTCAACATCGGCACCGAGGGGCTTGAGCTCGTGGCCCGCCGGTCGTGGAGCCTGGTCTCGGCGACCCTCGGCTACACGGCGCTGGCCAAGGATGCCAGCTACCTGGGGGCCCCGGTGACGGCGAGCTTCTACGCCCTAAACTATGCCCGGCAGAGGCTCACCGCCGCGTTCACGCTCGTCCTCACCGAGAACGTGACCCTGAGGCTCGACAACGCGGCACGCATCCAGGCCTCGGACAGCCTGCGCACCGCCGGGGGCGACCGCGCGCTTGAAAGCGCGCTTGGCCTGAGTTGGCGCCCGGCGGGCCGGCG
>CAISPT010000014.1 GCA_903887455.1 uncultured Opitutaceae bacterium | reverse complement strand
GGCAACGGCGGCCTGGGCCGGCTCGCGGCCTGTTTCCTCGATTCTCTGGCGACGCTCGACTACCCGGCGCTCGGCTACGGGATTCACTACGAATTCGGTCTCTTCCAGCAGCAGATTGTCAACGGCAGCCAGGTCGAGCACCCGGACCGGTGGATGATCTTCGGGAGCCCGTGGGAGGTGATCCGCGCGGACTACACACAGGAGGTGAAGCTCTATGGCCGCGTCGTGAACGCCTTCGACGACCAGGGCAACTCGAAGCCCAAGTGGGTCGACACGCGCACGATCCTCGGCGTGCCCCACGACATCCCGATCGCGGGCTTCGGGACCAAGACCGTCAACCTCCTCCGGCTCTGGGCTTCCCGCTCGTCGGACGACTTCGACCTGGCCGCGTTCAACTCGGGCGGCTACGTCGAGGCGGTGAGGGAGAAGGCTGTCGGAGAGACCGTCTCGAAGGTCCTCTATCCGAATGACAAGACGGAGAACGGCAAGGAGCTGCGGCTTGTTCAGCAGTATTTCTTCGTGTCGTGCTCGATCAGGGACCTGGTTCGCAGGCACCTTCGCACGCCGGGCAACTCCTGGAGCAACTTCTCGGACAAGGTCGCGATCCAGCTCAATGACACCCATCCTGCGATAACGGTTGTCGAGCTGATGCGCATCATGCTCGACGAGTATGACATCCCCTGGGACAAGGCCTGGGAAATCACGACCAAGACCCTGGCCTACACGAACCACACGCTCCTGCCCGAGGCCCTCGAGCGCTGGGGCGTCCCTCTCTTCGAACGGGTTCTCCCGCGCCACCTGCAGATCATCTACGACATCAATCTGAAGCTCCTCGCCAAGGTCGAGGCCATGTGGCCGGGCGACAACGACAAGAAGCGCGCCTGCTCCCTAATCGAGGAGAACGGCCACAAGTTGGTCAGGATGGCGCACATCGCGGTCGTCGGTACGCACGCGGTGAACGGCGTCGCCGCCCTCCACACCGCGCTTCTCAGGAAGAACCTGTTTCCCGAGTTCGACGCGCTCTACCCGGGCAAGTTCCAGAACAAGACCAACGGCATCACGCCGAGGCGCTGGCTGCTTGAGTGCAACCACCGCCTGTCGGCGCTCGTGACCCGCACGCTCGGCACCGACGCCTGGATACGCGACCTCGACCTGCTGCGCGGGCTAGAAAAGCACATAGAAAACGCCGACTTCCGCAGGGAATTCATGGAGGTGAAGCTCGCCAACAAGATGGACCTCGCGCAGGTGATCCGCTCCGAGTGCGGGATAGAGGTCTCTCCGCACGCCATCTTTGACGCGCAGATCAAGCGCCTGCACGAGTACAAGCGCCAGCACCTGAACCTGCTGTACATCCTGGCGCTCTACCGCCGCCTGCTCCACAACCCGGACCTCCCGATCGAGCCCCGCGTGTTCATTTTCGCCGCAAAGGCGGCCCCGGGCTACGACGTCGCAAAGAACCTGATCCGCGCGATCAACATCATCGGGATGCGGATCAACACGGACACGCGGATCCGGGACAAGATCAAGGTCGCCTTCCTGCCGAACTACCGGGTGTCCCTCGCCGAGAAGATCATTCCCGCCGTGGACCTCTCCGAGCAGATTTCGACGGCGGGCAAGGAGGCCTCGGGAACCGGCAACATGCAGCTCGCCTTGAACGGCTCGCTCACGATTGGGACGCTCGACGGGGCCAACGTCGAGATCCGCGAGGAGGTCGGCGACGACAACATCTTCATCTTCGGCATGACCGTGGAGGAGGTGGAGGAGCGCCGCGCCAAGGGCTACAACCCGTGGGACCTGCACCGCGACGACGAGGAACTCAGGGCCGTCGTCGACTGGCTCGGGAGCGACTACTGGATCCCCGGCGAGGTCGCGCCGTTTGCCCCCATCCACGGAACGCTCCTTTCGGGAGGGGACCCGTACATGGTCCTCGCCGACTTCCGGTCCTTTAGCGACTGCCAGGACCGGGTCGACGCCGCCTACAAGGACCGCGACAGCTGGGCGAGGAAGGCGATCCTCAACACCGCCCGCATGGGCAAGTTCTCCAGCGACCGGACCATCCGGGAATACGCGAAGGACATCTGGTCGCTCTCCCCGCTCGTGATCCCTTGACCCGGGGCGGCGGCGGGCGGAGCCTCGCTCCGCTTCCCGCCCGACCGGCTGACCGCCCCACCAATCCCCCAAGAAATGACCATCAAGAGCCGGCTCATCGTTCTCAATTTCACGCAGTTCTTCATCTGGGGGGCGTGGCTCATCTCCCTCGGCGGCTACATGATTGCCACCCTGAAATTCACCGGGGGGCAGGTGGGGGCGATCTATTCCACGATGGGCCTGGCATCGCTCTTCATGCCCGGCCTGGTGGGGATCGTTGCAGACCGCTGGCTCAATGCGGAGCGGGTCCTCGGCATCTGCCACGTGGTCGGCGGCCTTCTCCTGTTCCTGGCCTCGACCATAAAGGATCCGTCCCTGATGTACTGGGTAATGCTCGTGAACTCGATGCTCTACATGCCCACGATCGCGCTGAACAACACGGTCAGCTACGGCATCCTTTCCTCCAAGGGACACGACGTGGTGAAGCACTTTCCTCCGATTCGGGTCTGGGGCACGGTCGGGTTCATCGCGGCGATGTGGGTGGTTGACCTCCTCGGGTGGTCGGTGAGCCCGATGCAGCTCTACGTGGCCTCCGTCTCCGCCCTGTGCCTGGGCGTCTACGCGTTCACGCTGCCCGCCTGCCCCCCCGCGAACACGGGGAAGTCGGCCTCGATCGCGTCGGCACTGGGCCTGGACGCCTTCGTCCTTTTCAAGGACCGCAAGATGGCCGTCTTCTTCGCCTTCGCCTCCCTGATAGGCGCCGCTCTCCAGATCACCAACACCTTCGGCGAGGCGTTCCTCCACGACTTCGAGGGGGCTTACGCCCATTCCTTCGCGGTGGCGCACCCCGGGCTCCTGATGTCTGTCTCCCAGATTTCCGAGACCCTGTTCATCCTGAGCATCCCGTTTCTCCTGGGTAGGTTCGGCATAAAGAACATCATGATGGTGAGCATCTGCGCTTGGGTCTTAAGGTTCGGACTCTTCGGGGTCGGCAATCCCGGCAGCGGGCTCATCCTGCTCGTGCTTTCGATGATCATCTACGGGATGGCCTTCGACTTCTTCAACATCTCCGGCTCCCTTTTTGTCGAGCTTGAGGCCGAGCCGCGCATCCGCGCCAGCGCGCAGGGCTTGTTCATGATCATGACGAACGGCCTCGGGGCGCTGATCGGCGGGCTGGCGAGCGGCCGCGTGGTTGACTTCTTCACCGTCAACGGCGTGAAGGACTGGCGCAGCATCTGGTTTGTCTTCGCGGGCTATGCCCTCGCGCTTGCGGTCGTTTTCCCGTTCGCCTTCAAGTACAGCCACAAGCCCAAGGACGTTCCGGCCGGCTCGGCCGGCGACCTGAGCGCCGTGTAGCAGGCCCCGACCGGTTCATGGACGGACCCGGCAAGACGGCTATCGAAGGAAGGCTCGCGAAGCACCTTGGGCGGTCGCCCGAGACCGCGGGCTGCCTGTTCGTGGCGCCCACGGCCTCCGTGATGGGCGACGTCGTCCTAGGCCGGGACTCGAGCGTGTTCTACGGCGCCGTCCTGCGCGGCGACATTAACGAGATCCGGGTCGGGGAGGGGACCAATATCCAGGACAACGCCGTGGTCCACCTCGCCGACGACTACGGTGCCCACATAGGGGCCTGGTGCACGATCGGGCACGGCGCCATCGTCCACGCCTGCACGGTTGGCGACGAATGCCTGATCGGGATGGGTGCAACGGTCCTAGACGGCGCGGTGATCGGCGCGCGCTCGATCGTGGGGGCGAACGCGCTTGTCCCGCAGCGCTTCACCTGCCCGCCAGGGTCCCTGGTCTACGGCTCCCCCGCGCGCGTGATCCGCGCGTTGACGGACAAGGAGCAGGGCTCCCTCAGAGGCTGGGCAGAGAAGTACGTCGCGGTGGCGAAGGCGCACGCGGCGCGCGCCACAGGGTCCTAGCTCGCCTGGGGTCCCAGGATCCGCTCCAAGGTTAGGAAAGTGTACCGGAAGTTCGCGTCCGAGCTCTCGCGCCTGGAGGTTTCTCGCCACGGGATGTGACGCCACTCCGGGAAGTAAATGTCGCCGTCGACCACGGCGTGCACCTGCGTGAGGTGTAGCCTCATCGGCCGCTCGAGCGCCAGGATCTCGCCGAAGATGCGCTCGCCCCCGTTCACGTAGGTTTCCCCCGGGAGCGCCTCGGCCATCGCCAGCGCCTCGGGCACCGACCGGGCGACCTGGACGCCCTCGGTCGCCAGGGCCGGGTTGCTTGAGACCACCACGAGTCGGCGTCCGTCCTGCCGGGCGCGGGGCCAGGTCTCGTAGCAGATCCGCCCCAGAATAATCGACTTTCCGGCGGTCTCCTCGTGGAAGACCTTCAGATCCTCTGGGATATGCCAGGGCAGACGGGTTCCCCGGCCCATGACCCGGTTCTCAGCGCAGGCGACCATCAGGTTTAGCATCTTTGGCATCCGGCCCTTGCATGAGGCAAGGTTGGCCACTTTCCAAGCCCGCTAATGGGTAGGGGACCCGAGCCGTTGCCACTTGTCACTCGGGGCTCCCAAGGCATGATGGACCAATGAAAATCGGAGTCCCCAAGGAGATCAAAATCGGTGAAACGCGCGTGTCGATGACACCGAGCCTGTGTCGCCGCTGCGTTTCACTCGGAGCCAAGGTCATCATCCAGAAATCGGCCGGTGACAGCGCCGGATTCACCGACGCGGAGTACCGGTCGGCGGGCGCAAATCTCGTGTCGGATGCGGCGGCCGTGTGGAAGGCCGCCGACATGATCCTGAAGGTGAAGGAGCCACTTCCGTCGGAGTACGACCTGCTCAGGAACGGCCAGGCGATCTTCACCTACCTGCACCTTGCCGCGGGCCCCGGGCTCGCGAAGGTGCTCCTGAAGAAGCGGATCCTCGGGATCGCCTACGAGACCGTCGAGGGCACGGACGGATCCTACCCGCTCCTCAAGCCCATGTCCCAGATCGCCGGCAGGCTCGCGATCCAGATTGGCGCCTACTTCCTCCAGTCCCAGCACGGCGGCTCCGGGGTCCTCCTCGGGGGTATCCCCGGGACACTGCCGGGCCACGTGGTCGTGGTCGGGGCGGGCAACTCGGGGGCCCACGCCGTCCAGATGGCGGCGGGAATGGGGGCCCGCGTGACCGTCCTCGACCTGGACACCCGCAAGCTCGAGGCCCTCGACTCGGAGTACCGCGGCCGGGTCGTCACGCTCATGTCGAACCCCGCCAACGTCGAGGCGAGCGTCGCCGACGCGGACCTCCTTGTCGGCGCGGTCCTCATCCCCGCAGCCAAGGCGCCGATCGTGGTCTCCAACAAGATGGTCGCTAAGATGCGGCCGGGAAGCGTGATCGTCGACATCGCGATCGACCAGGGCGGCTGCATCGAGAGCATACGCCCGACATCTCACAAGGAGCCCGTCT
>CAISPT010000013.1 GCA_903887455.1 uncultured Opitutaceae bacterium | reverse complement strand
GAGCCTGTCCAGCGCGGCTTCTACGCGGGGGCCCTCGGCTATTTCGGGTACGACGGGAACCTCGACTCCTGCATCACGCTGAGGACGGCCCTGCTTCGGGACGGCGTCATGTACGTCCAGGCCGGCGGCGGGGTGGTCGCCGACTCCGACCCGGCGGCCGAGTACCAGGAGACCGTCAACAAGGCCGGGGCGCTCCTCAAGGCGGCCGAGATCGCGTCCGGCTACTAGTCCCTGACTAGCGCCATTTTGCACCCCAAATGGGGTGAAGTGTGCCATTATTACCCGCCCGGGAGGTTAAGATTATGTAACCTCAGAGGGAGGCCCTCGTCTGGCTGATGGGAACGGTTTAGGCTTCTCCGTTGGGAACAATAATCCGTTTCGATCCTCCAATCGTAGTAGATCCCACATGCACACCAAATACAGCGCCTCGAGCAGCACGGTTGATGCAGATTCAGAAGAGGCCGCAGGCCGGGTGGCTAGGTCCACCCCGACCCCTGTCGCCTTTGACGCCCCGCCCTCTTTCCTTGAGAAGCCGGAACCCGCGGAGGCCCCCTTGGCTCCCGGGGACCGCAGCAACCTCCAAATTTACCTGCAGGAGATCGGCAAGACAGCCCTGCTGACGATCGACGAGGAGATCGCCCTCGCCAAGCGGATCCGCAAGGGCGACAAGGCCGCGCGCGACCACATGATCAAGGCGAACCTGCGCCTGGTCGTTAAGATCGCGATGGACTACAAGGATTTCGGGCTGCCGCTCCTCGACCTGATCAGCGAGGGCAACATCGGGCTGGTCAAGGCCGTCGAGCGCTTCGACCCCCGCAAGGGCGGCAAGCTCTCGACCTACGCGGCCTGGTGGATCAAACAGTCGATCAAGCGCGCGCTCGCTAACCAGTCCAAGACGATCCGGCTGCCCGTCCACCTGGTCGACAAGATCTCCAAGATGAGGAAGACCGCCATGGTCCTCTCCGAGGGCCTGGGAAGGGAGCCCACCGACGAGGAACTCGCGATGGAGCTTCAGATCCCGACCTCGAAGGTCGCCCACCTGAAGTCGGTCAGCGTCCGGCCCGCCTCGCTTGACGCCCCCATCGGCGAGGACGGCGACTCCTCCACGTTCGGCGAGATCGTCGGTGACGAGAACGCGTCGAGCCCATTCGAGAACCTCAGGGAGAAGAACATGAACGCCGATCTCCACTCGATGGTGGACTCGCTCGACAAGCGCGAGGCCGACATCATCAAGATGCGGTTCGGCCTGGACGGCCATCAGGAGCTGACGCTCGAGGAAGTCGGCCGGCGCTTCAACGTGACCCGCGAAAGGATCCGCCAGCTCGAGTACATCGCGCTTGGAAAGATGCGCAGGGCGATGGCCAAGAACGAGTCGGTCCGAAACGCCGACGAGATCGAGCAGGAGGACCGCCAGCGCCAGCGCATGACGGTGATCCGCGAGTTTATCGAGTCCAAGTCCAAGAACCTGGAGAACTAGGAATCGGCTTCCAGGGCCCCGCGGAAACCGCGGGGCACTCTACTTGTTGGGGCCTCCCGGACCCGTCGGGCCCGCCCAGGCGGCAGCTATCCGCGCCGCAAAGTCCCGACCCTTGTCGCTCATGTCGAAGGCGGCTTCCGCCGAGGCCAGCGCCCGAGCCGCCCTTTCCGTGCGCGCGGTCGCCCGCGAAAGGCGCTCCACGGCACGGTCCCTGGCTTGAAGCACCGCCGCCAGGCCATCCTCGAGAGGTTGCGGAGCCGGGGGATGGAGCTCGTCCCAGCGGGCGAGCTCTGCCTTCTCCTTCCTTTGGTTGTCCTCGATCTTCCCCACGAGGTCGTCATGCGTCTCGACAATCTTCTCCATCATCCCGACCAGCACCCTCCCCTCCGGTTCGTAAAGATAGATGTTTGACCTGAAATTGGGGAAGTAGCGGCTGTCGGGCTGTCGGACGGCTATCCCTGACTTCGCCGCGATGTTGACCTCCGGCCCACCGGCCTCGTCAGCGGTCCAGAACGCGAAGATCTTTGCCGGATCCTCGGTCGTCGAGAAGACGCCCACGTTTGAATTCTCGCGCTCGCGGATCCTCCGGATCAGGGCGACGGCCTCCCCTCCCCTAGCTAAAAGCCACTGGTCGTACCCCCTGCGCAGCGCCGCACGCTCCGCCTCCGCGTTCCTGGTGAAAGCGTCGCGCCTGGCGGCGGATTCAATCCGTGCGAGGGCAAGCAGGCGCGCCTCTTCGTGTTCGGCCTGGGAGACCCGGGCCGCCTGTGCCGTCACGTCCCTGGCGTATTGGAGCCTCGCCTCCTCCATCTCGACATGGGCCGCGGCCTCCTCCCTCCTCCGCTGCTCGTCGTAGGCCTTGATCCAGTCCACCTTGGCCCTGTCGCGCGCGGCGAGGAGGGCGGCCAACCCCGTCGCCTTCTCGGTGGCGGGATCCTGGGGGGCCGAGGAAGCAGTCGCCTCCACAGGGGCGGGACTGGCCGGGGGAGCGCTCGCGCGCTTGCCGCCTGCCGCGGACACAGGCACCGCGTCCCTTGGTCCCTCGAAAAAACTCCAGGCGAAGATGACGAAGCTGCCGGCGGCAGCAATAGCCCCTCCGATCTTCGCCCAGCGCGCGATCCGGTCGCCGTCCCCATGGGCACGGTGGGGCTCCGGGTCGATGTCGGGCTCTGTGGCGCCCCCGCCTTCGTGCGGCGGGCCCGAGGGAAAGCCCGGGTCGATGCCGCCGTGGTCGGCATACCACTTCTCCAGGACGCCGTAGACCTCGACGAGGCGCTTCGTCTTGCGCTCGGCCACCGGCAGAAGGTCCGGACTTCCCTGGAAGCGGTCGGGGTGGCACTTGTACAGGTTCTGGCGGTAGGCCTGCTTGACCGAGCCCAGGTCGGCGCCCCGCCGCAGCTTCAGGAGGCGAAAGCACTCGTCGATGTCGGTCACGTCCATGGGTTTCGGGGCCCCTTGGAAATAGCCGGGGGCGCCGCCACGGCAAATTCAATCCGGCGCCCCCCCCTGCGAGCGCGGGCCGCCGGTCCGAGGCGGGGCCCGAAAAGCAGAAGGGCCGCCGAGCGAAATCGCCCGGCGGCCCTTCCTTGAATCTTCGGGGCGCCCCGGTTTCCCGGGCGCCCTGGGGCGCTTACTCGCCCTTCTTGCTGGCCTCGTCGAGGATGTCGCCGAGGTTCATCATGTCGTTGTTGGCGCTGCGGTTGAGGGCCTCGTAGGAGGCCGTCTCCGCGGCGAGCTGGTCGGCGCTGTAGTTGGCGGCCTTGATCGACAGGCCCAGGCGGCGCTCCTCGCGGTCGATCTTGATGACGCGCGCGGTGACCTTCTGCTCGGGCTTGAGGATGTCCTTAACCTTGGCGATCCGCTCCTCGCTGATCTGCGAGATGTGGACCAGGCCGTCGATGCCGTCCTTCAGCTCAACG
>CAISPT010000012.1 GCA_903887455.1 uncultured Opitutaceae bacterium | reverse complement strand
CGGTTCAGGCGCGCCGCGTCCATGTGCTCGGTTACAAGGGTCTTCATGGGCTAGCGCGTGAGGTAGAATATCCCGCCCAAGGCCCCGGCGAAGAGCATCCACAGGAAGAGGGCCCTCAACACGGGCCAGCGCTCGAAGCGCTCAAGGGTCTCGCCGGCCGCCTCGGTGATGAGCCCCAGGTCGATCGGGCGCGGCACCATGCTGGACACAGCCAGGTCGGGGCCGGCCTCAAGGTGGCTGCTGCGCATCGCCTTCACGAAGTCATCCGGGACGCGCTCCTCGTCCAGGAACGCGTAGGGCCAGCGCTCGGGGCCGTCGCACAGGAGCAGCGCGACCCTTCCGTCGATCGCAAGCCGGTCGTGGGGCTGGCCCTTCTCGTCGAGGATCTCCCCGAACCAGGAGTCCATCTCGGCCTCGGTTTCCTCGGCCGCGACCATTGTCGGGTCGAGCGCCGGGTGGGCCTCGTGGCGCTTCGCCGCCCGCTCGAGGATCTTCTGGATCAGGCGGCTTTGGTGGAGGCGGTTGTGGATTCGGTGGGCGCGCAGGTAGTCCTCGACCCGGACATAGGCAGCGTTCCAGGACTCCATGGTCCCGGTCCTAGGCCTGAAGGCCTCGGGAAGCCCCACACCGGGTCCGTCGTGTCCGCTCACGGCTGCCACAGGTAGCTCCACGTCTCGGTCAGGACATGGGGCGTCTTGCGCAGGAAGCAGCGCAGCTCCACCGGCCTTCCCGTCCCGTCGGGCTTGATGGCGAAGGCCACTCGCCACGTGCCGTTGAAGGGGTTCTTCTGGAGCTGCGTGTTCACGAGCGAGGCTCCGGCCCCGACGGTCACGACGGGCTGGATCTGCGGATCCGGGCCCTCCTGCACTAGGTACGTCCCGCCGAAATCCACGAAGAAGCGCTCGAGGTCGGCCTCCTGGGTGGCGGTGCGCCCGTGGCGGGTCGCGACCACGAAGCCGGCCGGCGGGTGAACCTGGTCCATGAACCAGTGGAGCTTGTAGGTGAACTCGATCGGCTCCCCGGCCTCCGGGAGCGTGTCCGGCACCCAGAAGGAGGCGATGTTGTCATAGGTCTCGTCAGGGGCGTGAAGCTCCACCAGACGGACGCTCCCCTTGCCCCAGGCCCCGACGGGTTCGACCCAGGCGCTCGGGCGCATGTGATAGTACGCTTCCAAGTCCTGGTAGCGCTCGAACTGGCGCTCGCGCTGCAGGAGCCCGAAGCCGCGCGGGTTCTCGTCGCCAAAGGCGGCGATCCGGATCGCCTCGGGGTTGGTCAGGGGACGCCAGATCCACTCCCCCGCCCCGGTGAACATCATGATCCCGTCGGAGTCGTGGACCTCTGGCCTGAAGTCGTTGTAGCTCACGTTCGTGTTCTTGCCGTGCCAGAACATGCTGGTGAGCGGCGCGATGCCGAGGACCTTCGGGTTTGACCTGCAGTAGATGACCTCGTGGACGAGCGTGATCGTCTCGGGCCCGGGCGTGATCCTGAAGCGGAAGGCCCCGGCGACGCTGGGCCCATCCAGGAGCGCGTAGACCGTGAGCGCCTTCGAGTCCTTGTCCGGCCGCTCGACCCAGAACTCCCGGAAGACGGGAAACTCCTCGCCGCCGGGCTCGCCGGTGTTGATCGCCAGCCCCCTGGCCGAAAGCCCGTAAAAGGCCTTTTGGCAGAGGAACCTGAAGTAGCTGGCGCCCTGGAAGGCCCCGAGCTCGTCGCCCGGCTTGTTCAGGGGGTAGAGGATCCGCAGGCCCGCGAAACCCATGGTCGAGGGTACCTTCGGGATGTGGTTCTGCCCGTAATCGTAGAGAGCCGGCGAAAACGCCACCGGCTCGACCGAGTGCCCCTGGACCGTGTTGATCTGGACGGTCCGGTCGAAGTTGAAGCCGGGGTGAAAGAACTGGAGTTCGAAGGGCAGGCGCTCGCGCCGCCACAGGGATTCGCCCGGCCGGAAGCGGATGTCGCGGTACTGGTCGTAGTTGAGCTTGAGGAGTGCCGGGGGGACGTTGACCGGAGCTGGCACGAAGGGCTTGGAGGCCAGCATCTTGGCCTCGTAGCGCAGCACCTCGAAGTCGAAGGTCGGAGCCGGCGCGCCGCCGCGGGCCACCCGCGCGAGGGGCAGGCAGGCCGTGATGCACAGTAGCGTTCGTGTGAGGGTCTTCATCAGAGGAAAAATCCGCGCTGTTTATCGGTGATCGGAAGCTTGGCGCGTTCCATGACCTTGAGCAAATCCTCCCAGATCATGCGCTTGGTGCGGTTGGTGGGGTTCCTGAGGATGTAGCTTGGGTGATAGGTGACCATGAGCGGCCTTCCGCCAAAGTCGTGCCACCTGCCGCGGACCTCACCCAGGGCCCCGAACGACTTGGGCCCGAGGAGGCCCTTGGCCGCGGTGGCGCCAAGGGCGACGATGAGGGACGGGGCCACGATCTCGATCTGGGCCTTAAGGTAGGGCAGGCAGTGGGCCATCTCTGCGTCGGTCGGGGGCCGGTTGCCCGTCTGCACCCCGTCGGGCCCGGTCGGCAGGTCCGGCCTCCAGTTCATGATGTTGCCGATGTAGACGTCCGCGCGGGAGAGCGCCATTCCGGCGATCATCCGATTCAGGAGCTGCCCTGCCGGACCGACGAAGGGCTCGCCCTGGACCTCCTCCTCGGCCCCGGGGGCCTCGCCGATGAACATGAGGGAGGCGTCGAGGTTTCCGACGCCAAGGACCACCTTCTTGCCAGGCCGGAGCTTGGCGCGGCAGACGGGGTCCTCGAGGACCATGCGCTCGAGCGCCGCCCAACGGCTCTTCTTGTCACCTGGCGGAAGGCTGACGACAGGGACCGGGGCCGCAGGGGGGGCCTCGGGCCGGGGAGCGGCCTTCGGGGCCCTGGCCGGGGCCGCCGGCTTCTCCGCAGGGACGTCCTCGCTCGCCGAAAGGGGGGCCGCCCTGGGGGAGCTTGCCACCGACTTCCTGAGCGCCGAGAGGCCCTCCTCGGAGACGACGACGCTGTCGACCCCGCTCGCCTTCAGGCGGCGCAGCTCCTCGGTGATTGCGGAAAGCGCTAGGCGCATGGGTCAGGCGGCGGGAGCGCCTCGGGACATGAGGATCTTATCAACGTATTTGCCCAGCATGTCGAACTCGAGGTTCACGGGCTCGCCAGCCTTGCGGATCCTTAGGTTGGTGGCCTGGAGGGTGTGGGGGATGATCCAAACGGCGAAGGAGTCGCCTGCGACCTCCGCCACCGTGAGCGAGATTCCGTCCACGGCGATGCTCCCCTTCATGACCAGGTGGCGTCCCGATCCCTCCGGGCAGGCCACCCTCAGGTAGTGGTCGGCACCCCGGGCCTCGAAGACCTCCACCCTGCCCATCCCGTCGATGTGGCCTGTCACGAAATGCCCCCCGAATCGGCCGTCGACCCTCATGCTCCGCTCGAGGTTGACCGGCGACCCGGGAAGCAGCTGCGCCAGGTTCGTCAGGCGCCGGGTCTCCTCCAGGACGTCGAAGGTGACCGTGCCGGCGTCGCTTGAGACCGCGGTCAGGCAGCAGCCATTCACGGCGATGCTTTCGCCGACCGAGAGGCCCTGGAGGGTCGAGGCCGCCGAGACCCGTAGGCGCCACGCGCCCCCGAAGTTCACGAAGGAGTCCACCGCTCCAGCTTCCTCGACGATTCCAGTGAACATGGCCCAGGGGCTAGCGGAGCTTGATCCGCAGGACGG
>CAISPT010000011.1 GCA_903887455.1 uncultured Opitutaceae bacterium | reverse complement strand
GCCCCGGCGCCCCGCCCAGGAGATGAGGAGCCACAGGGCCATCAGCTGCGGCAGGTAGAAGTACCGCGCCCGGGTGTGCGGCACGAAGAAGAGGAAGAGGCTGTGCCTTGTCCGGTAGAGGGCACCCGCCAGCACCACCGCGAAGACAAGGCCCAGCATGCGCCGCTCCCTTGCCCGGTCGCCGGGGCCGAGCGAGAGGTAGGCGATCCCGGAAAGCGTGAGGATCCCGGCCACGGCCCCGAGGACCTGGTCGGTGTCCCCGGGAAGGAGGGCGCCCATCAGGAGCGAGCCCCCGATCCGGCGGCCCACCGACGGCAGGACCAACCCCCAGGAGACAGCGGTGCCCGTCGTGTCGAACGGCGAGGCGGGCTCCATGTAGACCAGGTAGCCCTGGATCACGGCGCACAGGAGGACAACCGCGAGGATGGCCAGGCTTGCCCGGCTCTTCCTGGAGAGCGCCCGCAGGGCAAACGCAGGCAGAAGGAAGATGCAGAAGGGGCCGGTCAGCCCCAGGGCGGCGGCCGCGAAAAGGTCGTGGATCCAGGAGGCCGGGCCCTCCGGGTCCTCCGAGAGGAGAAGCAGGACAAGGCCCGCCCCGAGCACCCACTGGAGGTTCACGAGGTTGAGCAGCACCTCGTGGGTGTCCGGCACCAGCACGACCGCCAGCGCGCAGAGCCCGGCGGTCCGCGGCAGGGGGCAGCGCGGGGACAGGGTCCGGCCCGCCACGTAGAGGGTCAGAAGGGACGCCGCCGCGACAAAGACGGCCGGGGCGCTCGCGGGGTCGAAGAGCGTCGAGAGGGCGGCGACTGTACGGAGCACCATGTGGAAGTAGCCCCCGTCGGTCCCGAGGAACGACTGGGCCCCGAGCGTGAGCGCCCGCTGGTAGAGGGTCACGTCCTCCGCCCAGAACTGCGGGTGGCTCAAGGCCTCGGCTCTGCGGAGCCCGAGGACAAGGGCGCAGAGCACAAGGACGGCCGCCCTGGGCGGGTCCGAGACTAGGCGCGCCGCCCGTCCGCTCGCCGCTATCCCGCCGGGCTCCGGTTTGAGGATCTCGACCATTTGAAGAAGCACACCGCGAGCGCCGTCAGCGTCACGAGCATGCCGGAGATCTTCATGATGATCCCTGCCGTCAGCTGGTCGTCGCCGGGCGAGAAGCCGGCGATCAGCCGCGGCGCGTACTCGTAGGTGGGGTAGAGGATGTCGCCCGAGAAGACGATGTAGGCGCTGACCGGGATCATGGTGATCTCGGTGGCGAAGAGGTAGATCATGCGCACGGCGTAGCTCGGGGCCGGCAGCTCCTCGGAAGGGCTCGCCAGCGGCCACCAGAAGAGGAGCGACACCGCGAGGAACATCAGGTGCTCCCCCACGTGGACCAGCTTGTCCTGAAGTGTCCACTCATAGAGGAAGGGCGCATGCCAGACGCTGATCACGAGCGTCGAGAGGAGGGCGCAGCTGAGCGGGCTCACGAGCCGGCCCACCGTCCTCTTGCCGCCGAGCGCGCGGATGGCCGGGTCGATCATCCAGGAGGGGGTCCCGAGGAGCAGGAGGAGCGCCACCGGGTACATGATGACAAGATGCTGCGCCATGTGCGCCGAGAGCAGGAAGCGCTCGGCGACCTGGTCGAGCGGCGAGCCGACGGCCAGGTAGAAGAGGACGAGGGCCGAGTAGAAGAGCGCCGCCTTGCCCTTGGGGTAGGGTGCACCGGGGGCGAGCCTCGCGCGAAGGGGGCCCGCGAGCACCGCGAAGAGCCAACCGGCGATGATGAGCCCGCCGGTCAGGAACGGCTCATTGTGCCAGTGGCGCCAGTCGATCATGGGTTACGGCCGGATCCCCGGCCATTCCCCGGCCGGATCAGGCGACCGTACGGACGATCGCAGCGGGCGAGGAGAGCGTCAACGGCTTGCTGGCCTCGGCGCCGAAAAGCTTCAGGAGCGCCCACATCGTGCCGCCCGCGAGCACCAGCCCGATGAAGAACAGGATCGTGCAGAACGCCTTGTCCCAGCGCAGGTGCATGAAGTAGAAAATGACGAACATGAACTTCACGGTCGAGAGGACCACGAGGGCCCCGACCAGGATCCATTTCATGAAGGGCAGGTAGACGGTCACGAGCTCCAGGCCCGTGATGACGGCGAGCAGCATCGCGAGCTGCACGAAGATCCAGAACTTGCTCTGCTCGAGCTCGTGGCCGGAGGCGGGGGCGTGTGTGGCGGGGGCGCTCATGGATGGTCGGTCGGGATCAGATGTACTCGAGGAGGTAGACGGCCGTGAAGATCACGATCCAGACGATGTCGACGAAGTGCCAGTAAAGGCCCATCGACTCGACGTCGATCGCGTCCTTCTCCGTGAGCCGCCCCGTGAAGGAGTAGAGCAGCATGATGGTCAGCCAGATCACGCCGATGAGGACGTGCAGGCCATGCGTGCCGGTCAGGGTGAAGAAGGTGGTCCCGAGGATGCTGTTGGTGATCGTCAGGTGCTTCTCGAAGACGAAGTTCCTGAACTCGTAGACCTGGCACCCGAGGAAGATCAGGCCGAAGAGGATCGTCGTCAGGAGCGACCAGCGCAGGCTCTTCAGGTTGCCCTTCTGGATCGAGTTCACGGCGAGGGCCATCATGAGCGACGACATCAGCAGGATGAACGTCGAGAACGAGGTGAGCTCGATCGAGAACACGTCGCGGGCGTTCGGGGTGCCCGGGGGCGGGTGCAGCCGGTAGATCAGGTGCGTCGAGATGAGGCAGCCGAAGAACATGCAGTCCGAGGCAAGGAACGCCCACATGAGGAGCTTCTTGTTCGGGATGCCCGTGACGGTGGTGGAGTCGTGGTGGTGGTCGATGGCGCCTGCGGCCGCGGTGCTGCTCATGGAGAGGGGATCCTTTTCTTGGTTGGGAGGGTGGCCTCTAGTGGCCGGCGTGGTGGTCCTCGCTCTTGATGGTACCGTCCTCGTTGAGGTGGATGTGGTAGCCGTCGTTGCCCTCGAGCGCCCACAGGAGCACCGAGACGAACATGATGGCCCCGCCGAGGATCGTCACGGCGACCTTCGGGCCCCAGAAGCCGGGGTACTGCGCCGTGTTGGCCGGGTCGATGACCGCGACGCCCAGGGCGCCGATGAAGATGCCGACGCTCGCCAGGAACGGGTAGATCGACTGGTAGGGCATGTGGATTCCCCCGTGCGCCTCGTCCTCCTTCGCGTGCTCGGCCTGCTCCTTCTCGATCTCGGCCTTGTGGCGCTTCTCGTACCACCAGCCGTCGCGGGCGTGTACGGTCGGGATGACGCGGAAGTTGTACTCCGGGGGCGGGTTCGGGAGGCTCCACTCGAGCGTCCTGGCGTCCCACGGGTCCTTGGTGGTCTTCTCACCCTTGAAGAAGGTGTAGATCATCGTGACGAAGTAGATGGCCACGCCGATCGCCAGGATGAAGGCGCCGATCGTCGCGGTCAGGTTCCCGAGGTTCCAGCCCATGTCGCCGTCGTAGGTGAACGTGCGGCGGGGCATGCCCTCCATGCCGAGGAAGTGCATCGGGAAGAACGTGACGTTGAATCCGATGAAGATGAACCAGAAGGAGGTCTTGCCCCAGAACTCGCTCACCCTCCGGCCGAACATCAGCGGGAACCAGTAGTGGATGCCCGAGAAGAGCGCGAAGAGGGAGCCTCCGATCAAGACGTAGTGGAAGTGGGCGACGATGAAGTAGCTGCCGTGCTGCTCGGCGTCCGAGGGGGCCGCCGAGTGCATGACGCCCGAGAGGCCGCCGATCATGAACATCCACAGGAAGCCGATCGCGAAGATCATCGGGGTCCTCATCGTGAGGTGGCCCTTCCAGAGGGTGCCGATCCAGTTGAAGATCTTGACTCCCGTCGGGACCGCGATCGCCATCGTCATCAGGGCGAAGGCCGCCGTGGCGGTCGTGCCCATGCCGGTCGTGAACATGTGGTGGCTCCAGACGCCGAAACCCAGGAAGCCGATCGAGGCGCCTGAGAAGACCACGATCGGGTAGCCGAAGAGGGGCTTCCTTGAGAACGTGGGCAGGATCTCCGAGATGATGCCCATCGCGGGAAGGATGAGGATGTACACCTCGGGGTGGCCGAAGATCCAGAAGAGGTGCTGCCAGAGGATGGGAAGGCCGCCGTTGGAGACCTCAAAGAAATTGGTGCCGAAGAGGCGGTCCATCATGATCTCGACCAGCGCGATCGTGATCGCGGGGAAGGAGAGGACGATCAGGAACGACGTGAAGAGCGTCATCCAGGTGAAGACCGGCAGGCGCATCATCGTCATGCCGGGGGCGCGCATGTTGATGATCGTGACGATGAAGTTGAGGGCCGCGGCGATCGAGGCGACGCCGAGCAATTGGAGCCCCATGACCCACATGTCGATCGCGTGCGTCGGGCTGAAGTGGCGGGTGGTGAGGGGGGCGTAGCCGAACCAGCCGGCGTCAGGGGCGCCGTCCTTCATGAACCAGCCGAGGTTCAGGATCACGGCGCCGACGGCGAAGGTCCAGAACGAGAAGGCGTTCAACCTCGGGAAGGCCACGTCCCTGGCTCCGATCTGCAGCGGCATGATGAAGTTGAAGAACGCGGCACCCATCGGCATCACGACCAGGAAGATCATCGTCGTCCCGTGCATCGTGAACATCTCGCTGTACTGGGCGGAGGTCAGGAACGTGTTGTTCGGGACCGCCAGCTGGACGCGGATCAGGAGCGCCTCGAAGCCGCCGAAGATGAAGAAGAACAGGGCCGAGATCCCGTAGAGGAATCCGATCTTCTTGTGGTCGACGGTCGTCAGCCAGCTCATGAGGCCCGTCTTCGCCGTGGGGCGCCAGAGGACCAGGGGCTTGGCTGCGGTTTCCCCTTTTGCGATGAAATCGGATTTTGCCAGTGCTTCCATGGTTCGAATTACTTGAGGCTCTGAAGGTAGTTGACCAGGGCGTCCTCGTCCTCGGGGGTCAGCTTGATCCCGTTGGCCAGGTAGCCGGCGACCCACATCGTGTTGCCGGGCTTCACCTCGTTCGGGGCGTGGATCCAGCGGTGGAGCTGGTCGCGGGTGTTCTCAAGGAGGCCGGCTGCGATTGTCGAGCGTGCGCCGACATGGGTGAGCTCGGGGCCCACGACGCCGATGTAGCCGTCGCCGCGGATCGTGTGGCAGCTCGAGCAGGTCTTCTGGGCGAAGAGCGCGCGGCCCTTCTGGATCAGCTCCGGGTTCTCGCCGGAGGCCGGTGCGACCTGCTGGGCGCGCCAGCCGTCAAGGGGCGAGGCGTCAAACGCGCTCGAGTACCCGGCCTCGTTGCGCTTGAACGTGCGGTAGTCGGCGAACTGGGCCTTGGCCTTCGCGGTGTCGGCAGCGGCGACGGCCGCCACCTTGCGGGCGGGGGCCATCTGGTTGTTCACCCAGTCATTGAACTCCATGGGGGCCAACGCGATGACCCGGAAACGCATGACGGCGTGCGACTCGCCGCAGAACTCGGCGCACTGGCCCCAGTAATAGCCGGGCTTGTCCGCCTTCAGCCACAGGTGGTTGGCCCGGTTGGGCATCATGTCCACCTTGCCGGCGAGCTTCGGGATCCAGAAGCTGTGGATCACGTCGACGGTGCGCAGGGCGATGCGGATAGGCCGTCCGGCCGGGATCACCAGCTCGTTGGCCGTCGTGAAGGGGGCGTTGATGGTCTTGCCGGACGCATCGAGCGTCTGGGCAGTCTCCGAGGTGTAGTCGAACTTGAACCACCACTGGTAGCCGGTCGCCGTGATCTCGTAGGCGTCGGCCTTGTCCGCCACCGGGACATCGTAGGAGTACCATATTCCGCTAAGTGTCGGAATGGCAATGATTACCAGGGCAAGGACAGAGGCGCCGATAAGGCTGATCTCGACCAAGGGGTTGCCGTGCGCCTGCTCGGGCGGCTCCGCGTGCTCGTCGGCCTCGCCCCGGGCCCGGAACTTGATCATCGCATAGGCCAGGACCGCGCCCACCACCACGAAAATGAAGAGCGACACCCAGCAGGTCGTGTAGAAGAGGTCCATCTGGCGCCGGGCGACCGGGCCATTGGGGTCGAAGGTGGACTGGGGGCCGTCCAGCCAGAAGCAGCCGGAAAGCAGCACGGTGCCCGCGAGGGCTACCGCGACGCCTAGAAAACGCGAAAATTGGGTGGTGATGTGGGACAAACGCATGGTGCAGCAGTAGAGGAACGCCGCCGGGAAACGGCCGCCAGACTCCCGGGTACAGTCAGAGAACATTCGGTCATTTCAAGCCATAATCCATTACAATTCCTATACCGGTGTATAAGGTTTAATAGGTCGCGAGGCGCGATGTCACCTATTAACCCGTCTACAAACACGATAAGTACGGGGCATGGGTGCCCCGTCCCGCCCGGCCAAATGATGGATTTCGATTTGCCCTAGGCGAGTGTGTGGGCGAGGGTCTACACCTCATGAAAATCCGCCTCTTTCTCATCACAGCGCTCGTCGCTCTGGTCACTTCGGGCTGCGGCCAGAAGGACGCGTCAACCGCGGCCGCCCCGGCGGCCTCCGCCGGCCCCCGCACCATCGAAATCACGGCCGGAGACACGATGAAGTACAGTGTGACCGCCATCGAGGCCGCGCCCGGCGAGGAGATCAAGGTGGTCCTCACCAACAACGGGACGCAGCCGGCCGAGGTCATGGGCCACAACTGGGTGCTCCTGAAGGCCGGAACCGACGTCGCGGCGTTCGACGCCGCCGCGCTCACCTCAAAGGACACCAATTACATCCCCGCCGCCCTCGCCGGCCAGATCCTCGCCAAGATCGACCTCCTCGGGCCCCGCAAGTCAGGCGAGGTGGACTTCAAGGTGCCGACCACCCCCGGCGTGTACGACTTCCTCTGCACGTTCCCGGCCCACTACCAGACCGGCATGAAGGGCACGCTGACGGTCAAGTAGGACCGCGCAGGATACGGAAATTTTCCCGGGCCCGCCGCTCCAAAGGACGGCGGGCCTTTTTCTGCCTCTGTGCGGCTAGGCCGCCTTCGCCGGCCACCACTGGTAGAGGAAGAAGTACACGAGGACCCCGGTCACCGAGACGTAGAGCCAGATCGGGAAGGTGACGCGAGCCCACGCCTTGTGCCGCTCGAACTCGCCCTTGAACGCGAAGATGAACGTGCGCGGCACGAGGAACGCGATCAGCGCCGCGAGCGGGATGTGGGTCCAGAGGATCACGAAATAGAGGGTCCTCACGGCCCCCTCGCCCCCGAAGGGCTGGGGAGCCCCGTGCTTGAGCGCGTGGTACGTCACGTAGAACGCGAGGAAGAGTGCCGAGGCGGCGGCGGCCGAGAGCATGCAGGCGCGGTGCGCTGCCTTGTTGCCGCGCTTGATCTGGACCAGCCCCGTGGCGATCAGGACGGTGGCAAGCCCGTTGAGGGACGCCTCGATGGCGGGAAGGTCGTGTACGGTCATGGATGGGTGGCGATCAGCCGGTCGGCCACGAGGGCGCCGAGCAGGATCGGAAGGTAAGCGAGCGAGAAGAAGAAGAGCCTGCGGGCCCCCTGGTCGCGGTTCGACGCCTTAAGGAAGGCGACGGCCCGCCAGAGGAAGAAGAAGCCGACCGCGGCAGCGGCGGCCCCGTACCAGTAGGTCGCCAGGCCGAGAAGGGGCGGCAGGAGGCTCACCCCCACCAGGCAGAGCGTCGCCGCGAGCGACCATCCGGCGACCTTTCCGCCGGCCTCGTCGCGGACGGGAAGCATCGGGAAGTGCACGGCCGAGTACTCACGGCGGTACGTCCAGGCGATAGCCATGAAGTGGGGGATCTGCCAGAAGAAGAGAATGCCGAAGAGGATCCACCCGAGCGCGGAGACGCCTCCCTCGGCAGCCGACCAACCGATGAGGGGAGGGAAGGCGCCGGCCACGGCGCCCACCTCGGTGCTCCAGCGGCTCGTCCGCTTGGCGGGCGTGTACCAGCCGAGGTACGAGGCGATGGTCAGAAGCGTGAAGAGCGCCGAGAGCTTCCCGACGTTGTAGAAGATGAGGATCAGTGCGACGAAGCACATCCCCCAGCCGAGGACGTAGGCCGAGCCCCCGGGGATCCTGCCCGCGGGGATAGGCCTCTGCTCGGTGCGGTGCATGCGGGCGTCGGTGTCGCTCTCCATCCACTGGTTGAGTGCCGCCACACCCCCGGCGGCCAGCGAGGCGCCGAGCGCGAGGAAGAGAAGGCGCGCGGGGTTGTGCCCGGGCCGCGCCGAGAAGTAGCCCACCATGGCCGTAAGGACGGACAGGAGGCTAAGCCTCGGCTTCGTGAGCTCGAGGTAGTCCGAGAACCGCGCGTTCGACGGGGCGGCCTCGGTCATGGGGCCGACGGCCTCTCGATCGTGTCGCGGTGGGCGAGCCAGGTGAGCCAGAACGCCGTGGCGAGCGTCAGGGCCCCGACCAGGACGTGGACCGTCGTGATGGTGGGGTTCCGCATTGTGCGGATGATTGCGGCCCCAATGATGATCTGGAGCGCGAGGAGGCTCACGAGGGTTGACGCCCCGGACCGCATCGCGAGCGGCGCCGATCGGTCCCGCCAGATGGCGACGGCGTAGGCCACGACCGAGAGCGTGATCACGAACGCCATCAGCCGGTGCGCGAAATGGATGCCGACCCTGAAGTTCCACGCCTCGGGGATCAGCCCGCCGTCGGGGTTGGACCAGGGGAAGGTCGGGATGGCCAGGCCCGCAAAGCTGTGGCGCATGACGGCGGCAATGCCGAGCTGGACGAAGAGGAGGACGCAGCAGACCCGGCCGAGCCTGCGGACCCCAGGGCCCACGGGGACAGGGCGGGTGATCCACGTGGAGCTGCACGCGATCGCGATCGCAAGCAGCGTGCAGGCGAGCCCCTGGGCGAGGCAGGCGTGGAGCATCGCGAAGAGGCGGCCGAGGCTCGTGTCGACCGCGGCAACCTGCACGGGCTCAAGAAGGACGCGCAGGCCCCCGATCAAGGCCTGGAAGAACACGAGCCCCACCGCGAACAGCGAGAGGTTCCTCAGCCACGCCCGGCTTTCCGTCCTCCACACCCACGCGGCAAGCGCGATCGTCAGGATCGTCATGAGCCCCGCGCTCAGCCGGTGCGAGTGCTCGGCGAACATCGCGATGTTCGAGAGCCAGCCGGCCGGGTTGAGGGACCCGTTCGAGAGCGGCCAGTCGGCGAAGGCCATGCCGGCGCCGATGCTTGTGGTGAAGGCTCCGAGCGTCACCAGGACAAACACCCAGGTCGCCGCGAGCGCGGAGAATGCGGCGAGTCCCGGCTTGTGGGCGAGGGTGCGCGAGGATTGGGGATCGGTTGTCATGGGATCCTTGGGTCGGTTCTGGAAGGTAACATGGTGACCCTCCCAATGGCTTTGACAATTTTTTCCTCCGATTGATTGGTGTAGGCATGAGTTCCCGTGCCGTGCACCACTTCGCTGCGTGCCTGGCCGCATGCGCAGGCTTGGCCCTGGCCGGCTGCGGCCGGCCCTCCAGCCAGGAGGCCCTTTCGCAGGCCCCGTCGCCGGCCCCGGGCGAGAAGCGCTTCCGCTTGACCGGCAAGGTGGTCTCAGCTGACCCCGAGAAGGGCGTGCTGGTCGTCAGCCACGACGAGGTCGTTGGCTACATGCCCGCCATGACCATGGAGTTCAAGGTCTCCAAGGCCGACGCCGCGCTGGCGGCCGCGGGGGAGAGGATCCGGGCCGAGCTGGTGGTCGAGCGGGGCGGGGACCTTCGGCTCGAGGGAATCTGGCCCGACGACAAGGCGGCCCACGACTCGGTGGAGGCCGGCGCCCGGATGCTGCATCAGGACACGATCGAGAAAGGCAGGGCCGCCTACCGCGAGGTCGGCGACTCGGCCCCGCAGTTCGTGCTCTACGACCAGAACGCCCGCGTGGTCGACAGCGGCCGCTTCCGCGGCAAGCAGGTGATGCTCAACTTCATCTACTCCCGCTGCCCGGTCGCCAACATGTGCCCGCTCTCGACGACGAAGATGATCGCCACGCAGAGGCTGGCCGCGAAGGAGGGGATCCCCAACATCGAGTTCGTGTCTGTGACGCTCGACCCCGTCTACGACACCCCCGGCATCCTTCGCGAATACGCCCAGGCCCGCGGGATCGACACGGCCAACTTCTCGTTCCTCACCGGCCCCGAGCCGGCGATCCGCGACCTGCTCACGCAGTTCGGCGTGATCGCCGTCTTCAAGGACGGCATCCTGAACCACACCCTGGCGACGCTCCTGATCGACGAGAAGGGTCGGATCGCGTGGCGTGTCGACGGGAGCGCATGGGAGCCGGCCGAATTTGTCGCGCGGATGCACAAATGAGCGGGCACAAGGAAAGGCGCCCGCTTGGGCCCGCCGAGAGGCGCGGGATCCTCGCGCTCTCGCTCGGGGCCTTCGCGCTCTTTGTCGTGGTGCGTCTCCTGCCGACGGGCACGAACCTGAGCCACATGGACTTCCGGGTCCAGGGGGGCAACGTGATCGAGTTCTGCGACCCGGCAAACCCTCAGTTCCTGCCCGTGGTCTCGGTGCGCTCGCCCGTCACGCTCGCGGTCCGCGCGACCGGTGCGGCCCGCGCCGGCGACCCGGTGGAGGCGACCCTCGTCCTCACCACCTTCAGCGGCAAGCCGATCGCCCCGGAGGACCTGCAGGTGGTGCAGACCCGGCGCATCCACCTGCTGATCGTAGACCCCTCGCTCGACGACTACCAGCACGTGCACCCCGAGCCCGGCCGCAGGCCCGGGGAGTGGGTTTTCAGGTTCCGGCCGCGCTTCGGCGGCGTCTACCGGCTCTTCGCCGACTTCACGCCCGTGGCGACTAACCGGGGCCTCTATTCAGAGACCGAGCTCGCGGTCCAGGGCCCCGAGAACCCGGTGGCGGCGGGCACCCAGACCCCGAACTGGGCCTTCGAGAAGGAGGGCTATGCCTTCTCGCTTTCGCCGTCCTCGCCCGTCAGGGCCCGGGTGCCCGTGACGCTCACCCTCTCTATCCGGCGCACGGATGGGGGGCCTGTGCCCGTGGCCCCCGTCATGGGGGCGTACGCGCACCTGGTGGCGTTCGATGCCGCGCGCAGCGGGTTCGCCCACATCCACCCCGACCAGACGGACCTGTCGAAGGCGCCGGACCCGGTGCGGCCGCGCTTCACCTTCAGGGTAACGATCCCGGGCGCGGGACGCTACGTGGTCTGGAGCCAGGTGGACCTGGGGGGCGGGGAGGCCTACGCCCCGTTCTGGTTCGACGTCGCGCCGTAGCGGCGCGCTAGAACTTCAGGTGCTTAACGGTGACCCCCTTGTTGATCAGCTGATTTAGCGAGTCGATGCCGATCCGGAGGTGGTCGCCCACGAAGGTGTCGTCGACCTTGCGGTCGCTCTCGACCGTCTTCACGCCCTCGGGCACCATCGGCTGGTCCGAGACGAGGAGGAGGGCGCCGGTTGAGATGCCATTGGCAAAGCCGACCATGAAGATGGTCGCCGTTTCCATGTCGACCGCCATCACGCGGATCTTCTTCAGGTACTTCTTGAACTCGTCGTGGTGCTCCCAGACCCGGCGGTTAGTCGTGTAGACGGTGCCGGTCCAGTAGTCCCTGCGGTGGTCGCGGATCGTGGTCGAGATCGCCTTCTGCAGCGCGAAAGAGGGCAGGGCGGGCACCTCCGGGGGGAAGTAGTCGTTGCTCGTGCCCTCGCCGCGGATCGCGGCGATCGGCAGGATCAGGTCGCCGACCTCGGCCCGGTGCTTGATGCCGCCGCACTTGCCGAGGAAGAGGACCGCCTTCGGCGCGATTGCGCTCAGGAGGTCCATCACGGTTGCCGCATTCGCGCTGCCCATGCCGAAGTTGACGATCGTGATCTTGCCGGCGGTTGCCGTCGGCATCGGCTTGTCTCGCCCGTGCACCTGGACCTTGTGGGCCTTGGCGAAGAGGTCCACATAGCGCTGGAAGTTCGTGAGGAGGATGTACGAGCCGAACTTGTCGAGCGGCAGCCCCGTGTAGCGGGGGAGCCAGTTCTTCACGATCTCCTGCTGGGTGACGAGGGCGCACATGGGGGTAGGGGGTCAGGCGCCCGCCAGCGCGTTCTCGGTGTTGAGGTGCTCCTCGCCCGTGTACTTTAGCGACTGCTCGTCGGCGTGGTAGCTTGAGCGCACCATGGCGCCGCTCTCCACGACGCCGAAGCCCACGGACAGCCCGAACTGCTTCCAGTGCGCGAACTCATCGGGCGGGACCCAACGGTCGATCGGAAGGTGCTGCTTGGAGGGCTGGAGGTACTGGCCGATCGTCAGGATGTTGATGCCGTCCCCCGCCAGGTCCCTGAGCGTCTGCTCGATTTCCTCCCGGCGCTCCCCGAGCCCGAGCATGATGCCGGTCTTCACCGTGAAGCCGCGGCTTTTCGCGTGGCGGAGCACGCTGCGCGAGCGGTCGTAGCGCGCCTGGACGCGGACCGGCTTTTGGAGGCGCTCCACGGTCTCGACGTTGTGGTTGAAGATGTCGGGCTTGGCGTCGAGGACCGTGTCGACGTCCTCCATCCGGCCCTTGAAGTCGGGAACGAGGACCTCGATGGCCGTCCTCGGGTTGCGGTGGCGGATCGCGCGGATCGTGGCCGCCCAGACGGAGGCGCCCCCGTCGGAGAGCTCGTCGCGGGCGACGCTCGTGATCACGCAGTGGCGGAGCCCCATCGTGGCGACCGCCTCGGCCACCCTTGCCGGCTCCCCCAGGTCGAGCTCGGTCGGACGCCCCGTCTCGATCGCACAGAAGTTGCAGGAGCGCGTGCAGATGTTGCCGAGGATCATCACCGTGGCCGTGCCCCGGGACCAGCACTCGCCAAGGTTCGGGCACTGGGCGCTCTGGCAGACCGTGTGCAGCTTGTGCCCGTCCACCAGATCACGGACGGCCGAGTAGGCGGGCCCCGTGGGCAGCTTGGCCCTTAGCCATGAGGGTTTGCGGGTGGTGTCCATCGGCGTGTGACTGTCGGGATTGATGCCATGAAATGGACACGAACCCCCCCGAATCACAAGCAAGGAACAGAGCGGCACTTTCCGTTTGCCCCGAGGGCCGGGGTGCGGCAGGTTGACCCGCTCCCATGAGCGAAATCCCGGCCGACATCTCCCATGACCAGCACGCAGTGCGCCGGCAGAAGCTTGCCGACCTGCGGGCGGCGGGCACGGACCCCTTCCGCGCCGAGTTCAAGACCACGCACTTCTCGGGCGAGGCTCTGGCGGCCTATGTGGACGGGGCGGACAACACGGTCCCCGTGGCGGTCGCCGGGCGGTTGGTCACAATCCGGGACATGGGCAAGAGCCAGTTCGTGAAGATCCTCGACCAGCGCGGCGAGATCCAGCTCTACATCAAGAAGGACGTCGTGGGCGACGAGGCTTACGTGGGCTTCAAGAAGCTCGACCTCGGGGACATCATCGGCGCCAGGGGCACCCTCTTCAAGACGAAGACCGGCGAGGTGACGGTGCGCGTCGAGTCCTATGTCCTCCTGTCCAAGGCGCTCCGGCCCCTTCCAGAGAAGTGGCACGGCCTGGCGGACTCCGAGCAGGTCTACCGCCAGCGTTACCTGGACCTCGTCGTGAACCGCGAGTCCCGCAGCCGACTCCTCATGCGCTCGCGCGTGGTCTCCTCGATCCGCCGGTTCCTCGAGGACCGTAAGTACGTCGAGGTCGAGACACCGATCCTCCAGTCGGTGGCTGGCGGCGCCGCGGCCAAACCCTTCACGACCCACCACAACGCCCTCGGTGTGGACTTCTTCCTGCGCATCTCGCTCGAATTGTACCTGAAGCGGATGCTGGTCGGCGGCCTGGACCGCGTGTTCGAGATCGGGCGCAACTTCCGCAACGAGGGGATCTCTAGGAAGCACAACCCGGAGTTCACGATGCTTGAGCTCTACGAGGCCTACAGCGACCACCGGGGGATGATGGTCCTGATCAAGGACATGCTGACCACGCTCTGCCGGGACGTCCTGGGGACGGACAAGATCCTGCACCCGGCGAGCGGTCAGACGATCGACTTCGGCGGCGCCTGGCGCGAGGTCTCCTACAAGGACCTTATCCGCGCCGAGACCGGCGACCCGGAGTGGTTCACCCGGAGCAAGGCCGAGCACGTGGCCGCGGCCGAGCGCATGGGGCTCAAGGTCGAGGCGGGCTGGGAGGACTTCGAGGTCACCAACGAGATCTTCTCCAAGAAGATCGAGCCGAACCTGATCCAGCCGACGTTCGTCCTTTTCCTTCCGAAGGAGCTCTGCCCGCTCGCCAAGATCAACCGCGACGACCCCACGACCCTCGATGTCTTCGAGCTGTGCATCGGGGGCATGGAGGTCGCCCCCGCGTACTCCGAGCAGAACGACCCCGACGTGCAGCGCGAGATGTTCGAGAAGCAGGCCGGCGGCGAGCCGCAGAGCGTGGACCAGGACTTCCTCCTGGCGCTCGAGCACGGGATGCCGCCCGCGGGCGGCATGGGCGTCGGGATCGACCGCCTGTGCATGCTCCTCTGCGGGGCCGAGAGCATCCGCGACGTGATCCTCTTCCCGCAGCTCAGGCCCGCGGAGACAAAGGCGGCCGACGGCGCCTGAACGCCCGTGCCCTGGTACCTCCACCTCGCCGCTAGGCAGCTTTTCCCGACGGGGCGGAGGTTCCCCTTCTTCACGATCATCTCGGCCCTGGGCGTGGCGCTCGGGGTGGCGCTCCTGGTAATCGTGATGAGCGTCATGGGCGGGTTCGCCTACGAGATCCGCCACCTGATCGTCGACACCGAGGGCGAGGTCCAGGTGAAGGCAAGGGGGCCGATCGCCGACTACGCCTCCGTTGTCAAACGGGTCGAGTCCGTGCCCGGGGTGGCGGCCGCCACCCCCTACGCGAGCGACGCCGTCATGATCAAGTTCGGCGACAGGCCGGCCTTCCCGATGCTCCGCGGCCTGGACCTTGCGACCGTCGGCAAGGTGACGCCCCTCGACCGATTCCTGATCGCGGGTTCCCTCCAGGACATGGACGACGACTCGGTCATCCTGAGCGATCAGATCGCCGCCAGCATCGGGGCCAATGTCGGCGACACGATCGAGGTCTACTCGCCCCTCATCATCGAGAAATTGAGCGCCGACTCGGTGTTCCTGCCGAGGCAGGTCCGAATCGTCGGGATCCTCCACATTGGCCACCAGCAGCTCGACAGCAGCACGGTCTACGGGACCCTCCGCCTCGCCCAGGACCTCTACGGCCTCGGCTCCCTGGTTCACGGGATCAACGTGAGGCTCCAGCCGGGCGTGAACGAGGACGACGCGGTGGCGCGGATCAACGCGCTCTTGCCGCAGGACATCCGCGCGTTCTCATGGGAGGACAGCTTTTCGGAGTTCCTCTGGGTGCTCAACCTCGAGCGGGGCATGATCTTCTTCCTGCTCCTCTTCATTGTGATCGTTGCCGCCTTCTCGGTCACCAGTTCGCTCCTGATCTCCGTCGTCAGGAAGACCCGCGAGATCGGGCTATTGGGCGCCTTGGGCGGCAGGCCGATACACGTGGCTGCGTGCTTCTGCGCGCAGGGGCTCTTCATCGGCATCCTCGGGACCCTGGCCGGCCTCGCCCTTGGTTTCACGGCGCTCGCCTTCCGCAACAACGTGGTCCTCTGGGTCGCGCGGGTCACCCAGCGCGAGGAGGTCCTCCGCCGCTTCTACCAGTTTAGCGAGCTGCCCTCGCACACCTCACCCTCGACGGTCGCCCTGATCGTCGTCCTGACGATCGTCATCTCAACCCTCGCGGGTCTGCTGCCTGCCTGGCGCGCCGCGCGCCTGAAGCCGGTTGAGGCGCTCCGAAATGAATGACATGGTCCTAAGCGCACGAGACCTCAGGAAGCACTTTCGGAGCGGCGACGCGGTCCTTGAGGTCCTCCGCGGCGTGGACCTGGACGTGTCCGCGGGCGAGAGCGTCAGCATCCGCGGCGAGTCGGGCTCGGGCAAGAGCACGCTCCTGAACCTCCTGGCCGGCCTCGACTCGCCCGACTCGGGCACAGTCTCCTGGGGCGGCTCGACCGACACCGGCGCCTCCCGCCGGGCGGCCTACCTGGGGATGGTGTTCCAGTCCTACTACCTCGTTCCCGAGCTCGACGCCTACCAAAACGTCCTCCTTTCGCGGAGGATCCTGGGCGGCCTCGACAAGGCGGCAAGGGCGCGGGCCCGAGCGCTCCTCGGCGAGGTCGGCCTCCTCGGGCGCGCCCACCACCTTCCCTCCCAGCTTTCCGGCGGGGAGCGCCAGCGCGTGGCCCTCGCGCGGGCCCTCATGAACGAGCCGAAGCTGATCGTGGCCGACGAGCCCACGGGCAACCTGGACGAGCGGACCGGCAATGAGGTGATCGATCTCCTGCTTGGCCTCTGCGGCTCGGCGAACACTGCCCTCATCCTCGTCACCCACAACCAGGCCCACGCCGCGAAGACGGGCCGGAGCCTCCTGCTCACCCAGGGCGTCCTCGGCCCGGCGTAGCCCGGGGAGGTTTGTGGCTCGCCCCGGGGCCGCCGGGGCGCCACCTTCGGGGGCATGTCGGCCCCCAAAATCCGCTGCGGCGTAATCGGCGTTGGCTCGCTCGGCCAGCACCATGCGAGGATCTACGCGTCACTTCCCGGGGCCGAGCTCGCCGGCATCTACGACAAGTCCGCTGCGCGGGCTGCGGAGATCGCCGCGAAGGTCGGCTGCCGGCGCTTCGAGACGCTGGAGGAGCTGGCGGCCGTCTGCGACGCCGTCTCCGTCGTCGTCCCGACCGACCTCCACGAGAAAGTCGCGCTCCCGCTCCTTGCGGCCGGCTGCCACCTCTTGATCGAGAAGCCGCTTTGCGCCTCGCTCGACGAGGCCGAGCGGGTCCTCGCCGCGGCCCAGGCCAGGAACTGCCTGGTGCAGGTGGGCCACGTTGAGCACTTCAACCCCGTCATGGCCTTCCTCGAGAAGGAGGCGAGCCGCCCGCAGTACATCACGGCCGAGCGGCTCGGCACCTACCAGACCCGGGGCACCGAGGTGGGCGTCGTCCTCGACCTGATGATCCACGACATCGGGATCGTGCTCGCGCTCGTCAAGAGCCCGATCGCCAAGATCGACAGCGTGGGGATTAGCGTCCTCTCGAAGACCGAGGACATCGCAAACGCCAGGATCCAGTTCGAGAACGGCTGCGTGGCGAACCTAAGCGCGAGCCGGATGAGCCTGAAGAAGGCCCGCGAGATCCGGATCTTCCAGGACAACGCCTACCTGTCGCTCGACTTCATGAACCAGTCCGGGCACCTGGTGCGCAAGAGCGACATCATCGCCTACGGGCTCAAGATGAAGGTGGGGCTGGTGAAGGCGGGCGACACGAGCTCCATCCCCGTCCACCAGATCCCGATCGAGAAGGGCGAACCGCTCGCCCTGGAGCTCACGCACTTCGTCGAGAGCGTCTCTAAGAAGCGCCAGCCGAAGGTCGGGGCCGCGCTGGGAAAGAGCGCGCTCGAGGTCGCGATCGCAATCACCGACCAGATCCGCAAGAAATGACGGACGCCCCACCGTTCCCGCTTCCCCCGCCGCTCGGCGGCGCGGTGGACCTCCTGGTGGTCGCGGGCGAGCACTCCGGCGACGAGCACGCTGCGCGGATGCTGACGAGCCTGCTGATCAGGCGCCCGGGCCTTAGGGTTGCGGCGCTCGGCGGGCCCAGGCTCGAGGCTGCGGGCGCGCAGCTCCTCTTCGACAGTACTGCGCTCTCCGTCGTGGGTCTCGGCGAGGTGGTGAGGAACCTCGGCTTCTTCCGGAGGCTGATCGAGGAAACGGTCGATTGGATCGGCTGGCACCGCCCGGCGGCGGTCTGCTTCGTCGACAACTCCGGAGTCAACCTTCGGATCGCCGAGGAGCTCAGGCGGAGGGGGATTAGCGCCAAGGGCGGGGGCCCGGTCCGCACGCTCTACTACATCAGCCCCCAGATCTGGGCCTCGCGACCTTCTCGGCGCTTCGACATGGCGCGCAACCTGGACGCCCTGGCTGTCATCTTCCCGTTCGAGGTCGGATGCTACGCCGGCACGGGGCTGCCCGTCGACTTTGTCGGGCACCCGTTCCTGGCGCCCGACTACAAGGCGCCGGTGTTCCACGACCCGGAGGGCCCCGTTCTCCTGCTGCCGGGCAGCCGGCCGAGGGCCGTGGGGCTGATCGCCCCGGTCCTCCTCGAGGGGTTCCGCGCGTACCTGAGGGGTGGGGCCAACCGGAAGGCCGTGATCCTCCACCCGGGACAGGCGATCCGCGCCCAACTCGAGAGCCTCGGGCTTCCGCCTGACGTCTCTCTCCGGCAGACCGGCGCGCCCGTGGGGGCGAGCGCGGTCCTCACGAGCAGCGGAACCATGTCCATGCACTGCGCGCTCGCGGGGATCCCCGGCGCGATCGCCTACCGGACGGATCTTTTGACCTACCTGATCGCCCGCTGGATCGTGAGCGTCCCGTACCTGGGGATCGCCAACATCCTCCTGGGCGAGCCGATGTACCCGGAGTTCATCCAGGGGGCGGCCACGCCTGAGGCGCTCGCAGGGCAGCTCTCCGCCTGCCTGGGGGACCCAAGGCGCCGGGCCCTGACGGGGGAGCTTTCGCGCGAGCTGCGCGGCATGCTAGTTAACCCCTCCGGGCTCACCGAGGGCGACTGGATCGCCCGCAACCTTCCCTAGGCGCCGGTGCGGGGAGCTTCCGCCGGCGCCGACGCGGGGCCCTGCGTCGGCTGGCCGGCCTGGTCCAAGTAGCGCTGCACGTGCTCCCACAGGCTCGACGCGCGCTCGGAGAGGAGCTCCCTGCAGCGTGCGATCTCCGCCTCGCGCGCCGCGCGGTTCGCCTCCGCGATCTTCGCCAGGTCGTCCAGGTTGTAGAGGAAGACGTTCTGCAGGTCGGCCGCCGAGGCCTCGATGTCGCGGGGCATCGCCAGGTCGATGAGGAGCAGGGGGCGGGCGGGCCGCCTCTTGATCGCCGCAGCCACCGCCGCCGTGCTCAGGATCGTGTTCGGCGCCGACGTGGAGCAGACGACGATGTCGTAGGTGGAGATGTGCGCGTCCCGCTCCTCGAAGCTCACGGTCTTCGCGGCGAGCCCGCCGGCCACCTCGGTCGCGTGCTGGATGCTGCGGCTGGCGACCGCCAGGTCCTCAGCTCCGCGGCTCTTGAAGGCCTTGGCCGTCCCCTCGCCGATCTCGCCGGTCCCTAGGACCAAGACCTTCGCCGTCGCCAGGCTCCCGAAGATGTTCGTCGCCAGGTCCACGGCCACGTTGGCGATGCTGACCCGGCCCGAGGAGATCCCGGTGTTGGTCCGGACGTGCTTGGCGGCCTGGAACGCCTTCTGGAAGAGCCGGTTCAGGACTGCGCCGGTCGAGCCGTGGGTCTGCGCGGCCGCGTAGGCCTCCTTCACCTGGCCGAAGATCTCGTTCTCACCCACAAGCTGAGAGTCCAGGCCGCTGGCGACCTCGAAGAGGTGCAGCGCCGCCTCCCTCCCGGTGAGCCTGATCCGGATCTTCTCAAACTCGCCCACCTGGAACTTCTGGCGCGCGCAGTAGACGGCCTGCACGTGGTCGGCCGCGGCCTCGTTCGCGGCCACGCCGTAGAACTCGACCCGGTTGCAGGTGTTTAGGAGGGCAATCTCGCGGAGTCCGCCGACCGACGAGAGCTCCTGCCTGAGCGCGGCCTCCGAGTCCACGGCGAGCTTCTCCCTCACCTCGACAGGCGCGCTGTGGTGCGTCGCACCGATCACGAAGAGGCAGGCTTCGCTCATTGCGTCGACTGCGGCGCAGCCGGCTTAGAGACGGGATGGCGGCTCGTGTCGACGGCGCCCAACGAGAGGAGCGCGGCGGCGAAGAGCGCCAGGCAGGTCCAGGCGAACCGCTTGGAGAGGAGCCTCCCAGAGATCCTGAGCGCGAACGCGACCGCCGCCACGAGCCAGACGGCGACGGTGGCCGCGAGCTTGAAGTGCCCGACGTTAGGGGTGTCCCGCGTAAAGTAGATCGCGCCGAAGACAAGGGCCATGGTGAGGAGCGCCGCCCCGGCGCCGAGTAGCCGGACCTCGATGTGGTCCAGGTCTAGGATTGAGGGCAGAAACGAGAACCATCCGCCGAGGCGCTTGGATTTGAGTGAGAAATGCCTGAAGAGGAAGAGGGTGGAGGTGAGCGCCAGGAGCCCGAACACGCCGTAGCTGAAGATTGCCAGGGAGGCGTGGAGCTCAATCCATGGATTGCCGCCGAAGATGTGCGTCCGGCGGACAGCGTCCCAGGCGGGGATCGAGAGCGAGAGGATCGTGAGCGCCGCGCCCAGGCACGATGTGAAGTACCCGAGGACGCTTGAGCGAAACTTGACGCCGATAAGCAGGTAGATCGACGTGGCGGACCACGCGGTGAACTGGAAGATCTCGAACTCGTTGCCGAGCGGGCAGCCGCCCGCCTCTTTGCCCCGGATCCCGAGGCCCACGAACTGCGCCACATAGCCGGCGAGGATCGTGCAGTAGATCAGGACGCCGCGCATGCGCCCTCCGCGGACGATCGACGCCGTGCCGAGGAGGAAGCCGGCCGTGTAGAGGCCCGCCGCGCACCAAAGCCATTGACGGTCTGACAGATCTAGAACCATGGAGAATCATTCATGCCCGAATATGGGACAGCGGGCAAGCCTAGGGAGGCGGCCGGGATCAGTTGGAAGGCTGGAAGTCCTTGTGGCCGGTCTGCCAGAGCATGAAGGCGTACTGGCCTGCGAAGTTCTTGAACGTGACGGTCTTCTCCTCCGTGAAATGCCCGTCGTCGTAATTGACCTTCATGAGGACCGGCTTTCCCGAGGCGGTGGCGTTCTGCACGGCCGCCACGAATTTTCCGGGGAGCCAGGCCGGCACCCTGGCGTCGTTCCACCCGCCGACCCCCATGAGCGCCGGGTAGAGCGAGCCCTGCTGCACGTGCTGGACGCCGTCCATCTCGTAGAGCGCCGCGCACTCGACGGGGCTCTTGACCGTGCCGAACTCCGGAATGTTGCCCGGCCCATTGGGCCGGAACTCCAGCCTCATCGCGTTCGCGTCGCCGACGTTGCAGACGGCGGCGGCGAAGAGGTCCGGCCGCTCGGTGATCGCTCGGCTGATCAGGATCCCGCCGGCGCTCGTGCCCGTTCCCGCGAGCCGCTGCGGGCTCGTGTAGCCCCTGTCGATCAGGTACTGGGCGCAGGAGATGAAGTCCATCCAGGTGTTGGCCTTCGTCGTCTTGAAGCCAGCCTTGTACCAGGCCTCTCCCTTCTCCCCGCCCCCGCGAACGTGCGCGGTCGCGAGCACCACCCCGTGGAGTGCCACCGAGTTGAGGATGCTGAACCTCGGGGAGAGGCTGATGCCGTAGGCCCCGTAGCCGGTGAGGACGCACGGGCTCGAGCCGTCGAGCTTCATGCCCTTGAGGTGGATGATCGAGAGCGGGACCATGGCGCCGTCGTGACCGGGCACCTCGACCTCCTCGTTCACGAGGTTCTCGAAGCCGGGGTAGGACACGGCCGTGTCGAAGATGCTTTTCGTGAACGTGCCCTTTTCGGCGTCGTAGTCGTAGAGCGTCGTCGGGAGCGTCCAGGAGGTGACCGAGACGATGCACCGGTTCGACCGCCAGTCGGGGCAGCCGATCGCCACGGAGCCGGCCGCCGGCAGGGCGATCTGGGAGGAACGGCCGCTCGCTAGGTCCACCCTCACGATCCTGCCGATGATCCCGTTGGAGTAGGTGACAAAGAGATAGTCCCTGGACTTCTGGATGGACTGGATGGTGTCGCGCTCCTCGGGAAGCACGGTCTCCGCGTGCCTCCAGTCCGGGTGGGTCATGCGCGTGCGCACCACCTTGAAGTGCGGTGCGCCCTCGTGGGTCACGGCGTAGGCGTAGTCCCCGTGGAAGGCGACGCCGCCCACCAGGTTGTCGGAGGTGTCGCAGAGCACCGACCACTTGAGCGGCGGCCGGCCCAGGCCCGAGTTTGGGGCGTAGAAGAGGCGGTTCTCCCGCTGGACCGTCGACACGCGGCCGATCACGTACTTCGGGTAGGACTCCTCGATCGAGGCCTCGGGCTGCTCCTTCGGGGTGATCGCAAGCTCGGGGTTGCTCTCGTTGCTCAGGAAGTCCGGATCGGCCGAGACGTCGGCCCCGAGGCGGTGGATCCTGCACTTGCGGTTCAGCTTGAAGTCGAGGCTCTTCGTGTCGCTCGTCTTCCCCGCGTCGTAGAAGAAGGCCTTGCTGTCGAGCGTCCAGCCCATGGCGCCGGCCGAGAGCGCCACCGTGTCGGGAAGGTAGGTCCCGTGGTCGACGTCGAAGACCCGGAGCTCCGAGTACTCGGCGCCCCCCGAGGTGAAGCCCACCACCACGAGCCTGCCGTCGACCGACGGCACGAAGCTCTGGATCGTTGCCGTGACACCGGCCTTGTAGGTGGCCGGGTCTACCAGCAGGTGCTCCTCGCCGTTCCAGCCCTGCCGGTAGTAGAGCTTGCCGACGTTCTCGCCGCCGAGCGTCTTCTTGTAGAAGACCCGGCCGTTCTCGAAGGTGATCGAGGCGTAGGCGGCGGGCTTTAGCTTGTCGAGGGCCGTCCACTCCTGGACGAGGGCGTCCCGTCCCGGGATCCTCGCAAGGACGCCGTCGGTGAGCGTCGCCTGCGCCTTGAACCAGGCGGCCACTTCCGGGTCCTTCAGGTTCTCGATCCACCGGTAGGGATCGCTGTAGGTCCTCCCGAAATAGGTGTCCTTCACGTCGACCGTCTTTGTCGGGGGGGACGCCAGCTGGGCGCGGATCGGCGCGGCGAGCACGGCGGCCGCCAGGCATGCGGCCCAGAGGGGGGTTGCGAGGCGAAGCGCTGCCGCGCGCGGGGCTAGTCGTGGGGTGATCATGGTTGGTTTCCGGGGATGGCCTCAGGGCGCGGGGGCCCACTCCGAGAGGAACTTCAGGATCTTGGCCGGGCTGTGCCCTTCGCCCTCCTCGAGCTCGCCCGAGTCCTTGGTGCAGAGCTGCCGGCCGTCGGAATCAAGGACGACGAGGACGGGGACCCCGTGCACGATGGGGTTGCCGTAGCGGGTGTTCACGTCGGCGTTCCTCGCCGGGCCGTTTCGCTTGTTGATGTCCACCATCACGACCACGAAGGACTTCTCAAGGGCCTTGGACACCGCCGGGTCCTTCTCGAAGGTTGCGTGCAGGCGCCGGCACCAGATGCACCAGTTGGCGCCGAAGTCCAGGATCACCCGCTTGTGCTCCGAGGAGGCCCGTGCGAGCGCCTCCGAGATCTGGGTCGAGCCGTCGGCTTGGACGTCGTAGATGTCCGGGCCCATCTTCGGGTACTGCGGGTCGGCCCGGAGCGCCGTGACCCCGGCCACGCAGAGGGCTCCCAGGAGGAGGAGAAGGGGGAGGGTTCTCATTTTCGGTCCCAGAAGGTTTCCCGAAGCCGCCCCTTCCGCAAGCGGGATTGGGCGCTAGCGGACCCGCCTCCAAGCCGCGACGAACATGCCGTTGCCGTCGACCTCCTGGGGCAGGAGATGGAGGCGCGCGGCGCCGCCGGCGGAGACGGGGATCGGCGCCGGCTCGAAGTTCGAGTGCCCTTCCTGGAAGCTGTCGGCAACCCCCGTCGTCTCGCTGCGCGTGAGCGTGCAGACCGCATAGACCAGTCGGCCGCCCACCTTCACCGAGCGCGCAGCATTGCCGAGGAGGACCCCCTGGACGGCCGTCAGCTCGCGCACGTCGTCGATCGAGGTGGTCCAGCGCGCGTGGGGGTTGCGCTGCCAGGTTCCGACCCCGCTGCAGGGGGCGTCGAGGAGGACGCCGTCGCAGGGCGTCCTGAAGGGCGCCGGGACGATGCCGGTCCACGCCTCGGTCCTGTAGTTGAACATCCCGGCCCTGGCTGCCCGCTTCTTCAGGACAGCCAGGCGCCGCACGGACCGGTCCGTCGCCCAGAGGAGCCCCTTGTTCCTCATGAGGTCGGAAAGGTGCAGCGACTTGCCGCCCTCCCCGGCGCACGCGTCCCACCAGGTCTCGCCAGGCTTGGGGTCGCAGGCGTGCCCGACCAGCTGCGAGGAGAGGTCCTGGATCTCGAAGGCCCCGGACTTGAACCCCGCAGACTTGTGCAGGTCGTCCGGTCCCAGGTAGCGCAGCGCCGACAGCCGCTCGGGCGCCGCGAGCGACGCCGGAAGGCGGGGCCGTTCGCACGAGCCGAGATCTCTCGCCGCGGCCATGAGCGCCTCCGCCTTCGCGCGGATCCACAGGGACGGCTCCTGCTGGAGCTTGCGCAGGTAGGCGGCCGGCAGGTCCATCTCCCCCGCGAGCCAGGAGGGCACGGCCCGGGAGGCGAGGGCCTCGAGCTTCACGGACGAGGGATCCTTGTCGAAGCGCGCCTGGAGGGCGGCCGCTGCCAGCACCCGCTTCTGAAGGGACTGCCCGCGGTCGAGCCAGTTGACCCAGCGGAAGTACGTGAAGACGACACGGCTCACGGAGCGCCTTCCGACCGCCCCGAGGGTGCGGTTGGCGGCCATGTACTCGCGCAGAGCCGAGTCGGCCGGCGTCCCGGGCCGGACGCGGTCGATCACGAGCGCCGCGTGGTTCTCTAGCGTCTGGCCCATCGGGAGTCCTGTTTGAGCTCCAGGGGACGCGTCTCTATCCGCACCCCGGCGACCGCGGCGTGTGCCCTGAGTTTCTGGAACGCGGGCGCCGACAGGCGCCAGGAGAGGGCGGAGCTGGCCTCCGCGACCGGGGCGATCCCGCCCTCCAGGAGCACCGCGAACTCGATCCGCGTGTCGCCCTGCTCGCGGACGATCGACTCCCTGAGCTCGCGCATGAACGCCTCGAGGTCCGGGTGCTCGGGCCTGAGCAGCCACGTGAGCTTGCGTACGGTACGCGACACAGCCGTGTCCAGGGGGTAGCACTCCTTCACGTTGACCCGGGGGCCGTCGGCCCCGCGGATGATGTTGCCCTGGACGAGGACGGGCGCGTTCTCGGCAAGCACGGACCCGTAGCTCGCGAACGCGTCGGCGAACATGTTGAGGGCGATCGTCGCCCTCCGGGTCGCCAGCGTGAACGCAACCCATGGCCTGTTGTCCTTCTTCGCGTACTTCTTCTGGAGGTTGGCGGCGATCCCGCATAGCCGGAACTCGCCCCGGTCCGCGAGGTTCTGGAGCTCCTCGGCGGGCGCCGTGTCGATCGACTCCCAGAGCCCGGCGTAGGTGTTCATCGGGTGGCCCGTGACGTAGAACCCGAGGAGCTCCTTCTCGAAGGACAGGCGCTCGTGCGCGCTGAACTCGGCCTGGGCGGCCCCGGCCGCCCGCGGGGCGCCGTTCCTCGCGCCCTTAGGCTCGGTAAGCTCGCCCAGGAAGTTGTCCTGGCCGGCGGCCCGGTCGCGCGCCTGCGCGCTGCTGGCCGCGATCGCCGCGTCTATCCCCTCGAAGAGGCTCTTCCTGCCGGCGCGGCTGAAGTCGAAGGCGCCCGTCTTCACCAGGTGCTCGAGAACCCGCTTGTTGACGGCCCTGCCGTCGACCCGGGTCGCGAAGTCTTCGAAGTCGGCGTAGGGCCCGCTCGACTCGCGCTCGGCGATGATCCGCTGGGCGGCGAGTTCCCCTACGCCCTTGATGCCCGCCAGGCCGAAGCGGATCTTCCCTCCCAACGGCGTGAACATCTCGCGCGACTCGTTCACGTCGGGCCCGAGCACCTGGAGCCCCATCGACTCGCACTCGGCCACGAAGTGGGCGACCTTGTCGGAGTTGCCGAGCTCTGAGCTGAGCATGGCCGCCATGAACTGCACTGGGTAGTTGGCCTTAAGGAACGCCGTCTGGTAGCTTAGGAGAGCATAGGCCGCCGAGTGCGACTTGTTGAAGCCGTAGCCCGCAAACTTGTTGAGGATGTCGAAGATCGCGTCGGAGGTCTTCTCGTCGGTGTTATGGAGCCTCTTGGCGCCGCTCACGAACTTGCCCCGCTCCTCGGCCATCGCGACCGGGTCCTTCTTTCCCATGGCGCGCCGGAGCATGTCGGCGCCCCCAAGGGAGTAGCCGGCGATGATCTTGGCCGCCTCCATGACCTGCTCCTGGTACACCATGACGCCGTATGTCTCGCGGCAGACGTCCTCCAGCAGCCGGTGCGGGAACTTGACCGTGCTCGGGTCCTTCTTGCCCTTGATGTAATCGGGGATCCAGTCCATCGGGCCCGGGCGGTAGAGGGCGATGAGCGCGATGATCTCGTCGATCGAGGAGACCTGGAGCTGCCGGCAGAGGTTCTGCATTCCGCCGGACTCCAGCTGGAAGACGCCGGTCGTCCTGCCCGTGTTCAGGAGGGCGAAGGTCTTCGCGTCGTCGATCGGCACCTTCTCGATGTCGAAGGCCGGGTCGGCGGTCCGGCGGATGTTGTCCACAGCGTCGGCAATCACGGTCAGGGTCTTCAGACCCAGGAAGTCCATCTTCAGGAGCCCCAACTTTCCGACCGCGTTCATGTCGAACTGCACGGTGACGTCGCCCTCCTGGAGGGTCAGGGGCACGAACTCCTCAAGCGGCTTGTCGGTGATGATGATACCGGCGGCGTGCTTGCCGGTGTTGCGCACCATTCCCTCGAGCACCTTCGCCTGCTCGAAGATCTTCTTGGCGACCGGGTTCTTGGTGACCTCCTCGCGGAGCTCAGTCGACTTGGCGACCGCCTGCTCGAGGGTGATGTTGAGCTCGTCGGGGATCATCTTCGCCAGGCGGTCGGCCTCGGCGTAGGGCAGGTTGTGAACGCGCGAGACGTCCCGGATCACCATCTTCGCCCCCATGGTGCCGTAGGTGACGATGTTGGCGACGCACTGGTCGCCGTACTTCTTCCTCACGTAGTCGATCACCTCGCCCCGGCGCCTCATGCAGAAGTCGATGTCGAAGTCCGGCGGGGAGACGCGCTCCGGGTTAAGGAACCGCTCAAAGAGCAGCTTGAAGCGAAGCGGGTCGAGGTTCGTGATCCCGAGGAGGTAGGCCACCAGGCACCCGGCTCCCGAGCCGCGACCGGGCCCGACCGGGATCCCCTGCTTCTTCGCCCAGTCGATGAAGTCCCAGACCACGAGGAAGTAGTCGATGAACCCGGTTTTCGCGATCACGCTGAGCTCGAACTCGAGCCGGTCGACCAGCACCTTGGCGAGCGCGGGGTCCTTCGCCTTCTCGGGCGCGCCGAAGAGGACGCCGTAGCGCGTATCCAAGCCGCGGATGCAAAGGTCCTTCAGGTAGCCCAGGCGGTCGGAGGTTACCTCCGCCGGCAGCGGGTACTTGGGGTACCGTTCGCTGCCCTTCGGGAAGGGGATCGTCAGGTCGCACATCTCCGCCACGGCCTGAGTGTTAGTGACCGACTCCGGCACCTCGGCGAAGAGCCGCTCCATCTCGGCGCGGCTCTTCAGGTAGAACTGGGTCCCGTCGAAGCGCATCCGCTTCTCGTCGTCGATCTTGGCGCCCGTCTGGATGCAGAGCATCGCGTCGTGCGAGCCGGCGTCGGAGGCATGGACGTAGTGGACGTCGTTCGTGCAGATGATCTTCAGGCCGAACTCCTGGGCGAGCTTGAGCAGCCCGGGGATTATCTTCCGCTGCTCGGCGATCCCGTGGTCCTGGACCTCCACGAAGTAGTTCTCGCGGCCGAAAATGTCCACGAACCGGGCAGTCGCCTTCCGGGCCTCTTCCCACCGGTCGTAGAGGAGGTGCTGGGGGACCAGGGACGCCAGGCACCCCGTGAAGCCGATCAGGCCCTTCGAGTGCCGCGCGAGGGTGTCCAGGTCGGTCCTTGGCTTGTAATAGAACCCCTTGAGGTGGGCGTCGCTTACGAGCTTCAGGAGGTTCTGGTAGCCCTCGATGTTCCGGGCGAGGAGCCCCAGGTGGAAGATGCTCCGGCCCTCGTCGCTTCGGCCCTGCTTCTCAAGCCTCGATCCCTCGGCCAGGTAGAGCTCGCAGCCGATCAGGGGTTTCAGCCCCTTGCCCTTTGCAGCGATGTAGAAGTCAATGGCGCCAAACAGGTTGCCGTGGTCGGTGAGCGCCAGGGCCGACATCCCAAGCTGGCAGGCCCGGTCGGTCAGCTGGTCGATCCGGCAGGCCCCGTCCAGGAGGCTGTAGTCCGAGTGGACATGAAGATGGACGAAATTCTTGTCTGCGGAGGGCACCGGGGGTTAACCAAGATCAGCGCGGGGGATGCGCAAGCCGGAACCGAACGCCTGGGAATAACCCGCCCCTTTTAACCGTTGACGCAGTCCGGGCGAACTGGCCTATTAGCGGGCTTTTCCTTTCACGAAGCAGACCATGTCCATCGAAATCAAGATCCGCAAGAACGAGCCCATTGACCGTGCGCTACGCCGCATGAAGAAAAAGCTCGACCGCGAGAACATCATCAAAGGCACCCGCGCCAAGCGGTATTACGAGAAGCCGTGCGAGAAGCGCCGCCGCAAGGACAAAGTCATGGCCTTCACCGCGATGCTGCGCCGCCGCTACGACAGCTAACCTCCGCTGTACCCCCATCTTAGGCCGCGCCACGACACCGTCGGGCGCGGCTTTTTTTCGTGCAAATAGGAGCGCTTCCCTGATCTTGGAATCGTCGTGAAACCCGTCCCCGCGCTTTCGACCAGCTGGAGCTCGCACCGGCACCGGGACGGGTACGAGATGCTCCGTGAGATCGCGGACCTGGGGTTTGAGAAGGTAGAGCTAAGCCACGGCATCCGGATCACGCTGGTCCCGGGCATCCTGAAGGCCGTCGAGGAGGGGGTGATCAGGGTCGGGAGCGTCCACAACTTCTGCCCCCTGCCGATGGGCGTCATGCAAGCGGCACCCAACTTTTTCCAGCCCTCGTCCGAGGATTCCCGGGAGCGGGAGCAGTGGCTTCGCCAGACCAAGCGCTCGATCGACTTCGCGGCCCAGGTCGGCGCATCCTTGCTCGTCTGCCACCTGGGCAGCGTGAGGTACCTCTGGCTCATGCCCGACCGGCACATGGCCTCCTACCTGCGCCGCAGGCCCGACGCGGTATCGGCAGGGGACCCGGCGTACCGGGCGCTGGTCGAGAAGGCGCTCCACAAGTTCCGCAAGCGCATGGTCCCGTACTGGCGCAACACCCAGGAGGGCGTGCTCTCCGTGCTCGACTACGCTGAGGAGAAGGGGATCCGCCTCGGCCTGGAGAACCGCGAGCGCTTCGAGGAGCTTCCGGTCGACGCCGACTTCCCTGAGTTCCTCGCGGGGCTGCCCGCCCACTCGCCCGCGGGCTACTGGCACGACGCCGGCCACGCGCACCTGAAGGAGGGGATGGGGCTCCTCGACCACCGAAGGCAGCTCGAAAACAACGCCGGGCGGCTCCTGGGCTTCCACCTTCACGACGTGGCCGACGGCCACGACCACCAGGCCATCGGCACCGGATCAATCGATTTCGGGATGGTCGCAGGCTTCTTCAAGCCCGAGCACCTTTTCGTGATCGAGCTGAGCCCGCGCGTCTCGGTCGAGGGCGTCAGGGCCTCGAAGGCGCGCGTCGAGGAGCTCCTCTCGAAGGTGGCCTAGGTCCCCTTGGCGAGATCGGAAGAGCACACGTCTGAACTCCAGTCACATTACTCGATCTCGTATGC
>CAISPT010000010.1 GCA_903887455.1 uncultured Opitutaceae bacterium | reverse complement strand
GGAGGAGGAGCTGAAGGTGAAGATGCGCAAGTTCCGGGAGACGGAGGCCGCCGGCGACTCCAAGGCCGCCGCCACCCTGAAGGCCGAGGATGAGGCCGCTGCCGACGACGATGAAATGAGGGCATGATCCTTGACGCTCCGGGGACCGGGCCCCTATTTTGATGAAACCTTTCTCCGGACAAGGCGTCCAAATCCCCTCACCACACTCGCATGAGAATCCTCCGCTTCGCGCTTTGCCTCGCCTGTCTTCCCCTCGTGGGCCTTCGCGCCGCCGGTGACGACAAGGAAGAGCAGCAGCAGGCCCCGGAGGAGATCCCGAACTTCAACCAGCTTGACGAGTACATCTACGTCCCGAAGTCGACGCTGAGCCTGGGTGCCCGCTTCCTGCTCCGGGGCCCGAGGACGACCTTCAGCGGCCAGGGTTCGCTCCCCTCCACCTACAGCCCGGGGGCCGACAACACGGTGGCGATCGGCAACATCTACCGGACCTACGTCGACGGCTCGGTCTCCCCGGACGCCCGCACGGTGAGCCAGGGCACGGCGCTCGGGGGCAACATTTCGGTCCCCATCCAGCCCGACGGCAAGACCAACACCTGGACGTACGCGAATGGGAACTCGAGCACGACGCTCCTGTGGAACTACAACACCAATTCCAACCAGCTCCTGCCCGACGGGAACATGGCGTTCCACACCTACTCGGCCGAGGTCACCGACCCGGCCTCTCACAACCTCCGGGGCCAGGCCAACGCCGGGGTTGAGCTCATCCTCGACCGCGACATGGGGAAGCTCGGCAAGCGCTTCAAGTGGAGCCTGACGGGCGGCTTCTCGATCGCCGACATCCACTCGAGCGTCTACCTGAACGTCCCGACCCAGCTGACGACCCTGATCGACGAGTACGATCTCTTCGGCCAGGTGCCCCCCTCGGCCCCCTTCTCCTCGCCCTCGAGCTCGTCCCAGACCGTCTACGACGCGGCCGGCAACCCGATCTCGGGAACGGGTTCGACCGCGGCCTCCCAGACCGTCAACCAGCAGGTCCTTCTCGGCAACGTCCCGCTCAGCCGCACCTACCAGGTGACGGATATCACGACCATCAACCGCTACTTCATCGAGGGCGCCTACTACACGATCCGCGGCGGCGCCACGATCGACATGCCGATCTGGAAGGGCTTCTCGCTGACGGCGAGCGCGGGTCCCATGCTCATCTACTCGGGCTCGATCTTCAACGTGCTGGAGGACCTCAAGATCGCGACGGGCGAGGAGTTCACGAAACTCTACACGAAGGAGAACAACAAGGTCCTTCCCGGCTACTATGTCGACGTAAACCTCCTGTACCAGCTGACCGACACGGCCGGCTTCTACATGGGCGGCATCTACCAGAGCGCGGGCAGCTACAAGCAGTCGGTGCCGAGCGGCGCCTCGACCGCCTACTCGACGACGATCGACTTCGGCAGCCAGGAGGGCGTCAAGGGCGGCCTCACGGTCAGGTTCTAGGACTCCCCGAGGTCGGCCAGCACGGCCTCCACGTCCCGGATCAGCCCCGGCGGGTAGAACCCGTTGATGCGGCTGATCACCTGCTGGATGATCCCGTCAGGGCATGAGGCCCCTCCGGTCACCAGGATCCGCCTGGGCCCGCCCGCTGCGGCCGCGGTCTGCCCGGCCCAGAGCGGCCTCCGCTCCACGTGACCGACCTGGCCCGGCAGGCCCTTCGCGGGGAAGACGTAGTGCTCGGCCTCGTCGGGCGAGAGGATGTTGGCCTCGCTCTGGATGAAGAACGCGCGGTCCCCGAGCTTCTTCTGGCAGAGGCGGTAAAGCTGGTAGGTATTGGAGGAGTTCTTGCCGCCGATCACGAACGCGGCGTCGAGCGGCTCCTCAAGCGCCCGTGCCAGGGCGTCCTGGTTGACCTGGGTGGCGTAGCAGAGGGTGTCGTTTCGCCCCTGGCCGCCGACCCGGGGCTGCTCGCCCGGGCCGTCCTGGCCGTACTTGGAGATGAAGACGTCCCGGAGGTAG
>CAISPT010000009.1 GCA_903887455.1 uncultured Opitutaceae bacterium | reverse complement strand
GAAATGGGCAGCATGCCGGATGAGGCTCGCGGGGCGAGGCCTTTGATGGGAGGAAACGATAATTGTGGTGCAGCGTTATGCATCACCCTCTCGTGCAGCGGAGGGATTGCACCCGCCCTTACGCGTGTAGCGCAAGGGGGGCCGGCTGGTTGACGGGAGCAAGGGCCTCTGCTCGCATGCCCTTATGAGGATCATTGCGGCACTCGCTCTCGCCGCCGCCGGGTCTGTCAGCGTTTCGATCGCACAGAGTGACGACCAGGCGTTAACGGTCACGGCGGAGCAGTCCGGGGACGGCGTCGTCCGCCTCATCGTCACCACAGACCACCTGAGCGAGGCGACCCTCACCCTCACCGCCACGCTCGTGAACATGGACTCGTCCGTGAAGCTTCCCCTGGTCACCGAACTTAAGGGCGCGGGCAAGCGGGGCCTCTGCGTGCTGACGCCCCACGATCGGTCCACCAACTGGAAATACCACTACCACTACGTCTGGAAGTACGGCACGAGGGGAGGGGTTCCCGATCCCGACGCCGTCTACCGCCTTCCCTACCCCGCAAGCGAGCATCACAAGCTCATGCAGGGCCACCGCGGTGCCTTCAGCCATCAGGCCGGCTCGATCAACGAGAACGCCTACGACTTCGAGATGCCGATCGGGAACACCGTCTGTGCCTCGCGAGGCGGCGTGGTTATCGGCGTCCGGCAGGATTCGGACGTGGGAGGGCCAAGCGAGGCATTCAATCTGAGCGACAACTACGTGATTATCAGGCACGGCGACGGGACCTATGCCGAGTACATCCACCTTAGGAAGCGCGGGGCGCTTGTGGCACTCGGGGACACGGTCGACGCGGGCCAGCCCATAGGACTCGCAGGGGTTACCGGGCACACGACGGGCCCCCATGTCCATTTTGAGGTATACCGTCTTACCGACCAGCCTGGCGGCGTCGAACGCGAGTCGCTGTCCGTGAAGATGCTGACAAAGCACGGCGTGTGCGACGAGCTGACGGAAGGAATCGTCTATTAGGGTGCAGTGGCGCGGACGAAGCCCCCTGGCCGGGTAATCCTTGCCAATACAACCCGTTTGCGACAATCAGGCGGGGTAAGCTTCACCCGATGAACCACGGTCGCAGCTGCGGCCCTGGCCTCCCGGAATCCGTACAACCCATCCAGCCCCACCAGGTCCGGCCATGAAGAAATCCGTCGCTCTCGCTGTCCTTCTCAGCGCACTCATCCCCCTTCAGTCCCGCGCCCAGCCCGCGGCCCCCGCCGACGCGTCCGCGGGCGGACTCCGGTTCAGCATCATGGTGACCAAGTTCGAGAACCATGCGGGCTACAATGGCGGCCAGTTCAACCTCTCGGACACCTGGGGCGAGATGCTCACGGACTCCCTCCAGCAGTCCGGCAAGTTCATCGTGCTCGGTCAGGAGGACATGCGCGACGCTGCGATGAAGGAGCAGGATTTCGCGAAGAGCGGGCGGGTGGCGGGCGGCGACAAGGCCCCGACGACCGGCAACATGACCCCGGCGCAGCTTCTCGTTAAGGGCGTCATCACCAATTTCCAGACGACATCGGGCCAGTCGGGAGGCGTCGCATTCGGGGGCGTCAGGCTCGGCGGCGGCGGCGGCACGGCGGAGATCAACGCCGAGGTCTACGTCGTCGACTCGACGACGGGCCAGGTCGTCGCCTCGAAGAAGGTGCTCGGCTCGGTCAAGAGCAGCGCCCTCTCCATCGGTTTCACCGACCGCAATTTCAGCGGCGACATGGGCGGGTTCAAGAAGACCAATGTCGGCACCGCCATGGAGCACGCGATCGACGACGCGGTGGCCTTCATCGTGACGCAGATCCCGACGCTGCACTGGAGCGGGAACGTGGTCCTCGTCAAGGGGACGCAGGTCTACATTAACCGCGGCTCCCGCGAGGGGGTGGCGGCCGGGCAGACTTTCAAGGTGGGCACCTCCGAGGTGCTCCGCGATCCCGCGACCGGCGAGACGCTCGACGTTGCCTTCACCGAGAAGGGTCAGATCAAGGTTCAGACGGTCAAGGAGAAGATCTCGATCTGCACCATCACCTCCGGCGACGGGATCGCCAACGGGATGGCGGTGGCGCCGATCACCCCTTAGGCCGCTTCCTCGTCCGCTTGGCCTTTACCACGAAGGGGTCGAGGAGGCCCGCCTGCGAGGGCGGGAAGCGGCCCGTCACCAGGACGCCGTCCTCGCGGTGCTCCTGGCTCTGGACGTGGCCCAGGGCGTGGAGCTTTGCGACGATGTCGTAGCGGTCGTGCGGCACCAGGAGCGTCACCGATCCGAAGCTGTGCGCGATCATCTCCCTGCAGCGCTCGACCAGGAGGTCGAGACCGGCCTTCGTGCGGGCGCTCAGGAAGAGGGCGTCGGGCACTGACTGCCGGGCTGCGCGCAGCTCCAGGGCATCGGCCAGGTCGACCTTGTTGAAGACGTTCACGACGGGCTTGTCGCCGGCACCGAGCTCGGCCAGCACGCTTAAGGTCGTCTCCCTGTGCTTCTCGAAGTGGGGGCTGGTGATGTCCACCACGTGGATCAGGAAGTCGGCGACGAGCACCTCCTCGAGCGTGGCCTTGAAGGCCTCCACCAGGCCGTGGGGCAGCCTGCGGATGAACCCCACGGTGTCCGTGAGCAGGATCTTCTGGTTGCCGGGAAGGACGAGCTGGCGGGTGGTCGGGTCGAGCGTCGCGAAGAGCTTGTCCTCGG
>CAISPT010000008.1 GCA_903887455.1 uncultured Opitutaceae bacterium | reverse complement strand
GGGGAGTGCGAAGGTCGTGGGCGAGGCTGTCGAGGGTCTCCCGGAGCACCTGCACGTGCGCCGAATTCTTTTCGAGCAGCGTGTTGAACTGCCTGACCAGGATCGCCAGCTCGTCCGTGCCGTCGGAGCCGGCGACTCTCGCCGACAGGTCGCCCGTCTCGATGATGCGGCGCGCCGTGTCCGAAAGGAGCCTGATCGGCCGGGTTGCCCGCCAGGCAAGGACGGTGCCAACGGCCAGCGAAACAATGAGCGAGGCGGCGCCGACCCAGGCGAAGGCCAGGCGGAACGGCTGCAGGAGAACCGCACGGCTGTCCGTGCTCCTTCCGACCTGAAGGACACCCCCGTCGGGGAGCTGGGCCGACGCGACCGCGTAGTCTTTGAGGGCGTTGAGGGGGACCCTGACCGTGTTGATCTGGCGCGTGGCCTCCAGGCCCCCGCCCCCAGGGATCGGTATGCTCAGCACCTGGGTCTGGACCCAGTCCGGGGGCACCGAGACAAACACCGTCTCGTTGCCTGCCGTCACGACCCGGACGAAGAAGGCGCGGACCTCCGGGGCCGTGTTCGAGTTGATCTCGGAGCGCAGCGCGAGCGCGCCACCCTCCTCGTACACCCGGCTGAGCCTTGCCGCCAGCCGCTCGACCGCGCCCTTCTCCCTGGCCTCGAGCGCGTTCGCCAGGACCCAGTACAGCGCCGCGAAGAGGAGGGCCGCTGCCGCGGCGAAGACCAGGGCGTAGAGGCCTGCCAGGCGCAGGGCGAGGGACCGTCTGAGGCGCTCAAACATGGGGACTGAAGAGGTAGCCGACTCTGCGCACGGTCTCGATCCGGGTTCGGTCGGGGTCGATCTTGGACCTGAGGCGCGACACCACGACGTCCACGACGTTGGTCTGGGGGTCGAAGCTGTAGTCCCAGACGTGCTCGAGGATCATGGTCTTGCTGACGGGCCGGCCCGCGTGCCTCAGGAAGAACGCTAGAAGGGAGAACTCGCGCGGCTGGAGCTCGATCCGTTCGCCGGCGCGGGTGACCTCGCGGGTGACGAGGTCCAGCTCGACGTCCCCTGCGCTCAGGCGCGTGGCCTCGGGAGACTGCGAGGCCCGGCGGATGAGCGCCTGAACCCTCGCCAGCAGCTCCGAGAAGGCGAAGGGCTTGGTCATGTAGTCGTCGCCCCCGCTCTGCAGGCCCTTCACGCGGTCGTCGACGGAGGTGCGCGCACTCAGGAAGAGCACGGGGATCGTGCTGCGCGCGGCCCTCAGGCGCCTGACCAGGCTCAGGCCGTCGAGCTTTGGCAGCATGATGTCGACGACCGCCGCGTCGTAGTCGGTGCACTCCGCCATGGCCAGACCCGTCTCGCCGTCGGGAGCATGGTCCACGGCGTAGCCCGCCTGCTTCAGGCCGCGCACCACGAACGAGGCGATCTTGTCGTCATCCTCCACCACGAGAACTCGCATGCAGGGGATCATGCCTGCCCCGGCCAATTTTTAAAGGGGCAAAGCGTGGGGCGGGGCCAATCTAACCAATCTGTAATCATTGCGAAAGGATAGGGCCATGGGCCGGTGCTACCTTGCGTCACCATGACAATACCCATGTTCAAGAATACCCATTTCCGCAGGGCCGCGCAGTTCGCGTCCCTGCTCGCCCTCGCCGGCGCCTTTGTCGCCATCAGGGCCGCCGAGAAGTCCGAATCGGCGATCACGCTCAGGAAGGACGAGCACCCCGTGCAGCGGGGCCAGTCCGACCGGGTGAGCTACTCCGACGTCGTGAGCCGCGTGTCCCCGAGCGTCGTTAAGATCACGGTCCAGGCCAAGGCCAAGAAGGTCGAGTTTAGGGACGGAGACGGCCCCGGCATGAACGACCCCCTCTTCCGCCAGTTCTTCGGCGGACACCTGCCCGAGATGCGCCAGGAGCCCATGAACGGGCTCGGCTCGGGCGTCATCATCAGCTCCGACGGCTATGTCGTCACTAACAACCACGTCGTTGAAGGCGCCGACTCGGTGACGGTGGCTCTCGCCGACGGGCGCGAGCTCCCGGCGAAAGTCGTCGGCCGCGATCCCCTGACCGACATCGCTGTCGTGAAGGTTGAGGCGAAGGACCTGCCGGCGATCACCTTTGCGGACAGCTCAAAAATCCTAGCTGGGGACCGCGTCCTTGCCATCGGCAACCCGTTCGGCATCGGGGAGACGGTCACCAGCGGGATAGTGAGCGCGACCGGTCGACGCGTCGGGATCCTCAATGACGTTCACGGCTACGAGGACTTCATCCAGACCGACGCCGCGATCAACCCCGGCAACTCGGGAGGCGCTTTGGTGGACGTCGACGGAAGGCTGATCGGCATCAACACGGCGATCCTTAGCCGCAGCGGGGGCTTCCAGGGTGTCGGCCTTGCCGTTCCGTCCAACATGGTCGGTCACGTCGCAGACAGCCTGGTGAGGTCTGGCCACGTCGTGCGCGGGTTCCTCGGCGTCAACATCCAGAGCATCACCCCGGCCCTCGTCGACTCCTTCAACCTCAAGACCCGCAACGGCGCGCTTGTTGCGGGCGTGACGCCGGACAGCCCGGCCTCGCGCGCGGGCTTGAAGGAGGGCGACGTCATCACCCGGATGAACGGCCAGGAGGTCACCGACTCGAACAACCTTGCGCTCGCCGTGAGCGGCGAGGCGCCCGGGACAAAGGTGGCCTTCGACGTGCTGCGAGACGGCAAGGACCTGAAGATCGAGGCGACCACGGGCGAGCGCCCGGGCTCGCCCCATGACGGCAACGAGCTGGCGTCGTCGGGCGACGACCAGGGGGTGCTAAACGGCGTCGCCGTGGACGACCTCACGAGCGAGACCCGTCAGCAGTTCAACCTTCCCTCGAACCTTCACGGCGCCCTCGTGACCAACGTGGACCCGGACTCGGCGGCCGCCCGCTCGGGAATCAGCGCGGGCGACGTGATCCTCGAGATCAACCGGCACCGGGTAGAGTCCGCCCAGGACGCCGTCAAGCTGAGTGAGAAGTCCGACAGCAAGAAGACCCTCCTGAGGCTCTGGTCTCGCGGTTCGACGCTCTTCGTCGTGGTTGACGAATCGAACCAGGGAAAGTCCTAGGGTCCCGATTTCCAATCGGGCAGGCTGGGCGCAATCCGTGCCCCCGGCCTGTCCTATGCAGCGGGCCGCGAGCGCCAGGGGCGCGGCGGCCCGCTTTCCTTTGGCCCTGGGGGCTTCGGCTGGCCCGGAACCACAAGCCGCGACCCCGGACGGCCTCGGGCCCCTGCAGGGAGATACTTAGTCATCCGGAGTTGCCAACGCCCACCGCGCCGAATTATTCATCGGTCGACACGCGCCTACCGCGGTTAAACGGCCGCTGCGGACCCGTCCCTTGGATCCGGCTCGAATCAACCTATCTGGCTGAATTTAAAGATCATATAACAATGCCCAACATCGTTCTAGTCGATGACGACGAGGCCGTGCGCGTAATCGTGCGCATGGCGCTCGAGCGCATGGGCTACGAAGTGAGGGAAGCCTCCAACGGGAGGGAGGCGATGAAGCTCCTCGCGGACAGGACCCCGGACCTTGTGCTGACGGACATCATCATGCCCGAGCAGGAGGGGATCGAGACCATCGGGGCCGTACGCCGGAAATTCCCGACGGTGCGGGTGATCGCCATGTCCGGCGGCGGGCGAATCAGCGCCACCGACTACCTTCAGACGGCGATCTCCATGGGCGCCGATGCCGTGCTCGCGAAGCCCTTTGCCAACGAGGAGCTCGAGAAGCTGGTGGCGAAGGTGCTGGCGACCGCCAGGGCCTGAGGCGGCCCCGGCCTACGAGGCCGCGGGCGCTGGCGCCGCTGTGGGCACGTCCGACTGGAGCATCAGGTCCCTGACCCTGCCGCCCCCGACAAGAACCTGGAGGCGCGAAAGGTTTTGACCGAGCGCCTCGGCCTCGCTGTGGAGCTGGGCCGACGTGCTGGCTGTGTCCCCCGCATGCCCCGCGTTGGAGCGTGTCACCTCGTTCATCTCCACGACAGAGGTGCTCACCAGCCCTATGCCCTGCTCCTGCTCCCGCGAGGCGTTGGCCACATCCGAGACGAGCGACGTCACCTGTGTCGTGATCTCGCCATTCTGGGTGATCAGCTTAGATACCTGCCGGTAGAGCTCGAGCGTGTCCTTCGTCTTTGCGTTGGAGCGGTCTATCAGGTCCTGGGTCTCCTTCGCGGCGTCGGCGCTCCTCTGGGCCAGGCTTCGGACCTCCCCGGCGACGACGGCGAATCCCTGGCCGGCCTCACCGACGCGTGCGGCCTCGACGGCCGCGTTCAGCGCCAGGATGTTGGTCTGGAAGGCGATCTCGTCGATCGTTCCAATCACCTTGGAGGTTTCCTGGCTCGCGTTGCTCGCCTCGTTGACGGCGTGTTCCATGGCGGCCATCCGCTCGTGGATCAGCTTGAAGTTAGGTATGGCCTGCTTGGCCATGAGTTCGTTCACCCGGCCCGAACTCTCGGAATTTCGCTTCGCCATCGCCGCCATCTGCGCCATCGAGGCGGAGGTGCTCTCCAGGGCCGAGGTCTGGTGGCTGGCGCCGTCGGCCAGCTTCCGGCTCGACGAGGAAAGACGGCGCGAGTTGTCCTCGACGACCCCCACGGTGGCGGCCAGGGACGAGGCCATCCCCGAGAGCTCCATCGTGATCCCCTTCTGGAAGTAACGACCCCAAAAGGCGATCGACGCGGTGGCGAAGAATGCGATGACGGCCGCGATCTTCGAGTATAGGCTCACCTCGCGCTCGAGCGAAAGGCTGTTGCTTTCGATGTCGGCGAGGGACCGGCTTGACTGCTCGGCGACTCCGGCGAGCGCCGCGTTGAGCGCGGGCGCGAACCTCGAGGCGGCGATGGCGGTCGCGCCGCTCCTGTCACCGGAGATGGCTCGATCGGCGGCGGCGTCACCCGCCTCGAATACGGCGCGCGCCTCTTCCGTGGCCCCACCGGCCGCGGCGAGGGACTTTAGCGCACCCTGCTCCGCGGCCTCGTAGGACCCTCTCTTTTCGGAGGCCCCGGCGCCGCTCGCCTCGATCACCGCGTCGAGGGCCTTCTGGCTCGCGAGGAGGTCCATGGTCGCGGACGTTTCGGCGCGAAGCACTTGTGCCGTCGACCCGGAGACGCTCCGCTCCTGCGCGTGGCTCCAGCGGGTGACGTATGCCCCGGCAAGGCCGCACATGAGGCACGACACCATCGAGCAGGTGGCGTAGATTGCCAGGCGCAGGGCGATCGACTGGCGCTGAAGGAAGCGGAACATGACTGGGTCAGGCGGGCTCTCCGGGGTGCCCGTAAGGGTACTGCGGGGACCATCGGGCCAGCAGCCCTCTCTCCGTCCTGACGGTGCCAGCCTGTTGGGCGACCCTGCTTTGGGCGGGGAGCCAGACCATCGGTCCCTCGGGATGGCCGATTCCTGTCCGCTCCCCGCGGGCATCACCCGGGGCAGCGACGGGGCGTTCGCCTCCGAAGGAAGCGTGCAGAAATCCGTTCATGGGCCTATTTATCGGCACAGGTGCCGCTCGACTGAACATTTTGACGTCCGGAAATGCTCCGTGGTAGGGGGGGAGCAGCTTGGAGGGTTCGAGGGGCCGGATGGGCACCGGTACGCGGGCGCCCTAGGCGGCCGCCTCTGCCAGGTCGCCGACCGGCGCGAGCGCCGCCTCCGGCGCGGGCTTCTTCCGGTTGCACCTTTCCAGCGCCTCGGCATTCGACTCCAGGCCGCCGGTGGCGTGGTCAAGCACGAGTGATAGGTGGGGGGCAGCCTGGGCGTGGGAGAGAAGCTTCTCGATCAGGAGCTCAAGGCTGCCGAAGGAGGCCTGGATCCGGTCGACGCGGACCTTCAGGTCCTCGAATGCGGCGTTGAGCGTGTCGACGCCCACCAGCCGCGCGGCCTCGGCAAGGCCGACGACCTTCGAGACCATCAGGTTCACCATGAACCTCCGCATGGTCTCCGATTCCTCGCCCATGGACACGAGCGCCTTCTCCATCTGCGAAAGCGTGACGGTGGTCCTCTGGTGGGTGCTTCGCGCGGCCTCGGCGAGGGAGCCAACCAATAGGACGCGCGTCGCGAATTCCGGCGTTCCCTCCTTGAGCTCGCCGGCAAGGGATTCCTCTCGGACCTCGTGGTAGTGCTTGATCGCCATTTCGAGCTGGAGCCTGGCCCAAGCGACCCCGAACAGGGCGTGCCCGATCAGCGTCGAGATGTCCTCGGCCTTCTTTTGGACCCGCAGCACCGCCAGCCTTATCGCCTGCGCGGTTTCGGAAAGGTGGCCCGCGACCACGGGGATACCTCGGCCCGAGTCGCCGCAGCGCCACGCCTGGATCTCGATGTTCATCGTGACCAGGCTGAACTGCTCGGAGAGGTCGACGGCCTCCTTCGACTTCTCGAGAAGGGACCGGTCAAGCTCCACCAATTCGCTCATCTCGGTGTAGAGGCGCTCGACCTCCGTGAGGTCCTTTTGGCCCGCCCTGGAAAAATCCCGCAGGAGTCCTGCCACCTCCGAGGACCGGTGTCCCTCCGGGAACGGGGGGATCAGGGCAAGCTTCTCGCGCCGGAGCGCGGCGTCGCGTGCGTCGATCTCCCCTCGAAGGAGTAGGCCCCTCATGAACGCCTCGTAGCTCGGGAAACCGAGCGACGCCAGACAGCCTGCGAGATGGGCGCTGGAAGCGTCCATCACCGAATTCGCGTCCTCGCCCCGCTCCTCGCATTGCCGCTCTATGGTGCGCATCGCCTCGTAGAGGGAGACGATCTTGGGGAGCAGCGGGCTGCTCGGCTTGAAACGGATCGAGACAAAGCCGGTGCGGGTGGGGGCGACCAGCGCGACGACCCAGTAGTAGGCGCCGTCCTTTGCGAGGTTCTTCACCAGCGCGGCGATCGGCTCTCCGGCCAGGATCGTGTTCCAGAAGAGGCGGAACACGGACTTCGGCATGTCGGGGTGCCGGATCAGGTTGTGTGGGCTTCCCACGAGCTCCGCCTCGGAGTAGCCGCTGACCCGCTGGAAGACCGAGTTTCCCGCGAGGATCGTGCCCTTGGCGTTCGTGCACGAGAAGAACTCCTCGTTTATCCTGAACGCTCTCTCTGTAGTCGTAGGGACGGCGGTGGGTTTTCTCATGGTCGCAAACGCGGGAAAAGTGCGCAGCCCGGGGCAGTCGGACGGCGGCTCTGTTCCATAAGTATCGGCACAATCTTTGGATACTTGATGACGTCTGCGCGCTCGGGCGGCTGGGGTGCCGCACCCGGCTCCCGGGGGGCTTTCGGGCCTAGAAACGCCAGAGGAGGGAGCCGGACACGTTCAGGGGGGCACCCGGCATGACGGTCTGCCCCGTGTAGTCGGTCCCTTCCCCGGCGGTTATGATGTACCGGTGGTCCAGGAGGTTGTTCACATTCATGCGGGCCTCCCAGCGGCGGCACCGGTAGTAGGCCACGGCATTGACGACGGTAAACGCAGGCAGCGAGACGGAGTCGTCGTTCGAAGTGAAGCGCCCCCCCATCGAAACCGTCCCCCCGCCGATCCCGAAGCCGTGTCCCAGGTCATAGGTGGTGTAGAGGCTGGCGCTGTTCCTCGGAACGAGCGATGGCGTCCTTCCGCTCAGGAGAATCCCAGCGCTGTCGCGGCCGCCGTCGACGATCACCGGGTCGAGGAGCTCGAAGCTCGCCGACACGGACCAGCGCCCGGTGACCCGGCCCGCAAGCACAAGGTCGACGCCGCGGCTGCGCTGGCGTCCCGCTGAGGTGGTGAGGTGGGTGGCGGCGTCTGTCTCGGTGATGTCCCTGGTCAGTTGGAACACGGCCAGGGTCGCGCCCAAAGTGTCGCCGAGGAGCGAACTCTTGATGCCCGCCTCCAGGTTCGTCGCCTTCAGCGGCGCAAGGGCCGCCGTGGTGGCGGCCGTCGAGATCCCGTCGCCGGAGGCCGGCGAGAAGGACCGGCTCACCGTGGCGTACCCCGAGAGGTCGGGCCGTGACCCGTAGACCAGCCCCACGCGGGGGCTGCTGGTGCGGATCAATGTCTTGATCGCGCCGTAGGGCGGCAGCTTATTCTGCTGCGCCACCTCGTAGTAGTCGGCCCGCAGGCCAACCAGCGCCTTCCACCCGCCGGGGAACACAAGCTGGTCCTGGAGGTAGAGCCCCGCCGTGTCGGCTCTCGCCGCCGAGTACGTGGAGGACGCCGCCGGGGTGTTGGGCGTGACGTCAGTGAGCACCGGGTCGACCAGGCTGACCGCCGGCGCGTTGTATTGCTTCGAGTTAGAGTCGGCGCTTTGGCGCCCGGCCTCGAAACCGACCAGAAGGGTCTGAGTCAAGGCATGAGTGCCAACGGTCCAGGAGGCCTCGATCTGGTTGAAGAGGTCGTTTTCGAAGCGCAGGATCCGCCTCTGGGAGCGCTTCACCCAGACCGAGCCGAGATCGCTTGCGAAGGGAAGGCCCGAGGGAATGTAAACCCCGGTGGGGAGCATGTTGTTTCGATCGAGCGCGTAGTGCTCCGCACGGAATACCTCGTGCAGCGACGCGGTGCCGCCAAACCCGTGGTCAACCGTCAGGGTCGCGGTGTGGACGGCCGCCCGCACGTAGTCCCGGTCAAAGGAGTGGGGCGATCCGTACGAGGTGGCATCCGGGACGTCCGGCGCGGTCCCCATGAATCCGCTCCCCGGAGGGCCGACCAAGGCGGGGATGCCGAGATCGTCCAGGCGCAGGTCGTTCAGGAGGTCGTACTGCAGCAGGATCCTGGTCGAAGGGGACGCCGTGAAGGCCACCGAGGGGGAGACGTGGTAGCGCTCAAGAAAATACTGCCCCCTGAATCCGCCGGAGTCCTCCGCGGCGGCGTCGAGGCGGTAGGTGAGACCCCCAGCTCCCAGCGGGCCTCCCGAATCAAGTTCCGCACGGCGCTGGTCGAATGCGCCGTGCGTGATCCCGAGGGATCCCAAGGACGTGGAGGTCGGTTGCCGGGAGATTCGGTTGACAATCCCGCCCGCCGACCCGTGGCCGTAGAGCACCGCGGACGGGCCCTCGAGCACCTCGATGCGCTCGATGTTCGAGAGGTCGCGGAAATACATGGCCTCGTCCCGCACGCCGTCGAGGTACTGGTCATACTGGGCGCTGAAGCCGCGGATGTAGACCTGGTCGCGCTGGCCGTCGCCAACGGAGGGGCTAACGCCTGCGATGTTCAGCAGCGCATCCTCGATCGAACGGGCACCTTGCAGGACGAACAGGTCCCTCGGCACCACGTTGACGGTCTGCGGAAGGTCCTGGATCGGCGTTTCGGTCTTCGTTGCCGAGCTCGCCGACGAGGAAAAATAGGGGGCCGTCTTGTCCTCGTGGATCACCACCGGGTTAAGGAAGACATTCGCTCCGTAGGCCGATGCGTCGTCGGGCAACGGTGCCATCTCCGCACGAAGGCCCGCAGCGCAGGGTAGGGCAGAGAGAAGGAGGGCAATGCGTCGAGTGCGCGAGCATCCTGCAGGCATGGCTTCTCCGTAAATATATGAGACCGATTCTCAAGACAAATATGCGACCCGGTCTCGATCTCAATACACAAAAACTAGAAAGGGCCTGTGAATAACGAGATAGAAAACAACGAAAACATCCGTAAACCTTTTAGGCTACGTAACTCCTGGCACCCGTGCCCGTTATCCCCCGGCACATTATCTCAGTCGACGACAGTTTAGCTGGACCCCCGACGCGCGGCTCTGGATGCCGCATGTTCGGGGGAATCTGACGGCTGCCCTGTCATTGAAACGGCTTGGGCTGGGCACCTGGCTCAAGCGGAACCACATACGGTTTGCCGGCGGTCTTGGTTGCAAACTCATCCTTTGCGGCCTGCACCGATTGCGGATCTCCGAGCAGATCAACGGCTGTGGCCGCCAAAACCTTGGCCGCCACCAACATTCCTTTCCGACCGATCGGGGAAGCGGCACATGAGGTTTGGCCCCAATTGTGGGAGGGCGTGCCAAGGGGACGCACCGCGATGCTGAGCTCCGCCAGCGGAACAACGGCCCCGACCTCGCCGATGTCCGACGAGGCGGTGCCGCCATTTGGGATGATATAGGGCATGGCCTGCTGGGCGAGGCCCGCG
>CAISPT010000007.1 GCA_903887455.1 uncultured Opitutaceae bacterium | reverse complement strand
GTGGAGCAGCGATTCGCGGGGAACGGAGAGGACGGGAGTGGTCATGGAATGGAAAAACGGGTCCAGGCGGTGGAAGGCGTTTGCCCCGAAACCGGCCGCGCGGAAGCCCCGGCTGCAGCCGGCCCATTTGGGAAGGTCCGCGCCCGGACCAAGTCAGAGAAAAACCTCATCTAACTTCCATCGGACCAACGGCTGCAGACCTTCAATGCGAACCGCAAAAATCTTTAGTCATTTCTTGCCAAAATGTGCCGCACCGGGCCCCCGGGGAGGTCCCGGATCAGGGAGTCATCGGCACGAATAGCGCCACACTTTCGCAAATGGATGGCATTTTTAGGGCAAGGCCATGGATTTCCGCCCTGCCAGCACGGTGGACCGCACCGCGGGCCCCGCTTTTGACCGTTGCGCGAGCTTGAGCGCATGGCCACAATCAGGCTCGTGACTGGAAGCGAGGCCCCCGTCGGGCCGCCGACCTCGGCAAAGTTCAACCTCCTGGCACTGGCATTCCTCGCCGGGGCGCTTGTCGTCCACCTGTGGCCGGAATGGACCCACGATCCCGACCTCTCCCACGGGCTCCTGATGCCGCTTGCGTGCGCCCTTCTCGTCCACCTGGGGCTCCGCCCCGGGTCGGGATCCTTCCTTCCGGAGTCCCGCGCAGCCATCCTCACCGCGACGCTGGGGGCCGCGGGCCTGGCCGTCCTGTGGGTGGCCGGGCTCCTTGCCGTGACGCTCGACTGGTCGAGCCCGGTGGTCGACTTCACCCTTGCCTGTAGCCTCGCGCTGGTGGCCGCGGCCGCGCTTGCCGCCTTCTCGGGGTCGAGGAGCGCGCTGGTCCCCTTCGGCTGGACAGCCCTTGCGGCGGCCCTCCTCTGGCCCCTGTGCGCCCCCATGCCGCCGGGGACCTACTCGAGGCTCACCCTCGCACTCCAGCTTTGGGTGAGCGGGGGTGTCATGGAGACCCTTGACCTGCTCGGAATCGCCGCCCACCGGCACGGCAACATCATCGAGCTGGCACGCGGCACGGTGGGCATCGAGGAGGCCTGCAGCGGCGTGCGAAGCCTGGTTGCGTGCGTCTTCGCCGGGGTCCTCTTTTCCGCGGCCCTCGTCCGGAGGCCGTGGGCGCGGGTCCTCGTGATCGCGCTCTCCGCCCCGCTCGCCCTGGCGATGAACTTCCTGCGCTCGCTTCTGCTGACACTCATGGTGAGCCGCGGGATCCGAGTGGAGGGTCTGTGGCACGACGCGACAGGGTACGGCGTCCTCCTGGCCACGGCAGGCCTCCTGGCCTGGGCAGCTGTCCTGCTCGACCGCAAGCCCCCCGCGCCGGCGGGTCCCGGGGCAGCCCCTCCGGTCCGCCGCGCGGGCCGGGGACTCTCGCAGGGGATCCTTGCCGCCATTCTTGGCCTGGCGGGCCTTACCCTCGCCTTTTTTGCGGCCAACACCCTTCCCGGGCCCCCGGGGGACGCCCCGGCCCCCGACCTCCTGGCCGTGCTGCCGGACGCCGCGGACGGATGGCGTGTCGTGACCCGCGGGGATCTCTACCAGTTCGCGGGAGTCCTCAGGACCGAACACCTTGCGGAGAGGACCTACATGCGGTCGGGCGCCGCCGGTCCCGAGCAGGTGACGCTCTATCTCGCCTATTGGCCGGCCGGCCAGGCGTCCGCAGGCGCTGTCGGCTCCCACACTCCCGACGCCTGCTGGCCGGGCGCCGGATGGGAGCCAAGGGCCGTGCCTGATCCGCGGGTGCGGCTCACCGTGGGGCAGGCCGGGCTGCCGCCCGCCGAGCACCGCCTCTTCCTGAGCGCCGACTATCCCCAGCACGTGTGGTTCTGGCAGATCTACGGAGGGCGGGTGATCGACGTCGGGGGCACGCGCAGCGTGCCCGCGCTTGTCCGGATCGCGCTCCGGTTTGGATTCAGGAAGGGCGCCCCTCAGGCCTTTGTCCGCGTCTCCTCAAATCGGCCCTGGGCCGATCTCGCAGGGGAACCCTTCGTGGCGCAATTTTTCCGACGGGCGCGAGCGCTCGGGCTTTACTGAGGCGCCAGGGCGTCCACGCTGGTCGAACCAAGAACAAGAGCCATGGACGATCCGAAGCACCCCCTGCCCCCGTGGCTGCCCTGGGCCACGACCGCCGGCCTTGCCGCGCTCCTGGCCTGCGTGGGGGAGCTCCTCGCCCTTGAGCATGCGAGGACCCGCCTACTCCACGACCAGAACCTTCTCGCCGAGGCCGCGCTCAAGGG
>CAISPT010000006.1 GCA_903887455.1 uncultured Opitutaceae bacterium | reverse complement strand
GCCTCGGGTATCCCCGTGAGCTCCGCCGGGAACTTCTCAACGAATCTCCTTAACGGCACGGCCTCCGCGACGGGTGTCTCGGGCACGCTTAACCCGAGCCAGCTCTACATCGGAACCTCAACCCAGGCAGGCAGCGTGACGGTCGCGCAGGGCTTTTACACCGGCACGATCTCGGGCACCTCCGGGACGCAGGTGACGGCCATCGTCGGGGCCGACGGCGAGGTGATGGCCTACTTCGCCTCGGGCAGTGCCAAGGACGTCGGCTATGGAAACATCACGGACTCCTCGGGCTCGTTCACCCTCACCAACTCGAAGAACGCCACGATCTTCACCGGGACGCTCAACTCTTCGACCGGCATGATCTCTGGCGCGGTTTCGGGAGCGGCCAGCGGGCCGGTGCTCGCGGCCAAGGTCTCGGGCGGGCTCTTCAGCGACGGAGCCCTCAAGAACATCTCGACCCGCGGCCCTGTGGCAAGCGGCGCCAACGCGATGATCACGGGCTTTGTGGTCGGAGGCACCACGTCGAAGCAGCTCCTCGTCCGTGCCGCGGGCCCCGCCTTGACGGGCTTCGGGCTCTCCGGCGCTGTCTCGGCGACCCAGCTGCAGGTCTACAATTCCTCCTCGGTGCTCGTGGCCTCGAACACGGGCTGGAGTACGGATCCGGTTAACGCCGGGGCCGTCACCAACGCCGACACCCAGACCGGGGCCTTCGCCTTCAAGTCGGGAAGCGCCGACTCGGCCCTGGTGGCGACCTTTGCCCCCGGCTCCTACACGGCCCAGGTGACCGGCGTCAACGGTGCCACCGGCATCGCGCTGGCTGAGGTCTACGACCTCGACGGCTACGTGCCGTTCTCGTCGAAGAAGCTGATCAACATCTCGACCCGCGGCAACGTGGGCAGTGGCGCCAGCGTCATGATTGGCGGCATCAGCATCAACGGGACCGCGCCGAAGAAACTCCTCATCCGCGGCGCCGGTCCGGCCCTCGCGCCGCTCGGCGTCTCGGGCGCCCTGGCGACCCCGCACCTGCAGCTCTTCGACAACAACCAGAACCTGGTCCGCGACAACTACGCCTGGGAGACGGGCAATGACGCGGCGCTCGTCTCGGCTGCGGCCAAGAAGTCGGGAGCCTTTGCGTTCGCCTCTGGAAGCGCGGACTCGGCCATCCTCATCGTGCTCCCCCCGGGGACGTACACGGCGGAGGTTTCCGGTTCGACGTCCTCGGCCACGGGCATCGCCCTGATCGAGGTCTACGAGGTCCCCTGACAGCAGGGGCCTCGGCCTCCCGGCGACATTTGATTGGCGGTTTCGCGAATCGGGGCTAGGGTCCGGAGGTTCATGCCGAGGGACCAAAGCACCGCCCAACCCGCGCCGCAGGGGCCGCACGCCTTCGCTGGCGTTTTCCAGGAACTCTCGCCGCACATGGCGGCGCTCGACCAGTTCTTGAGGGGCCAGCTTAGTTCATTCGAGCCGGAGATCCGGGCGATGGTCGACTACTGCATCGACACCTCGGGAAAGCGTATCCGCCCGGCCCTCGTGTTCCTGTCGGGATGGAAGGGGCCGGGCGTCCCGGCTCCCGAGCTCGTGCGCGCGGCGGCGGTCG
>CAISPT010000005.1 GCA_903887455.1 uncultured Opitutaceae bacterium | reverse complement strand
AGGTGATCCCGGCGAAGGCCGTGCGGGCTGCGGCGAGACTCTCGGTGGCCCAACTCTCAGGCCAGTGGTGGTAGTCGCCTTGGCTCCTCCACTCGGGGCCTGCGCCGGCGACCAATTTCTCCATGGCCGCGGCAGCCGCGGTCGGGTCCTTCGAGCCCGCAAACTTCTCGACGATCTCGAAGTCCCAGTAGCCGTGCAACTCGTCGTACTTGCCCGGACCGAAGAAGTCGGCGTTGCCGCCCTTGTCATTGGGCAGCCCCCGGGCGGCCACGGGATCCTCGACGAGCCTCGCGGTCCCATTGGGCGCCGTTGCGAACACGCCGTTTCCGACATGCATCGGCTGGTGCAGGTCGCCCACGAAGTGGACGATCATGCAGAGCGCCTCTCGCGGGCTAATCCTCGTGTCGCCTGTCCCTTCCAGGACCGCGACCGCCTGCTCTATCATGTGCACCACGTCGTCGTTGCGCTCGTACTCGCCGTCTAGAGTGTAGGCCTTCACGCCGAGCGGCAGGTCGACGTAGTGCCATTCGCCGTTCTTGGGGAAGAGGGCGTTGAAGCGGAGCGCCTCGGGATCGGAGCCGAGCGGGCCGGAATGGAAGGCCGCGCTCCTGACGTCGTCCATCCAAACGGCGATTGCCGATAGGTCGTCGTTGCCCAGGATCTTCACGACCGCCTTGCGCGCGGTGTCGTTCAAGTTTCGGGTGGCGACGAGGCCAACCGCCCGGTGCCCCTCAGCGGCCCAGGGGTATGCCGTGACGGCGGACCCCAGGGCGAGGACGGCGGTGGCGAGGGCCCTCTTAAACGTGATGGTCATGCCCAGAGGTTCGTCTCTTGCCGCCGCCATTGGGAAGCCTAATTTTGGGCCTGAGCCAAGCGCCCCCATGCCCTTCGCAAAGACGCCCGAACCCCCCTACTACGCGGTCATCTTCACGTCGGAGCGGACGGAGGGGGACCGCGGCTACGCCGGCATGGCGGAGCGGATGGAGGAGCTTGCGGGCGGACAGCCGGGCTACCTTGGGATCGAGAGCGCCCGGTCGTCCGGGGGCTTCGGGATCACGGTCTCCTATTGGTCGAGCGAGGAGGCGATCATCCGCTGGAAGGCGAACCTCGAGCATCGGGCGGCGCAGGAAGCCGGAAAGAGCACCTGGTACGCGGGATATTCCATAAGGATAGCGAGGGTGGAGCGGGCCTACGGCTCCTGAGGGCGCCTCCATCAAAGACTCGCCTTCGGGCCCCGGATTCACAGGAATCCCCTCTGCAGCGGCCCGGGTGGCGGAATGGTAGACGCTACGGACTTAAAATCCGTTTTCCGCAAGGAAGTGTCGGTTCGAGCCCGGCCCCGGGCACCAAAGACCCTGCGAGGCAGTGACGGCGCAGCCCGCGGTGGGGCTGCCTTCCCTCGGAGCGCCCGCCGAGCAGCATATCCCCCAGACCCCAACGCCAACCCCAGGACCCCGGTCGATCCCCAACCATGAAACCGCTTCTTTGCACGCTCACCGCCGCCACCTGCCTTGCCGTGCTCGCAACCCCGCGCCTGGTCGCCGACACGCAGTACCAGGCCAACTGGGCCTCGCTCGACGCCCGCGCGTGCCCCGGGTGGTACCAGGACGCCAAGTTCGGGATCTTCATCCACTGGGGCGTCTATTCCGTCCCTTCATGGGGTGTGAAGGGCGAGTATGCCGAATGGTATTGGAACAAGATGGCCGACAAGAAGCCCGACAACCCCTGGTGGCAGTTCCACAAGGCCAACTACGGGGAGGGCTTTTCCTACGCGGACTTTGCCCCCCGGTTCCGTGCGGAGCTCTTTGACCCCAAGCAATGGGCCGATGTATTTGCGCGGTCGGGGGCAAAGTACATTGTGCCGACCTCCAAGCACCACGAGGGCTTCGCCCTGTGGCCGAGCGCCGAGGCGAGCCGGGACTGGGGGCGCCCCTGGAACAGCGTCGAGATCGGCCCCAAGCGGGACCTCCTGGGGGACCTTTCCGAGGCGGTGAGGGCCAGGGGCCTGAAGTTCGGCTTCTACTACTCCCTCTACGAATGGTTCAATCCGCTCTGGCTCAAGGACAGGAGTCGGTTCGTGGATGAGCACCTTTTCCCGCAGTTCAAGGACGTGGTCACCCGCTACAAGCCCGCCATCATTTTCAGCGACGGCGAGTGGGAGATGACCTCGAAGGAATGGAGAAGCGAGGAGCTCTTGGCCTGGCTCTTCAACGAATCACCCAGCCGGGGCGAGGTCGTGGTGAACGACAGGTGGGGCAGCGAAACCCGGCACAAGCACGGCGGGTACTACACCACGGAGTACGCGGCCGGCATGGAGGGATCCTCGCATCCCTGGGAGGAGAGCCAGGGAATGGGCTTCTCCTACGGGTACAACCGCGCCGAGTCGCTGGATGACTACAAGAGCGCGCGCAACTGCCTCCTGCTCCTGATCGACACCGTGAGCCGGGGCGGGAACCTCCTCCTCGACATCGGGCCCAACGCGGACGGGACGATCCCTGTAATCATGCAGCAGCGCCTGGTCGAGATGGGTGACTGGCTGCGCGTGAACGGGGAGGCGATCTACGGGACGCGGTTTGCCGGCCGCTCCTGCCAATGGACGGACGGCCCCGTGCCCGCCCAGCAGTTTGGCGAGTACAGGGTGAAGTACGACCTGATGGATCTGGTGGGGCAGAAGGCGGTGCACGGTCATGCCGTCAAGCAGGTCTACTTCACCCAGAAGGCCGACGTGCTTTATGCCATCACGGTGGGCTGGCCCGAGCGCGAGCTTCTCATCAGGGATGTCCACGTGTCGCCGGGCTCCGGCGTCACGCTCCTCGGCCGCGACGGGACTGTGGAGACGAAGGTTCTCGGCGATTCCCTCCGCATCACGATGCCGCCTGTGTCGCCGGACGAGCTGCCGTGCCGTTACGCCTATGTGCTACGGATTCCGGGGGCGCACTTGCTCCAGGGCAAGTGACAGATCCGGCACCTTTGGGTCGGGCCTATTCGGCGCCGAAGAAGACGATGTGAGCCCCCGCCTTTGGGAAAGGACCCTCCGCCGGGGCAAAGGTCGCAGTGATGATGGCGCGACCCGAGGGATCAAAGGAGACCTGAGTCCCGGCGTCATGCCAGACCTGCCGGTCTGCGCGGTGCTCCGTCACGTACCGGAAGTTTCCCTCCTTCGCAAAGATCACGACGGCACCCCTCCCGTTGCTGCCTATCTTCTCATGGATTTCGGGCGCGCCGCCCACCGGGCCGCTGACCACGGGAAACGCCGCCGCCATGTCGTCCCTCACCCGTTTGTACCGGGCGAGGACCCCGGCGAACCGCGCGACGCCCGCCTCCGGCAGCGCGGGAAGATCGCCCCAGATGCCGTTCTGGCCGAGGATCAGCGAGGCAAGGCTCAGCATCTGGTTGCCCTCGGGCTCATCGGGAAGGTAGTGGGTGAGAAACAGCGTCGACGGGATCCAGGCGTCGAAGGCGAGGGGCGTGCGGCAAATCCAGTCCCGCGCGGGCCCGGGGTAGAAGAATAGGTTCCAGTTGTCGTCGGGGGGGAGGGGCAGGTCGTAGTTCTGGTGGTAGGGCCCGTTGTTGATCAGGAAGTACTTGCCGGCGCTCAGGTAGGCCAAGCCGAAGCTGCGCCCCGACTCCGTCATGTCGAAATCGCAGATCGCGTCAGGGACGGCGCTGCTCACGGTCTCGGCGATGCGCGCCATGGCCAGCGGCATCTGGAAGGCGTAGCAGTCGCCCCTCTCGGCGCTTGAGTTCGACGCGGTGCCGTGCCCATGGCCCGGGTCGTTGCAGCCGTACTGGTCGACCGAGTCGAACTTGAAGTAGGTGACGCCCAGTTGGCGGTTTAGCTCGATCAGCTTGTTGGCAAAATCCTGGCCGTAGCGGCTCACGACACAGCACCACTGGGATGCCTCGGTTTCCCAGACGACCCACGGGTCGCGCGGCTTTCCGTCGAGGGTTTGCGCACAATCGGCGTGGGTCTTCATCATCTGGGAGGTCAGCCCGACCGTCGTAGGTCCGAACCACAGCCCGAGCTTCATGCCGTAGGCGTCGAGCTTTGCCTTGATCCCCTTCAGGCCGTCGGGGAAACGAAGCTCGCTCGGCTGCCAGTCGCCGGGCTTCCCGAACCAGCCGGCGTCGATGACGAACACGTCGACGCCCATCCTGTGGGCGACATCGATCTCGCCCAGCATCCGGTCGGCATTCATCTCGGCAAGGTACGGTTTGCCCTTCCAGTGCTTGAGGCGCTCCTGGTAGTTCCAGGTGTTGTAGAACACCTGCGGCCTGCGCGAGGCGCTCCTCAAGGCGAGATGCTTCAGGACAAAATTACGGTAGGCCCTTTGCAGATCCGCTCGGTTGCCCAGGACCGCCCCGAGCTCAAACCAGACGGTCGCAAAGGGGGCATCCGGGCCGATCACCTCGCCCGACCAATAGTTGCCCTTGACCGCCTCGAGCACGACCGAGCGATCCGGGGAGAGACGGTAATGCAGAAACTCGTCTGGCGCAGTGGAGCCGTGCTCGTAGGCGACCAGGAGCTGCTCGGAGGCGTCCCCTGCCAGCAGCAGGGGGCCCATCGCCTCCTCGCCATCGGCGAAGAATCGATCATCAAGGCTGCGCTCCACGGGCATGTAGCTGTGATACAGCTCCACGAATTCGGAAAGGCGCAGCTCGGTAGCCTCGGGCAGCCTCGAGAGGGACAACCCGAGATAGCTAATCCTGTCGGTCCCGGCGGGCTTCGTGAGGTGCCTTGGCGTGTCGCACAGCACCTCGTAATGAAAGCGTACAATAGGGTCATCCTCGGCCGCCCTGAATACGACCTTCAGGCGTAAGCCCGGTTCTTTGGACACTTCGCCGATGAACATGTATTCCTTGCACCCGTTGGGCAGTTCCCTGGGTGCGCCCAAGGGGCTCACCGTCTTGAGGCCCAACGTGACATCACGGCCGTCGATATTGAATACCGGAGCGGCAATATCGTGGCGGTGGTTTCCGCCTTTGGAGGAATAGTCCCACAGGACCGCGCTGCCGGCATGAATCGTGACCGTTGCAACGCCGGTATCTATGGCGGGAAGATCGACGGACCCGGCGGTCAGGTCAGGTGGGGCGAAAGCGGCTCCAGCGGACAAGGTGAATGCCACAGCCAGGACCCGGAATGCGATGGAGCTCACACAACTTGCCTATGGGGTGCTCGTGTCTGGGACAAGGTGCATATGCAATCCCCGCCCTGCCGTGGGTATTCCCCAGGAGGCTTGACGGTGGCAATGCATAATGCATTTTAAATGTATGCCCTACACGACCGTTACACTCAGGCAGGACGTCGCCAAGAGGCTCCGGAAAAGCCGCGGCGTGGGCGAGAGCTACAGCGACCTTCTGGAGCGACTTCTAGACGCCCAACCCGCAAAGACCGTGCAGGAGTGGATGGAGTCCCTCGCGCCCCTAGAGGGGCGGGCCCTGTTCACGGAGGCGGGCCGGCATCGGCTAGCGGCCGACCAGTGTCGCCCGAGGGATTCGCGCACCAGGCGAAAGGGCAATGCTACTGCTTGATTCAAGTGCGCTGGTTGAATTGGAGCGCGAACTCTCCGAGAGAAGGGTGGGGAGGGTGCGTGCATTCCTAGGAAGGCACGCGGGCGAGGACGTCGCCTGCAGCGCGGTGACGGTGGGGGAACTTGCCTCGGGGGAAAGCGAGGCCGCGGTTCGAATTCTTCTGAGGAACCTTCGGAAGATCGCGATCTCCGAGGCGGTGGCCTACCGCGCCGGGGCCTTGGACAGGGAACTGGCGGAAACGGGCCGCAGGCTTGGGGAAAACGACAACTGGATCGCGGCGACTGCGCTGCTTTACTCCGCAACGTTGGTCTATTCCGACGGTGACTTTGACCGGGTCGGGGGGCTCAAGCGGGCCAAGCTGACAGGCTAAACTGTCGCCTGGAACCACACTTCGTCGTAGACAAATGGGGGTGCAGCACCTAGACCACCCGCGCACTCGGAACCCCCAACCCGAAACCGCATTATCCCATGAGCCAGGTACGCGTACTTGTCGGGACCAAGAAGGGCGCCTTCATCCTCACCTCCGACGGCACGCGTAGCCGCTGGAAGGTCGACGGCCCGCACTTCGGCGGATGGGAGATCTACCACGTGAAGGGATCGCCCGCGGATCCGTCGCGCCTCTACGCCTCGCAGTCAACGAGCTGGTTCGGGCAGATGATCCAGAGGTCGGACGACGGCGGGAAGTCCTGGGCGCCGGTCGGCAATACGTTCACGTACGACGGGATTGCGGGCACGCACCAGTGGTACGACGGGACGCCGCACCCCTGGGAGTTCAAGCGGGTCTGGCACCTGGAGCCTTCCCGCACCGACCCGGACACGGTCTACGCCGGTGCCGAGGACGCGGCGCTCTTCAAGACCAGTGACGGCGGCAAGAGCTGGTCCGAGCTCTCCGGGCTCCGCAAGCACGGCTCCGGCCCTAGGTGGCAGCCGGGCGCAGGGGGCATGTGCCTTCACACGATCCTCCTGGATCCGGTCGACGAGAAGAGGATCTTCATCGCGATCTCGGCGGCGGGGTGCTTCCGGAGCGACGACGGCGGGGGCTCGTGGAAGCCGATCAACCGCGGCCTGCGCTCCGAATTCATGCCGGACCCGACGGCCGAGGTGGGCCACTGCGTCCACCGGATCGCCCTGCACCCCTCGCGCCCGCAGGTGCTCTTCATGCAGAAGCACTGGGACGTCATGCGCAGCGACGACGCCGGCGATTCCTGGCGGGAGGTGAGCGGCAACCTTCCGAGCGACTTCGGCTTCCCGATTGACGTCCACGCCCACGAGCCGGAGACGGTCTACGTGGTCCCGATCCTGAGCGACTCCCAGCACTTCCCTCCCGACGGCAGGCTCCGGGTCTACCGCACCCGCACGGGTGGAGGCGAGTGGGAGGCACTCACCAAGGGGCTGCCGCAGAGGAACTGCTTCGTGAACGTCCTTCGCGACGCGATGGCGGTCGACTCGCTCGACTCGTGCGGCGTCTACTTTGGCACCACCGGAGGCCAGGTCTACTGCTCGGCCGACAGCGGGGACACGTGGAAGGCCATCGTGCGGGACCTGCCGCCGGTCTATTCGGTCGAGGTGCAGACGCTCCCGTGATCCAGGTCATCCTTCCCGCGCACCTGAAGAACCTGGCCCGTGTGAGCGGTCCGGTCTCGCTGGAAGTTAAGGGGGTTGCGACCGTGCGCTCGGTCCTCGACGCCGTCGAGGGCGCGTATCCCGTCCTACTCGGGACGCTTCGCGACCAGTCGACCAAGAAAAGGCGTGCCTTTGTGAGGTTCTTTGCCGACGGCCGGGACTTTTCACTCGAGGCCGATGACTTCCCGCTTCCCGAGGCGGTTGCCTCGGGACGGGAGCCGTTCCTAGTTATCGGGGCCATCGCCGGGGGCTGAGGGCGGGGCGAGGCTAGCTTGCGGGCGTCAGGGCGGGAGCGGCCGCGGTCCGCCAAACTCTTGTGGCCGCCAAAAAGACGAGGATCCCCACGACGCCGAACGCGGACTCGGCAACGAGGAGCCCCTTCGTCCCGAAGCCCGTCTCCACGGCGGCGAGAACAAGGCCCATGTACCAGATCGGCGTGTTTGAGAGCGACGCGAACCCGTTGTACTTGGTGGCGGCGAGCTTGGCTCCGATCACCTCAAGGACGAAGGCGGTGAACGCGGCGTAGGTGAGACCGGTGATGAACTGGTAGAGGAGGCACCCGACGACGTAGACCGACGGTGTCTCCGGGATCAGCGCCATGGCAAGGGTGGTGGCGGCCATCATGGCCCCGTAGACGATGTAGCCCACCTTCGCGCCCATGCGCAGGCACCCGTAGCCCCCAGCAACACATCCTACCATCGCGACGATCCCGCCCAGGAACCCCTGGATCAACGTGACCGTGTCGGCGCCGACACCCCAGTGGGCCGCCACCTCGGCCTGGCCGAGGACGGCGCTTGCGGCGCCGGTCCCGACCGGCACGAAGCACAGAAGCGCACAGAGCGCGCCCTCGCGCCTGCGGGCGATCTTCCAGAGCTCCTCAAGCGTGTGCCGGGCGGCTGCGAACACGGTGGAACCGAGCATGTCCTTGCGGACCTCCGGCACCAGCGGGAGCGCGCAGGCGCAGGCGAGCGTAAGCCCTCCCAGGATCAGGCCGGTCACCCATCCCTGGTCGATGCGGGTCAGCAGCCAGAGGCCGATGCCGCCCCCGATGCCGCTGCCGCCAAGGTTACCCGCCTGGAGCCAGCCGCCGACCCGTCCCATGTCCTCGGGCGGGGTCAGGTGGGCCACCATGCCCTCCACCGCGAAGCAGAGGAACGTGCTCGCGACGGCGGCCAAGAGGACAACGAACTCCACGAGCTTGAATGTGCCCTGCCCGAGGGGGACCGCCGCCATGGTGAACATCCCCAGGGCGCAAAGGACCACGGATAGGACGTACCACCGTGAGCGGCTGAGGGTCGAGTCGGCGAGCGGTGCCCAAAGGAACTTCCTCATCTGGGGGACGAGCTGCGTCGCCACCAGAAGAGCGCCCTGCTCCACGCTGAGGCCGTGCTTGGTTGCGAGGAACGCGAGGGCCACGGTCACGAAGCCCCCGGTCGCGCCGAAGGGCAGGTAGAGGATGGCGAAGACGGCCGGATGGCGCGAGAAACGGGGCGGCGCGTGCGGGAATGCGGGGGCGGCTTCCAAACGTGCGTGAGGATGTGATCCGGCGCCGCGGCGCCAGCAAGGAATATCGCTCCCGTGAACCGCGGCCTATTTGGTCTGGGGGTCGTCCCAGACGGAATGGAACTTCGAGCGGCCGTCCCCCATGTGGGTCGCCGGCCCGGTCTCTATCATCCGGTAGTACCTGTAGGGGATCGTGGAGAGGCCGCCCGTCGAGCGGAGCTTTCCCTTCCAGGATTTCCCGGGATGGCCCCAGAGCCCCTCGGCGTAGACCGGCTGCCCCTGGGCAATGTCGACCAGCACCATGCCGTAGCGCTGCAGGGCGACGCAGATGATCCGCTCCTCCCGCGTGAGGGGGAACGGGGAGAGGTCGAGCGTCGGGTCGAGCTGTATCGTGGTCCCCTCGGGGATTCCCCCCTCGGTGAACCCGTCCGTCCACGCCGCCGGGAAGACGAACTCCTTGTAGGCGCAGAAGCGCGACGCCGCGGCGACCTTGTGCCGGATCTCGCCGGCCATGACCTCGTCGTAGAGGATGAGCCCCGCGACCGCGGGCACCCCGGCCGCTCGGCTCGGCCCGTGGAAGTGGACGCTCTCGCCGTCGACGACCCCGAGGTCCGCGGTCCTGAACACGCCGGGGCCGTCCGCGGCGTAGACCATGCCCGTGTTCGACTGCCATCCGCCGTCCGGCCCGGTCCTTAAGGCCCACATGTCCCAGACCAGGTTGCGCTTCCAGTCGACGACCGCCAGGTGCGCGTCGCCCTTGGGGTCGGGCTTCGCCTCCAGGGGTATGGGCACGGGCCCGAAGCCCTTACCGTGGCCGAACTGGGCGCGCTGGGTGTGCCAGATCACGTGCTCCTCGGGCGAGAGCGTGTGGAAGCCGACCGGCACCATGGGAGTGGAGGCGTCCACCTCGTACACGGGGATCGTCCACTGCTCGCTGTTGATCAGGAAGTTCTCCCCGCCGGGCTCGGTCTCCAGAAGCTTCACCCAGCGGTCGGTGCGGGGGTCGGTCTTCGCGTCACCGGGGATCGGCTGGTTCCAGTAGCTCTCATCGGAGAAGAACCGGCGCGGGGGGCCGGGGGTTCCAGGGGCGGCCAGAGCCGTTGCTGCGGCAAAGGCTCCCGCAATGAGGGAAAGGATCGCGGGCGATTTCAAGGTCGGGGCGGGGTTTTTGCCGGGATCACGTCACCGGCACCACCGACCCGTATCACCTCGGCCCGCGAGGGGCAAGGGCCGCCCCGCTTGGGCTAAAGCCCGAGTCCGCCCCGAATCTTCTCCAGTATACCGAGCGAGACCCTCTCGTCGCCGAAGACGCCGACGCGGATCTCCACCTTGGTGATGCCGTCAGCGACCCTGCCTAGCTCGATGCGCACGCGCTTGTCGAGCGCAGTGCGGCAGATGAACACGGCGCCCAGGGCGTCGGCCTTCTCGCTTACCAGGGCGAAGCCCAGGCCGTGGACCGCCTCGCGCGTTGCGTCCTGGGTCTTCTCGAGGCTCCTCGGCACCTCCGTGGCGAGTTCGCCCGTCGAGTAGGCGACGGCGGACCCGGCCCCTGCGGCCCCGGCGACGATAGCGACGCAGCCGGGCATGAGCGCCAGGAGCAGGGCTGCAGCCAGCGCGGAAAGCACCCTGCGGGCGGGTGCAGCGCCCGGGGCTGCCTTAGCAAGGCCAGGAGTGAGGGATTTTGGGATGTTTGGTAGGCTCATGATGCCGGCACTGACCTCCCCGGGGGCGTCCGGTTCGCCTTGGGGCAGCGTTTTTTGGCTCAAGAGGCGCCGAATCGGTCCGAAACAAGAGGAATGAGTACCGTCCTGTACACGAAGGATGACCTCTTGAGGCTTGCTCAGGGGTTTTCAGGTGCTCCGCGCATCCTTGCCCAGCTCACGCAGCTGATCCGGGACCATAGGATGGGGCTGGCCGACGCGGCCGACCTCCTCAAGCGCGATGCCGCCCTCGCGGGCCGCATCATCCGAATCGCCAACAGCGCGGCAATGGCCCGGGACGAGCCGGTGGCCTCCGTCGAGGCCGCCAGCCAGCTGATCGGCCTGCAGGAGATCCACAGGATCGTCGGCATCATGGCCATCGACCAGGTCGGGCCCGAGACCATGCCCGCCTACGGACTGTCCAAGAAGCAGGTGCGCGAAAACTCGATCCTCGTGGCGCTCCTGATGGAGGAGTTTGCAAAGGTGGCCGACGAGGACCCGCCGACCGCCTACGCGGTCGGCCTCCTGCGCCCCCTGGGAATCATGGCCCTGGACCAGTTCGTCTCCGATTCCCACGGATCCGAGAAGTTCGACCAGGCCGTCCATCCCGACCTCGGCGTCTGGGAGCAGAACACTTTCGGAATGACGAGCGCCCAGGCGACGGCGACCATCCTCGACTCCTGGCACTTCCCGGGCGAGATCCCGAGGGCGATCCGCGACCACAGGTCCCCGACGGGCAAGCACCTTCCCTTCATCCACCTGCTGCACATCTCGTGCAGGATCGCCGACAGGCTCGGCTACGGGCTCCTGTGCGAGTCCTCGTTCTGGAGCGACACCGAGGAGCTATGGAGGAAGGCGGGCCTCGACCCGGCGAACACCCAACTCCAGGTGCAGCGCGCGTTCATCTCCTTCGACAGGCTCTGCCGCGCGATGGCCTAGGCCGTGTGCGTGCGCGGGCGCAGCCCCGCCGCCGCGCAGGATTTCTGGATGATGGCGACGTCGTTAATTCCGCGGAAACCGGAGAACGCCGCCGCGTAGGGCGCGCCGGACGAGTCCTCGAGGGCGACGCCGCCCTGCCATCCGATGAAGTCGGGGCGGTTCACGCCGGTCGGGCCCTCGTCGAGCTTACCGGCGTACACCAGGGCCTCGAACTCGCCGGTGTCGTAGCCCGTGCGCCAGACTTGGATCACCTTGCGGCTCGCGATCCCGAAGCACCAGCGGCCCTTGTCGGCGTCGGTCCCGACGATCCGGCCGAACGTGCGCCCCTTCGGGTCGATCACGGTGAAGGCCGCGTTGCCCTTGGACATCGCCAGGTCGACGGGGTCCAGCAGGAACTCGGGGATATGCTTCTCGATCTCGTCGACCAGTATCTCGCCAGGGGATTTCATCGGTTTGACGTTGGCGGCGGGCGCGCGACAGGTAAACATTGGAATTGCCGACGGGTAGGACCCTACCTTTCACGTCCCGGACGGCCCTCCAATCCCGTGACCCCAGGAGCCCATGAAGACCCCCGCATCGATCGCCATCCTCTTGGCATGGCTCGCCCCGACCATGGCACAGACTGAACCGGCGGCCGCCGCGCGGTGGGTCGCCAAGGCCGACATCGCCCCGAACTTCGCGGCCCCGGCCACGCGCGCGGAGTGGGAGACGAAGCGGCTCCAGGTCCGCGCGGAGCTCCTGGAACTCCTCGGGCGGCTCCCGCCCAGGCCCGCCGTCCCGTCTGTCACGGTCGTGTCCCGAGAGGACCGCGGGGACTACATCGTCGAGAAGTTCCGGTTCGACAACCTGGCCGGCTCGGTCGTCCCGGGCTACATCCTTATCCCGAAAGGGGCGCCGGCCCGCTCGCCGGCCATCCTCTACTGCCACTGGCACGCCGGGGAGTACGACCTGGGCAAGGAGGAGCTCTTCAAGTCCCGCCACACCCCGCAGGCCCCGGGCCCCGCGTTCGCCAAGCGCGGCTACGTCGTCCTCGGGATCGACGCCAGCGGCTTCGGCGAACGCAACGGCACCGGGCCCGACGGGCCGACGCAGCGCAACAACCCGGCGGAGGAGACGGCGGCGAAGTTCAACCTCTGGGTGGGCCGGACATTCTGGGGCATGCTGCTGCGGGACGACCTGATGGCGCTCGACTACCTGGCCTCGCGGCCCGAGGTCGACCCTCACCGGATCGGCGTCACCGGGATGAGCATGGGGGCGACGCGCACGTGGTGGCTGATGGCGCTCGACGAGCGTCTGAGGACCGGCGTGGCGATCGCATGCATGACCCGCTACCAGAACCTGATCGCCCACGGCTCCATCCACGAGCACTCCATCGGCTACTTCGTGCCGGGCATGCTCAACCACTTCGACAGCGAGGCCGTGATCGCCCTCGCCGCTCCGAGGCCGATCCTATTCCAGACCGGCGACAAGGATGCGGGATCGCCGATCGACGGCGTCCACCAGATCGAGGCGGCCGTGCGGCCCGTGTACGCGCTCTACGGCAAGAGGGACGATTTTGAGAGCCTTGTCTACCCGGGCTTGGGGCACGTCTACACGGCAGAGATGTGGTCGAGGACGCTCGCCTGGATGGACGTCCACCTCGCCAACTAGGGGCCGGGCCCCGGTCGCGCCAGGGAGGGCTATTCGGCGGGCTCGGGCGCGAGGGCTCCGGGCGCGGGAGCGGCCGGCGAGAGGGAGCTGACCGCCATCCCCGTGGCCAGAAGCAGCGCGAAGACATAGGGCAGGTAGCGCCACGGGCCCTCGGCTCCGGGGACCAGGCTCATTGCGAAGGCCGCCGCGATGACGGCGACGGAGAGGACCGCAACGACGAGCGCGGCGGGCCGCAGCTTGGAACGCGAGGCCAGGTGGACGGGCGCCGCCACGCAGACGACCAGGTACGAACCGAGGAAGCCGAGGGAGGCGATCTGCATGAGGTAGTCCATGGCGTCGGCCATCGAGCTGCCGAGGCCGATCAGGGCGCAGGGGAGGGCGGCCGCCACCAGGGAAAGCAGTAGCAGCGCGCGGTGCGGGGTTCCGTTCGCGGGGTGGATCGCCTCCAGGCACCCCGGCACCTGGCGGCTTCGGGCCATCGAGAAGACGACGCGTGAACCGGCATTGAGCCCCCCGAGCGCACACCCGTAGCAGCTGAGCGCGATGCCGAGGGAGCTCGCCCAGCCTAGCGCCGGCAGGCCGATCGAGCGGGCGATCATGTCGAGTGGCGCGTCGGTCTGGTCCAGGGCGAGGTTCAGGCCGTGGGAGAAGACCGTCACGCAGTAGATGCTGACGACAAAGAGGAGCCCCGTCGGCAGGATGCAGAGCATCATGACCCTCGGCATCGTCGACGTCGCGGCCTTCGCCTCCTCCCCGAGCGCGGTGGCGCTCTCGAAGCCGGCGAGGGTCATGAACGCCAGGACAAATCCGAGCCGCATCTGGGGGAAGCCGGAACCCTCGAGCCGGAGCTGCGCGCGGTCGACCCAGTGGTGGGAGCCCGCCATGGCGGAGACGAGGATCGCTAGGATGACAAGGACGGAGACGGACTCCGCCGCCAGCATGGTCTTCGTCGAGAGCTTGATGTCGCGGTGGGCGGGCCACCATGCGGCGAGGACGACCCCGACGGTGATAAGGGCCTCCCCGAGGCCCCCCACGTGGACGCCGAGTCCCCGGGAGAGGACCACTACCAGGTAATAGGCGCACGAGATCGCCGAGCTCGTGATGACGAAGGCCATCGCCACCAGGTACGACCAGCCCGTGAGGCTCCCGGCCCGCTTGCCAAGGCCCCGCTCGGCAAAGGCCGAGAGGGATCCCGCGGAGGCCATCTTGGAGGCGAAGACATTGATGTTGGCGGAGATCAGGAAGAAGGCCGCCATCACGCACAGGAAGAGGAGCCAGGTGCCGTTCCCGGACTTGTAGATCAGGAGCGGCAGGATCGTCCCGATGGTCGCCACGGGACCCATCGTGCCGATCGACTGGGCGACGTTCTCGAGCGCCGAAAGGTAGTTCTTCCGGAGAAGGACCGCCCCCTTCGTGTCCGCGCGTGTGGTCGTGTCCCCGTGCATCGCCGCAGAGGGAGCACGTTTGGTGCCACCCCCCCCTGTGGCGGCGCTAGTGGCGCTCCTCGGCCGCCGCTCCGCCCCCGCCGCCCTTTGCGTCACCGTAGGTCATCTCCAGGCACATCGCCTCGGTGGCGAAGGGGTGGTTGGCGCCGTACTGGCTGCCGACGGCCGCGCCCTGGACGGCGCCCCAGCCGTGCACCTCGGACTCGCCGGCCGCCTGGAACTGGGCGAGCAGCTGCCTGCGCATCAGGAGCCCAGGCTGGTCGCTGGCCATGTGCATCTCCTCCCGCCGGCGGAGATCCACGGGCGTGTCGAAGGTCGTGGATTCGAGGACCTCGCGGTCCTCGGTCACCACGGCGCGGTCAAAGGCGATGATGTCGGCCGCCTTCGCCTCACTCTCGGTGTCGTTCCTGTAGGCGATCTGGATGATCTGCGAGGAGTGGTCGTCGATGGGCGTCGCCGCGGTGATGATCGTGTGGACCAGTCCCGTCGGGTAGCGCATCCGCAGCTTCCTGAAGAAGGGCATCCACCAGGTCCCGGTGTTGTTGCGCACCGTCTCCGCGCTCTCCATGTTGAGCGCCTTCATCGAGAGCGGGACGTTCTTCACCGGCACCACGGTGTCCATCGTGAACCCGAGCCCGTCCGGGAACGGGTAGAGGTTCATCTTGCTGGGGGTAGGGGAGTTGAGTTTCCCGAAGGTGTTGCGGTGAACGAAGCTGAAATGCGCATTGTCGAAGGAGTTCTCCATGAGGCGCAGGCCGCTGCACTTCCAGGGCTCGTAGAACTCGTAGATGCGCCGGAACGTCGGGTCGGAGTCCTCCTCGATCTCGGGCAGCGCCCCCTTCGGCTCCTCCAGGGCGACCCAGACGTAGCCGTAGCGCTGCGCCGTCGCGTAGCTGCGCACGGAGATGTCGGCCGGGTTGTCGTCGTCCTTCTGGGGTATGCGCGTGCATCGGCCCCCGCCGTCGAAGGTCCAGCCGTGGTAGCCGCACTGGATCTGCCCGTCGAGGATCCACCCCTTCGACAGCCGGGCGTGGCGGTGGGGACAGCGGTCGTCCATGGCCGTCGCCTTGCCCGCCCCGTCTAGCCAAAGGACGAGGTCCTGGCCGAGGAGCGTGAAGGGCTTCGGTCCGTCCCTGAGGAGCACCTCGGGGATCACCGGGTACCAGAATTTCCTGAGAAGGGGTTGTTTTGTGACCAGCATGGCGTGCTTTGGGGGGTTACCGGATTCGGGCGCGGGCATCGTCCCCCGGAGAGCAAGTGGCGTCAACACGGGTGCGGCCGTCGTCGTTGCTACGTCGCTGGGCTGAGCGGGAGAGTCTCATGCAGTGGAGTTGCGGGGCGTCCTTGGAATGGGAAGGGGGCGTGCACGATCCGTGCCACGGCCGGGGGCATTTTCGGGGCACCTGCCCGGCGCCGCCTTGTGGAGTTGGTCCGGAGCCTGCTTACGTTGCGCAATGGAAAACGACCCCGTCCTGCGTCCGCCGAATAACCTCGTCTACGGACTGGAGGACCGCATGCCCCCCGGGGCCGCTCTCCTTGTGAGCCTCCAGCAGGTTTCGGCGATGGTGGTCGGGGTCATCACGCCCGCCCTCCTGCTCTCGAATATCCTGAAGTTCTCGGCGGCCGACACGGCCTACCTGACGAGCATGGCGCTCGTCGCTGCGGCCATCGGGACATTCCTGCAGACGACGCGGATCGGCCCGATCGGGTCGGGGCTCTTGAGCGTCACCGGGACGAGCTTCGCCTTCATCCAGCCGCTCAGCCAGGCAGGCCACGCGGGCGGGTTGCCGCTCATGTTCGGCATGTCCCTCGCCGCGGCGCCCGTGAACCTGGTGCTCGCGCCCTTCCTTCCGAGGCTCAGGAAGTTCTTCTCGCCGCTCGTGTGCGGCATCGTCGTCCTCCTGGTGGGCCTGTCGATCATCCCCGAGGCAATGTATGGAATCATCGCGTCACCGGGGCTTGGCGCGCCCTCCTGGGCAGGCGCGGCGATCGCCGGCTGCGTGATCGCCGCCGTGGTCGTCGCCCAGGCGGTCGGCCAGCCCTGGACCCGCCTTGCGGGCATCATCTTCGGCGTCGCGACGGGATACCTGGTCTGCGGGGTGTTCGGCTACCTCCACGCCCCGCCCCCGAGCGAGAACGGCTGGATCACGCTTCCCCACCTGGCGCCGCACGGCTTCTCCTTCCGGTGGGAGTTCCTTCTGCCCTTCAGCTTCATCTACGTGGTGTCGGTCATGGAGTCCCTCGGCGACATGACGGCCACGGCGCAGCTCTCTGGCCTTAAGACCCGGGGTGCCGAGCATGGACTCAGGATGCGCGCCGGCATCTACGCGGACGGGATCACGACAGTGATCTCCGCCCTGATCGGCTCCTTTCCCAGCACCACCTACGCCCAGAACAACGGCGTGATCCAGATCACCGGGGTTGCCAGCCGCTACGTGGGCCGGTGGATGGCCGCGATCCTGGCCCTCCTCGGGCTCTTCCCCTTCGTGGCCCGGTGGGTGACGGCGATGCCGGCCCCGGTGCTCGGCGGCCTCGCCCTCATGCTCTTCGGCTTTGTCTCGGTGGCCGGCCTCAGGCTGATCGCCCACTCGGGCCTCAGCCACCGCAACGCCCTTGTCGTCGCCCTGGCGCTCGCGGTGGGGATCGGCGCGCCCTCCCAGGCCCAGTGGCTCTCCACCCTCCCGTCCTTCTTAAGGACCCTCCTCGAGTCGGGGGTCTCGGCTGGCGGGGTGACGGCCTTGATCCTCAACCTCGCGCTGCCGAGCGACCAGGAGTCGCCCATGGCCTTCGGAACGGAGGAGTAGCCCATGAAGCAAAGTCGAAAGCCAGGTGGAGCAGCGCCCGGCAGCTATCCGCTCGACGGGCGGGGCGGGCGCGAGCATCCCTTGGAGAGGGACACCCCATGATACGCATCGAAACGGAGCAGGGTTGGACGCTGGTCGAGCACCCGGAGCACGCCAGGCTTGCCGGAGGCGTCGCCGCCCACTGGGGAAACGGCGAGTTTCCGCCGCCCGCCCCGAGGAACGACATCCTCGTGGCCGTGATGCGCCACGACGACGCCTGGGCCGCGCGCGACAGCCTTCCCTTCATCACCCGACAGGGCCGGCCGAGCGCCTTCTCGAAGGAGCTCGTCGGGGCCTACAGCGCCTTCGAGGAGATCGACCTCGCCGACTACCTGGCGGTCCGCGGCCGCGCGGCCGAGGCGGTCGCCGCCGACAACGCGTTCGCAGCGGTGGTCATCTCGCTTCACACGGTCGACCTGCTGACGACGCACGCGGACCTGAGCCGCCTGTCGCCGGCCGACCGCGAACTCCACGGCCGCTTCATCGAGGGCCAGCACCGGCGGCAGGCCGAGATGGTCTCCGCGCTCTCGGCGAGCCCCGCGTACGCTGGCTTTTCCTCCCCGGAGAGCCTCCGTCGGGCGTTCGAGTTCCTCCAGGCGTGCGACAGCCTCTCCCTGATCGTGTGCTCGAGGTTCCCGCGGCCCCTCGCCCTCAGGCACGCCCATCCCAGGCGGGACGGATCCCGCGCCGAGATCCTGTGCACGCCCCTCGGTGATGACACCTACAGGCTCTCGCCGTGGCCGCTGGACCGGGACGAGGTCGAGTACAAGCTCCCGTGCCGTCACGTTCCCGGCAGGGAGTTCGCGACGCTGGAGGAATTCCGCGAGGCGTACGCCGCGGTCCCGCTCTCGACCCTTCTTGTCAGGCTCGTCCGGTAGCCCGGGCCCGCCGGACCCCGCCCCTCCCCAAATCCCCGAAAAAAGATGACCACCCTGAACGACGTCGTCGTGCTCCTGGGACCGGGCCTGGAGCCCTGGATGTGCAAGCGCTTCGAGTGGAGCGCCGACACGATCGTGACGGTGGACCGCGTCGAGCCCGTGCTCGCGATCGAAAAGGGAACCCGGGTGATCATCCCGGGCCTGTGCAACAGCCACACCCACATGGGCGACTCCTGCATGCCCGACGGGGCGACGGGCCTCACGCTTGAGCAGGGCTTCTTCCGCCCGAACGGTTTCAAGTACCGCAGGCTCTCCGAGATCAGCCGGGATGAGCACCTGCCGCACGTCGTCAACCACCTGCGCTACATGGCGCGCACGGGAACGGTGGCGCACATCGACTTCCGGGAGCAGGGCCCCGACGGCAGCGAGCTCCTGCGCGAGGCCTCGCGGCTGTCCGGCGTCGACTCGGTCATCCTTGGCCAGTTCTCGGGCGTTCCGTTCGGGGAGCCCGAGCTCGAGGCGAACTCAGCCGTGCTTCCGGAGGACGCCCGCCGCGAGCTCGAGGCCATTCTCGCCGCGGGCGACGGGTTCAGCGAGAGCACGATGAACGACCTGACGGACCCGGCATGGGCCGAGATCCGCGCGCTCACGGGCTCCCTCGGCAAGCTGCGCGCCATCCACTGCCTCGAGAACGCGGGCTACCGGGACGTGAGCCTCGCGCGGACCGGGGTGGGCGACCTCGCGCGGGCGCTGCAGGTCTACGACCCGGACCTGATCGTGCACATGACGGTCGCCTCCGCCGCCGAGGTCGCGCTTTTGTCCGCGTCGGGAAAGACCGCGGCGCTCAACCCGAGGGCGAACGCGAACCTGGGGCTTCCGATGCCGCCGGTGCGGGCGCTCATGGACGCCGGCGTGAACCTCCTGCTCGGGACCGACAATGGCCTCCTCAACAGCCCGAACCTCCTGGCCGAGCTCGACTTCACCTACAAGCTTGCGAAGAGCCAGTACGGCGACGCTGTGCGCCCGGACCCGCTCGCGATCCTGCGGATGGCGACGTCAAACGTTGGAAGGCTCCTCGGCGACCGGCACCGCGGCTACATCGACAAGGGACTGCCGGCCACCTTTGTCGTGCTCGATTTCCACCAGCCGCACCTGCGCGCCTCCCAGCACATCCCGGCGTCGATCGTCGGGCGCGTGACTCCGGAGGACGTCCTTGCGACGTTCCGCGAGGGCCGGCCCCTCTACAAGTCGGAGTGGTACCCGGGGCCGATGGGCGCCTGAACCCGGGGCGGGACGAAGACACTACCCATGCATCACACCGTAGACCGCACCCAGTCGTGCACGCGCTGGAACAGGGACCTTCCGAACGTCTTAACGGTGGATCCGGGGGACACCGTGACCCTCGCGATGAAGGACTCCAGCGACGGCCAGGTCCACCCCGGCATGACGGCCGCGGAGTTCATGGGGATCGACCGCGGCCGGATCCACGCGCTCACCGGGCCCGTCGGCGTCCGCGGGGCGGAGCCCGGCGACGCCCTCGAGGTCGAGATCCTGGGCTTCAGGCACGAGGGCTGGGCCTGGACCAGCGTGACCCCGGGGATGGGGGCCCTGGGTGACGAGTTCCACGATCCCCACCTCCACATCTGGAAGCTGGAGGGCGGGGTGACACGGAGCATTCCCGGGGTGACCCTGGACCTGAGCCCGTTCTGCGGGATCATGGGCGTCCAGCGGGCCGAGCGCGGTGAGTTCAGGACCCGTCCGCCCGGCGCCTTCGGGGGCAATATGGATGTGAGGCACCTGGGCGCGGGAGCGAGGCTCTGGCTTCCCGTCTCCATTCCCGACGCAGGCCTGTGCGCGGGCGACGCGCACGCCGCTCAGGGCGACGGGGAGGTGTCGATCAACGGGATGGAGGCGCCCATGACCGTCGACCTGAGGATCCACCTCCGCAAAGCGTCCGCGCCCGCCGGGCCGTACGCGGTCGTGCCCCCGGCGCTCGTGCCTCCGAGGTATTCCACGAAGCCCTTTCACGTCTTCATCGAGTCCCACGAGGACCCCCGCGAGGCTGCGCGCGCGGTTGTCAGGAGGGCGGTCGGGTACTTGGTCGGGAGGCTCGGCCTCTCCAGGGAGCTCGCGCTCATCCTCTGCAGCGTCTGCCTGGACCTGAAGGTGAGCCAGATGGTGAACGCGCCGATCGTCACCCTCTCCGGATACCTGCCCGAGGCGATTTTCGATTGAGGGACCGTGCAAAGCTGTCAGGACAGGCCCATGGACCTCATTGAGGCAAAGCTTGCCGAGCTCGGATTTGTGCTGCCAAGCGCCCCGGTTCCCGCGGCCAGCTACGTGCCCTTCCGGATCAACGGCAACACGCTCGTGATCTCCGGCGTTATCAGCGCCAGGGACGGCGTCCCCACGCACACGGGCCAGGTCGGCAGGGAGCAGACGGTGGAGTCGGGGTTCTCGGCCGCGCAGGTGTGCGCCCTGAACACGCTGGCCTCGATCAAGGCGGCGCTTGGCAGCTTGAGCCGGGTGCGCGAGTTCATCTATGTGGCCGGCTACGTGAACGCGGTGGCCGGCTTCGACAAGAGCCCCCAGGTGATCAACGGGGCAAGCGACCTTTTTGTGGGCCTTTATGGCAACCAGGGCCGCCATGCCAGGGCCGCCATCGCGGTGGCCGGTCTCCCGAGGAACGCGACGGTGGAGATCCAGGTGACCGTGACGTTCGAGTAGCGGGCCCTAGGGCGCGAGGCCCCTGAGGAACACGTCGATGCTCGCCTTCCGGTACTCGGCGGCGCTGTAGCCCTGGGGCCGCTTGAGTGTCGCCCGTCGCAGAACAGCGGAGAAGATCGTGCCGGCGAAGAGGTCCGCCGCGAGCTGGGGGTTCGTCCCCGCGCGAACCTCCCCGGTCCTGATGGCGCCCGTGATGCGCCGCGTGAGCGCCTCCCTCATCGGCAGGAATATCCCCTGGAGAGCCTGGTTCTGGCACACCGCGTGGCGGTGGATCTCCCCGATCATCGCGCGGATGAGCTCCAGGTTTTCCATGAGGAGCGCCTCATAGCGCGCCGCGAACGACTCCAGGTCAGCCTTGAGTGTCGCCGCCTGGGGGCCCGCCGCCTGGGAGCTGGCCGGCCGGTCGCCAAACGCCCGTCCGACAACGGCCTCGAGCAGGTGCTCCTTTGTGCCGAAGTGCCGGAAGAGCGTGACTTCGTTCACGCCCGCCTCGCGCGAGATTGCGCGCGTCGTCGCGCCCTCCAGGCCGTCACGCGCAAACACACGCGCGGCCGCGGAGAGTAACAGCTGCCTTGCCGGGGGGCGCCGGCGGGAAGCCCGGGGTGGGGTAGTCATGCAAGTGCTTACTTGCATACTCGTGGAACATTCGTATATGTTCAAGGGTCATTTAGGCCACTTAGCCCGTCCCATTGAGCACCAAGCACATCACACTCCAGCGTAAGGCACTCCCATGATGGCCCCTGTCATCATAATGGGAGCCATGATGATGTTTGTGTTCTGGGACACCTCGGACCGCCACTAGGGGCGTTTGGCCTTGCCCGGGCGGGGGCGACCCAGCAGGGTCGCCGGTCTTCACGTGAAAATCGGATTCCTCGGAGGGAGCTTCGACCCCATCCATTTTGGCCACCTGCTTGCCGCGCAGGACGCCTATGAGCAGCACAAGCTCGACCGCCTGATCATTGTTCCGGCGGCCCAGGCCCCCTTGAAGCCCAACGAGACCCAGTCGACGGCGACCGACCGCTTGGCGATGGTGCGGGCGGCAACGGAGTGGGACACGCGCTTCGAGGTCTCCGACTTCGAGCTCTCCCGCGGCGGTGTCAGCTTCACGATCGACTCCGCCCGGCATTTCAGGGCCCTTTACCCGAACGACGAACTGTATTGGGTTATCGGCGGCGACCAGCTACCTAAACTTCATCTCTGGAAGGATATAGGAGAGCTCGTCAAGCTGGTGGAGTTCATCTTTCTCGAGCGACCTGGCTACCCGGTGAAGGCGACGCACGACATCCCTGGGCTTAGGTTGCACCGCTGTGACGGCCACCTTCTTGCCATCAGCTCGACGGAGCTGCGCGAGCGCACACGGCGCGCCTTGTCACTCGATTATTTCGTTCCGCACAAGGCCATTGTTTACATCAGGCAAAAGGGCCTGTATCGGGAACAGCGTTGAAACTGAACCAAGAAGACTCCCTGGCCCTCGCAAGGCTCTGCTGCGTAGCCCTAGAGGAAAAGAAGGCCGGGGACCTGCGGGTGATCGATATCACCGCCCTGTCCTCGATCACCAACTACATCGTGATCGCGACGGCCACCTCGGAGCCCCATGTGCGCGCCCTGCGGGTCGAGCTTGAGAAGGCGCTCGACGCCTCGAAGAACCGTATCGTCGGGGTCGACGGATCGGGCGAGAGTGGATGGGCGGTCATGGACGCGTTCGACGTGATGGTGCACATCTTCACGCCGGACACCCGGGCCCGCTACAGGCTCGAGCATCTTTGGAGGGACGGGGAAGACGTTTCGGTGCCCGAATTGATTTTAGGTAAGAAGCCCGCGAAAAAGAAAACAGCTGCCGCCAAGCCGAAGGCCAAGGCCAAGGCGCCGGCAAAGAAAAAAGCACGTAAGTAGATTGGAGATAAATTGATTACACCGTTTTTAAGGTGTAAATCGATTTTGAAGTCCGAGGCGGCCTACGAAAAAGTACGTAGCGAAAACGCCATTCGCAGCTTGAACGCAATAAGCCTACGTATACCCTAGTAATGCCCGGATTTCGGGCCTGCATATAATAAAGTAATAACAAACATAACGTTAGGAAGACACATGAAAACTAAGAACCGAGGTTTTACCCTCGTGGAAATCATGATCGTCGTGGTGATCATCGGCCTTTTGGCGTCGATGGCTATCCCGGCGTTTCAGAAGGTTCGGACCAACTCCCAGGACAAAGCAGTCCTGAACAACGCCCGGCAGTTGTCGGGCGCTAGCGATCAATACTACCTCGAAAACGGCGTTTCGACGTGCGGATTGTCGGACCTCATCGGGCCGACCTCGTACATCAAGGCCCTTAACACGGTGGCCAACGAGAACTACCCGACTGGCTTCACCCAGGGCGTCACGATCTCGATCACGAGCGTCGCGGGCACCCGGACGATCACCTACTCGCCGTAATTGACATCCCTTGGGGCACCGCAGGTTTCCTCTAGGCAACCTGCTGGCCTCAAATGGGATGCCATCATCAAAACTCAAATAGGCTCTCAAATGAAACTCTCTAGCAATAACACCAAGGGCTTCACCCTTGTCGAAATCATGATCGTTGTCGTCATCATCGGCCTCCTGGCCGCCATGGCGATCCCGGCGTTTCAGAAGGTCCGCACGAATTCGCAAGACAAGGCCGTCCTGAACAACGCCCGCCAGCTGTCAGCCGGCGCTGACCAGTACTACCT
>CAISPT010000004.1 GCA_903887455.1 uncultured Opitutaceae bacterium | reverse complement strand
GATCACCCCGGACTCGATGGTGGGGATGGACCTGCTGGACCTGGTGCACAAGGAGGACAGGGAGGAAGCGGGTGCGTTCTTCGAGAAACTGGTCCTCAAGCCCAACGAGACCGGGACGGTCCGCTGGAGGATGCTCTCGCCCGACGGCACCCTCCGGTACCTGGAGACCGCGGGGAGCAATTTCCTCTCGGAGCCCGAGATTGGGGGCCTCGTCCTGAACACGCGAAACGTGAGCGAGCGGATCCAGCTCGAGGACCAGCTGCACCGCGTCGCCAGGATGGAGGCGGTGGGGCGCCTGGCGGGCAGCGTGGCCCACGACTTCAACAACCTGCTCGCGGTGGTGCTGACGAATGCCGACCTCGCGATAGGGGAGCTAGAGGACAGGGGGGCCGGCCCCTCGGACCCGGTCCGCCAGGACCTCGACGAGATCCGCCGGGCGGCCGCGCGAGGCTCGACGCTCACCAACCGCCTCCTGGCCTTCAGCCGCACCGAGGTCGTCAAGCCCAGGGCGATCCCCGCTGCGGAGCTGATCAAGGACGCCGTTCCCATGCTGCTGCGGACGGTGGGCCCGACGATCCACCTGGAGACCTCGGTGGCTCCGGAATGCGGTTCCCTGAAGGTGAACCCTGACGATTTCATCCAGGCGCTCATCAACCTTGGCTCGAATGCGAGGGATGCGATGCCGGAGGGCGGAACCCTCACGGTGTCGGCGGCGCCTGCGCGGATCGAGGACCGGCTTCCCGGCAGCTACCTGGAGGTCCCCCCAGGGCCCTATATCTGCGTCAGCGTCTCCGACACAGGAGAGGGTATGGACGAGGCGACGCGGCGCAGGGCGTTCGAGCCCTTCTTCACGACCAAGGAGCGGCTGAAGGGCACGGGCCTCGGGCTGGCCTCAGTCTACACCATGGTGAAAGGCGTGAAGGGCGGCATCACCCTTGCGTCGTCACCCGGCAAGGGGACGACGGTGAGGTTGTTGATGCCCGAGGTGGGGGCGGAGCCCGAGGCGCCCGTGGCCCCCGCGCCGGAGGCCGGCTCGCGGCGCGGCCAGCTTATCCTCGTGGTCGAGGACGAGGTTCCCCTCAGAAACGCAATGGACAGGATACTCAGGTCCGCCGGCTACCGCGTGCTCCTTGCGGGCGACGCCGACAGCGCCGAGAAGATCTTCGACACGGAGCACGCGTCGATAGACCTCGTGCTCTCCGACGTCATCATGCCCGGCAGGAGCGGGACCCGCATGGTGGCCGAATTCCGGCACAAGAAACCCTCGCAGAAGGTGCTCCTTCTCTCGGGCTTCACGGGCGACCAGCTGGGAACCGAGGGGCTTGGAAACGCGGGCCTGCGCCTCCTCAAAAAGCCCTACGACACGGTCCAGCTCCTCGCGGCGGTGCGCGACGTCCTCGACAAGGACTCCCGCTAGGAAGGGCAGCAATAATCGTTGCCCGGGGCTCCCCGGATGATGCTCTAGCCCTAATGGCTACCGAACGCCCCAAGAGCCCGGATCCGACGGCTCCGCCCATGGCGGGCCCACCCCTCTGGCAGCTGGGGGCCCTGGTCGCCGTCGGCGTGCTCTTCGCCTATTGGCCGAGCGTCCATGGGGGAGCGCTCTGGGATGACGGGGCCCACCTGACCCGGCCGGACCTCCGGGGGGCTTCGGGGCTTTTCAGGATCTGGACGAACCTGAGGGAGACCCAGCAGTACTATCCGGTGCTCCACAGCGCGTTCTGGTTCGAGCACCGGCTCTGGGGCGACGCCAGCCTCGGCTACCACCTGCTGAACATGACGCTGCACGGGCTGAGCGCCTGCGTGCTGGCGGCGCTTCTCGCCCGGCTTTGGCGGATGGGGGAGGGCCGGGAGCCCCGGGGCGCGGCGGCCCTCGCCGGACTGCTCTTTGCCGTGCACCCGGTCTGCGTGGAGTCGGTGGCGTGGATGTCGGAGCAGAAGAACACCCTCTCCCTGCTACTGTACCTGCTCTCGGGGTGGCTCTACCTCGACTTCAGCGAGACCCGCCGGCGTCGGGCTTATGTCGGGGCCTCCCTGCTCTTCGCGGCCGCGCTGGGCACGAAGACCGTGACGGCGAGCCTTCCCGCGGCGATTCTCCTGGTCTTGTGGTGGCGGCGCGGCCGCCTTCAAGCTCGGCGCGACGTCGCCCCGCTCCTGCCGTGGTTCCTGATTGCCGCTTCCTCGGGGCTGCTCACCGCTTGGGTCGAGCGCCACGTGGTCGGCGCTGACGGCGCCGGGTTCGACCTCGCGCCCGCCGAGCGCCTGCTGCTCGCCGGAAGGGTGGTCTGGTTCTACCTGGGAAAGCTGGTGTGGCCGACGGACCTCACGTTCATCTATCCCCGTTGGGACCCGGTCGCGGGATGGGCGGGAGCGGCCCTGCTGGCGGCCTCCCTCGCGCTCACCGGGGCCCTCTTCGCGGTCAGGGGCCGCGCCCGCGGCCCGCTTGCGGCCTGGCTCTTCTTTGCGGGCTCCCTTTTCCCGGTGCTCGGGTTCTTCAATGTCTTCCCCTTCCTGTACTCCTTCGTCGCCGACCATTTCCAATATCTGGCGAGCGTAGGCGCATTTGCGGCGGCGGGGTGGGCGGCCGCCCGCCTTGTCGAGGCCCTGCCTGCGCGGGCGCGGCCCGTCGGCTGGGCGCTTTGCCTGGCGCTCGCCGCCTTGCTGGCGCTGCTCGCGAGGAACAGGAGCGGCGCCTTCCGCGACAGCGAGACCCTCTACCGCGACACGCTCGACAAGAATCCGGCCTGCTGGATGGCCTACAACAACCTGGCCGTGGAGCTTGCGGCTGCGGGAAAGACGGCCGAAGCGCTCGACCACTACCGCAGCGCACTCAAGATCCGGCCGAACTACCCGGAGGCGCACAACAACCTTGGAAACCTCCTGGCCGGGCAGCCAGGGGCCGAGGGCGAAGCGCTCTTGCACTACAGGGAGGCGCTTCGGCTTCGTCCCGGGTTCGCCGAGGCCCACACCGACCTGGCGAACCTGCTCGCGCGCACGCCCGGAGGGGACGAGGAGGCGCTCGAGCACTACATGGAGGCCCTTAGGCTCAGGCCCGACGACCCCGGCACCCGATTCGGCCTGGCGGCCCTGCTCGCCAGGCTACCGGGCCGGGAGCGCGAGGCGGAGGAGCAGTACCGGGCCAGCCTTGCCCTCGAACCCGACTCCCCGGAGGCCCACAGCAACCTCGGCATCCTGCTCGCGCGCTCGCCCGGACGCGAGCGCGAGGCGCTCGCGGAGTTCGCCGAGGCGGCCCGGATTAACCCGCGCTACGTTGGGGCCTACCTTAACGCCGCCATCCTCGAGGTGAACCTGGGAAAGCCCGGCGAGGCGCGGGAGAGTTGCAGGAGGGCGCTAGCCGTCGACCCGCAGAACGCACTCGCGCTTCGGATACTTGAGGGCCTCGGATCACCGTAAATTGAAATGTCGAACGGTCAGCGCTTGAACTGCCCCGCGATCGCAGCCGTGCCTTCGTGAACCGGGTGCAGACTAAGAGTCACCTTTGCTAAGACCCACCCAACCAGCCGAAGGCGAGTCATTCGCCGGATCCCCTCGGGGAACTCAACAAGTAGGAGTCGCACGTCGCCGGTGAGGGCGCGTAGGAAGGCGGGTGCCGAGTTGAGCGCGGGCAGCCGCTCCCGGACGCCGGGTTTCGTTCCTGAGTAAGCCCTCCGAGACCTCGAATCTCGCCTCCACCATCCGACAGGTGCTGGACGGCGCGGCCCCTTAAGGACCTACCTTCCTTTCGGGCGGCGCGTCATTTGCTCAAGCCTCGCGAGGTTGTCGGCCGCCGCGGGGTAGCCCGGCCTCAGTTCGAGCGCCCGGAGCCAGTGCTCCCTGGCCTCCGAGAGCCGGCCGCTCTCGGCAAGGAGGATCGCCAGGCAGTTGTGGGCCTCGGGAAAGTCCGGCCGGAGGGCGAGCGCTTCCCTGGCGTGCTCCTCGGCCTCGGCCTGCCTCCCGCCGACCGACGAGAGCTGGAGGGCCAGGGCGAGGTGCACCCATGCGACCGAGTGATCCGAGCGGAGCGACGCCTCGTAGTGGGCGATCGCGTCGGCCTGCCGCCCCGGGACACCCTCGAGGAGCCCTCCAAGGCCCGCGTGGGCCTCAGCGTCCTCGGGCCTAAGGGCCAGCGCGGCCATGTACTGGGCAATGGCGTCAGCCTCCCGTCCCGGCGTGGAGGCGAGGGCTCTGGCGTAGGCGTTGTGCGCCTCGGGCGAGCGGGGCGCCAGACGCACCGCCTCCTCGAAATGGGCCGCGGCCTCAGTCGCGCCGCCCGGGGTAGACGCCAGAAGGTTGGCCAGATTGAGGTGGGCCTCGGCCATCCCCGGCTTTAACCGCAGGGCCTCCCGGTAGTGGGCGAGGGCCTCCTGCGAGCGTCCCGGGATACCGGAAAGTAGGAGGCCGAGATCGTTGTGGGCGTCGGCGGCCTGGGGTTTTAACTCGAGTGCCCTCCGGTAGTGGGCGAGGGCCTCGTCCTGCCTTCCGGGCCTGCGCGCCAGCTCTATGCCGAGCCCGATGTGCGCGTCGGGGTAGTCGGGGTTGAGCCTTAGGGCCGCCTCGTACTCGGCGACGGCCTCGTCGCTGTGCCCGCCCGCCATGGCGAGGTTGAATGCCAGGATGTGGTGGGCCATCCAGCTCTCGGGGCTGCGGCGGAGCGTGGCGCGGAAGAGCGTCTCGTCGTCGGCGTAGAGCCGGCTCTGGCTGAAGGTGAGGGCGGCGAGCGCCGCCAGGGCCGCCGCCGCCG
>CAISPT010000003.1 GCA_903887455.1 uncultured Opitutaceae bacterium | reverse complement strand
GAACGGCTACACGGGTCAGTTCTCCCTCGGGCACGCCGGCTTCATGTCCGTCGGCGCCTATCTCTCCGCGGCGGTGACGCTCCTCCTCGGCCAGAGGCTCTTCGGCGAGACCGGGGGCACGGACCTGCAGCAGGGCCTCCTCTTCCTTTCGGCCCTGATCGCGGGGGGCATAGGCGCGGCGCTGGCGGGCCTGGCGGTCGGGATTCCCTCGCTCAGGCTAAAGGGGGACTACCTCGCACTGGTCACTCTCGGCTTCGGGGAGATCATCCGGGTCATCTTCCAGAACGTCGATTCGCTAGGCGGCGCCCTTGGGCTGAACGGCATCCCCAACTACACGACGGTCTTTTGGGTCTACTCGGTGGCGGCGCTCTCCGTCTTCACGGTCGTCTGCCTTGTCCGCTCCACCTACGGGCGGGGCTTCCTCGCGACCCACGACGACGAGATCGCCTCCGAGGCCGTGGGCCTCGACACAACCCGCTACAAGATCGTCGCCTTCGTGGTTGGCGCATTTTTCGCGGGGGTCGCCGGCGGCCTTTACGGTCACTTCAAGCTCACGATCACGCCCACGGGCTTCGACTTTACGAAGAGTATTGAGATCGTCGTGATGGTGATCCTCGGCGGGATGGGAAACACGCCGGGGGTCATCCTGGCCGCGATCCTGCTGACAGTGCTGCCGGAGGTTCTGCGCTCGGTCGACGAGTACCGGATGGTGCTCTACTCGCTGCTCCTGATCGCCCTCATGCTGGCCAGGCCGAAGGGCCTCTTCAATTTCGACTACACGCGCATCTTTGCCCGCCTCAGGAAAGGCCGCGCGGCCCGAAGCTAGGACGACCACCATGGGCGCCCCGATCCTAGAGCTCGACAAGGTCACGATCCGCTTCGGCGGGCTGACGGCGGTCGACGCCCTCGACCTCACGGTCGAGGAGGGGGACCTCGTGGGCTTGATCGGCCCTAACGGCGCCGGGAAGACCACGGTGTTCAACCTGGTGACCTGCGTCTACCAGCCGACAAGCGGCGTCGTGCGCTCGGGCGGCAGGGAGCTCACGGGGAGGAAGGTGAACGAGGTGGTCGAGGCCGGCATCGCCCGCACCTTCCAGAACATCCGCCTCTTCAAGAGCCTTTCGGTTTTCGACAACGTCCGGGTCGCGTGCAACCTGCACCGGACGACGAGCCCGCTGCAGACCCTTGTCCGAATGGGCTCCTACCACCGCGACGAGGAGAACGTGAAGCGGCGGGTCGACGAGCTCCTGGATCTCTTCCATCTCGGGCGATACCGCGACGCCCCGGCCACCAGCCTGCCCTACGGGGAGCAGCGCAGGCTCGAGATCGTCCGCTGCCTGGCCACCCAGCCGAAGCTGCTCCTCCTCGACGAGCCGGCGGCCGGCATGAACCCGACCGAGAAGGACGAGCTGATGGCGCTCATCAAGCGCATCCACCGGGAATTCAAGCTGTCGATCCTCCTGGTCGAGCACTCAATGAAGGTCGTGATGGGCGTGTGCCAGAGGGTGGCCGTCCTCGACTACGGGGAGAAGATCGCCGAGGGAACGCCGACGCAGATCCAGAGCGACCCGAAGGTGATCGAGGCCTACCTCGGGGAGCCCCACGAGAAGGGGTTCGCCCACCACTAAAACACGATGCTCGAGGTATCCGATCTCTCCGTCTCCTACGGCGCCATCGCCGCGCTCCACGGCTTCTCACTGAGGGTCGGCAAGGGCGACATCGTGACCCTGATCGGCGGAAACGGCGCCGGAAAGACCACCGCGCTCAGGACGATCTCCGGGCTGCTTCGCCCGACCTCCGGCAGCGTCCGCTTCATGGGCGAGGACGTCACCCGGCTTTCCGCGCACCGCATCGTCGCCCGGGGGCTGGGCCACGTTCCCGAGGGCCGCATGATCTTCTCCAACCTGACCGTCGACGAGAACCTCCAGATGGGGGCTTACCTGCGCCGGGACAAGGAGGAGGTCGAGCGCAACCGCGAGTACGTGTTCAGCATCTTCTCGCGTCTAAAGGAACGCCTCAAGCAGACGGCGGGGACCCTCTCCGGGGGAGAGCAGCAGATGCTGGCCATCGGGCGGGCCCTCATGGGTGAGCCCAAGTTCCTCATGCTCGACGAGCCCTCGCTCGGCATCGCCCCCCGGCTGATCAGCACCATCTTCGAGAAGATCATAGAGATCAACCGGGACAGGGGCATCGCGGTCCTCTTGGTCGAGCAGAACGCCAACCTGGCGCTCGAGATCAGCAGCTACGCCTACGTCCTGGAAACCGGACACGTGACGATGGAGGGCAAGAGCGAGGAGCTACGCACCAACCCCCAGCTGAAGTCCGCGTACCTCGGAGGCTAGGCGGCGGGCCGTGGCACCAAAGCTGCTCCCCTACCCCCGGGTCCGCCACAGCTCGTGCGCCCACCACCGGCGATGACTTCCAGATACCTCAACCTTTCCCGCGGCGTGCTGCTTGTGGCGCTCGCCTGGGCATGCCGGTGCCCGGCTGCAGACCTCCCGGCCCAGAAGATCGAGACCGTGTTCGGCCAGAGGATCGCCTATTTCGAGGAGGGGGACGGCCCCGCGATCGTCCTGCTCCACGGGATGGGATCAAGCGCGGCCGGCGACTGGGGCGTGTGCATTGGGCCCTTGGCCGCGCACCACCGCGTCATCGCCCCCGACCAGCTCGGCTGGGGCGCCTCCGACAAGCCGCTTATAGACTACGGCATCCAGACCTGGGTCGACATGCTCGGTGAGTTCCTGCGGCTTCGGAAGGTCTCCAAGTTCGTCCTTGTCGGCGAATCGCTGGGCGGCTGGATCGCGACCAACTACACGATCCAAGCCATGGGAAAGGTCCCCGAATCGGGGCCCTCGTTCGCGCTTCCCCGCCCCCGGAAGCTCGTCCTGGTGGACGCGGCCGGCCACCGCGCACTCGCCGAGGCCTTTCTCTCCGGCGGGTCCTCCGCTTCGATAGGCAGCTCAGGCGCCATCCTCGGGGCGGTCTTTTCCGACCCCGTCCGCCGCTCCGAAACCGAGGTCAGGAAGAAGTTCGAATCCATCCTTTCCAAAGGCGACGGCTGGACGCAGCACTCGATCACGACCAACAGGGCCGTCCTCTCAGAGTGCGTCGACGGCAAGCTACCCGCCATCTCGATCCCGACGCTCGTGGTCTGGGGCGACGGCGACCGGGTGGTCCCCGAAGCCGACGGCCGAGATGATGCCGCGAAGATCGCTGGGGCCCGCATGGTGGTCATCCCGCAAGCCGGCCATGCTCCGGCCATCGAGCGACCGGACGCATTCCTCAGCGCGGTCGTGCCCTTCATCGACGCTCCCTGAACCCACCCCCTATGCATACGCTCATCGCCCCGGCTAGACTCCTTCCCGCCTTCCTCCTCGCCGCGTCCCTCGCCCTGTGCGGCTCGGCCCGCGCCTCCGACACGCCTGTCGTCGTCAAGGGGGACCTCAAGGGCTCCTGGATGGTGCCCGACGGCGCCTGGGACGGGCGCACGGCTCTCCTGCTCCACGGCTTTGCCGACGACATGGACGGGGCGGGAGACCTCTACAAGCGCCTGGCCGAGAGCCTCGCGAAGTCGGGCGTCGCCAGCCTTCGCATCAATTTCCGGGGCGAGGGCGACCGCAAGCGGACCGTGATCGAGTCGACGTTTCTGACGCGAATCGAGGATACCGAGTCGGCCTACGCATACCTGACCGCAAAGGCCGGAGTCAGGGCGGGCCACTTGGCGTGCGTCGGCTGGAGCCTTGGCTCTGCCACGGAGCTCGAGGTCCTCGGCAGGCATCCGGCCTGGTTCAGGACCGGCGTCGTCTGGTCGAGCCCCACGGGGGATATGGGGAAGTTCATCATGACGATGCGGGGCGCCGAGGCCGCCGTTCGGGACGGCGTCTCCACCTACGACGCCGGCTGGAAGAAGATCACGACTTACCGCGCGTTCTACGAGAGCTTCAAGGGCATCGACCTGAACCGCTCGATCGCAAAGTACCCGGGCGCCCTATTGGCGGTCCGCGGCTCGCTGGACTTCGTCCCCAACGGGGACCCCGACCTCATGAAGGCGGCCCCGGGCGAGCCGCGAGAGGCCGTGCTGATCGGCGGGGCCGACCACATCTTCAATGTCCTGGACCCGGCCACGAGCCACGCGGACAGGGCCGTCGCCGTCACCGTCGACTGGATCGCCCGCGCCCTCTAGGGGCGGGGCCCTAACGGGCGGCCGCCTCGGCCGCGAGGGCGTCGAGGTCCAGCCTGCGCGTGTACATCTCGAGTTCGCCGTTCGGCCCGATCGGCCACTGCTCCCTCGGACGGTCGACGTAGAGCTCGACGCCG
>CAISPT010000002.1 GCA_903887455.1 uncultured Opitutaceae bacterium | reverse complement strand
TCGGCCAAGGTGAAGCTGAGCCTCGACGACTTCACGCGCATCGGCCGCAAGGTCCCGGTGCTCGCCGACCTGCGGCCCTCGGGCAAGTACGCCGTGTCCCACCTGGTGCGGATCGGCGGGCTGCCGCCCCTGATGAAGATTCTGCTCGGCGCCGGGCTCCTGCACGGCGACTGCCTAACGGTCACCGGGAAGACTCTCGCGGAAAATCTGAAGCACGTCGCCCCCTACCCGGCCGACCAGGATGTGATCCGGCCCCTGTCCAATCCGATCAAGCCCGACAGCCACCTGCGGATCCTCTACGGCAACCTCGCCCCGGGCGGCTCCGTGGCGAAGATCTCCGGCAAGGAGGGGCTCACCTTCTCCGGCAAGGCGATCGTCTTCGAGTCCGAGGAGTCCGCGCTCGCGGCGATCCTCGGCGGCAGGGTCAAGGACGGCCACGTGATCGTGATCCGCAACGAGGGCCCCGTCGGCGGCCCGGGGATGCGCGAGATGCTCGCCCCGACCAGCGCCGTCATGGGCAAGGGCCTCGGCAAGACCGTGGGCCTCATCACCGACGGCCGCTTCTCCGGGGGCAGCCACGGGTTCGTGGTCGGCCACATCACGCCCGAGGCCGCCGTGGGCGGCCCCATCGGGATCGTCAAGAACGGCGACCCGATCACAATCGACGCCGTCCGGAACACCATCTCGCTCGACCTGTCTGCAAAGGAACTGAAGGCACGCCAGAAGGCCTGGAGGCCGAAGAAACCCAAGGAGACCCGCGGGGCGCTCGCCAAGTACGCGCGCCTGGTGACCTCGGCCTCGGAGGGCGCAGTGACCGACAAGAACGAACCCAAATGACCTGGAACCGCTTCAAACAGCACCGCTACCAGTACGACGAGCTCGGGATCGCGCTCGACATTAGCCGCATCCCCTTCCCGGACGGCTTCCTTGCCTCGATGGAGCCCCGGATGCAGAAGGCCTTCGCTGACATGGCCGCGCTCGAGAAGGGCGCGATCGCGAACCCGGGCGAGAAGCGCATGGTGGGCCACTACTGGCTCCGCGCCCCCGAGCTCGCCCCGACCCGCGAGCTCTCCGACGACATTACGGGCACCGTGGCGGCGATCAAGGACTTCGCGGCCAAGGTCCACTCGGGCGCCGTGGCCGGCACCGGCGGCCGCTTCACCCACGTCCTGGTGATCGGGATCGGCGGCTCGGCCCTGGGGCCGCAGCTGGTCGCCCACGCCCTCGGCCAGCCCGGCGGCGACCGGATGAAGGTCGCCTTCTTCGACAACACCGACCCCGACGGGATGGACTATGTCCTCGCGGGGCTCGCGGAGCACCTGAAGCAGACCCTTGTGGTCACGATCTCCAAGTCGGGCGGCACCGTCGAGACCCGCAACGGGCAGCTTGAGGCCGCGGCCGCCTTCAAGGCGGCGGGAATCCCCTACGCGAAGCATTTCGTGGCGGTCACAGGCGCCGGCTCCAAGCTTGAGCAGCTCGCGGTCAAGGAGTCCTGGCTCGCCCGGTTCCCGATGTGGGACTGGGTCGGCGGAAGGACGAGCGAACTCTGCGCGGTGGGGCTTTTGCCCGCAGCGCTCCAGGGGCTGGACATCGACCTCATGCTCTCCGGCGCCGCAGCCATGGACCGGCTGACCCGCAGGCCCGTGACCGCCGAGAACCCGGCCGCCCTCCTGGCCCTCATGTGGCACTTCGCCACCGACGGGAAGGGCTCCCGCGACATGGTGGTCCTCCCCTACCGGGACCGCCTCCTCCTCTTCTCGCGCTACCTCCAGCAGCTCGTCATGGAGTCCCTCGGCAAGGAATTCGACCTGGACGGCAAGGTCGTCAACCAGGGGATCGCCGTCTACGGCAACAAGGGCTCGACCGACCAGCACGCCTACGTGCAGCAGCTGCGGGAAGGCGTGAAGAACTTCTTTGTCACCTTCATCGACGTCCTGAAGGACCGGGCCGGCACAAGCTTCGAGGTCGAGCCCGGCATCACGACCGGCGACTACCTTCACGGCTTCTACCTGGGAACCCGGGACGCGCTGAGCGAGAAGGACCGCTGGTCCATCACGCTCACGCTGCCGGACGTCTCCCCGCGGACCCTGGGCATGGTGATCGCGCTCTATGAGCGGGTCGTGGGTCTCTACGCGTCCCTCATCTCGATCAACGCCTACGACCAGCCCGGCGTCGAGGCGGGCAAGAAGGCCGCCACGGGCGTGATTGCCCTGCAGCTGAAGCTGGTCGCCGCCCTCAAGGCAGCGCCAGGCAAGGGGTTTACGGCAGAGGCCCTCGCGGCCCAGGTCGGCGGCGACCCGGAGTCCGCCTACAAGATCCTCGAGCACCTTGCGGCCAACGGCGCGGTCAAGGCCACGGCCGGGATACCCTGGCACACCACCACCTACTCGATTTAAGGATCGCTGACTTGCCTCCTGAACAACTGCTCCTAATTTTCGAAAAAGAATGAATACGCCCATGAAACGCGCGGCAGCCGTTCTCCTTGTCGCCCTTGGCGCCCTGCTTGCGGGCTGCGCGTCGGACTCGCCCGTGGCCTCCTCCATCCCCTGGAACCAGCCTGCCGACTGGGAAGGGCAGATCCCGGGCATGAGCGGAAGCGGCAGCCAAGTGCATTGAGTCCGGAGACGACGAACCCGTCGCTCACGGCCCAGCCGGGCCACCTCTACGTCGTCGCGACGCCGATAGGGAACCTTTCAGACCTGACGGACCGCGCCCGGGCGATCCTCGCCTCGGCCGACCTGGTGGCGTGCGAGGACACCCGCACGACCGGGATGCTCCTCGGCAGGCTTGGCCTCAACAAGGAGCTCGTCCCCTACCACGAGCACAACGAGCTTGAGGCCGGCGAGAGGCTGGCCGAGCTCGTGGCTGGCGGGAAGAGTGTCGCCATCGTCTCCGACGCGGGGACCCCGGGCCTGAGCGACCCCGGCTTCCGGGTCGTCCGCGCCTGCCGCAGGCGTTCGCTGCCGGTGGTGCCGGTCCCCGGCCCTGTCGCCTTTGCCGCCGTCCTCTCCGCGAGCGGGCTCCCCACCAACGGCGTCCTCTTCGCCGGGTTCCTGCCCCCGAAGACCTCCGCCCGGTGCGCCTTCTACGAGCGGCACCGCGACTTCCCCTACACGGTCGCCCTCTACGAGAGCTGCCACCGGATCCAGAAGGCGATGGACGACGTGGTCGCGACCCTCGGCGAGGCCCGGGTGGTCTGCGTCGCCAAGGAGGTGACGAAGCTGCACGAGACGTTCTGGGTCGGCTCAGCCGCCGACGTCCGCGACCGGATCGCCAAGGCGAGCCTGAAGGGCGAGTTCACGCTCCTCATCGCCCCGGCCGACTTCACCCTCTAGCCCCACCATGCGCGCCGCGGTCATCGACGTCGGGAGCAACTCGATCAAGCTCCTCGTGGCCGACCGCGCCCCCGGGGGCCTCCGGGAAGTCCTCTCCACGACGCTCGAGGTCCGGATCGGAACGGGAATCGGCTCCGGGACCCCCAGCCTCTCCGAGGACGGCATGGCCCGCGGGCTCTCGGCGATCGCGGAGCTTTATGCCGCCGCCTTGAAGGAGGGCGCGGGGCGCTTCATGGCCGTCGCAACAAGCGCCGTCCGCGACGCCGCTAACGGCGCAGCGTTCCGCGAGCGGGTGCAGGCGGCGACGGGACTAGAGCTCCGCATCCTCTCCGGGACCGAGGAGGCCGACGGGATAGGCCGCGGGCTCACGACCGACCCGGCGCTCTCCGGCCTCAGGAACTTCCAGGTCTACGACCTCGGGGGCGGGAGCCTCGAGTGCCTCGATTTCCGGGACCGCCGCGTCTCAAGCGCCGTCAGCCTGCCGATTGGCTGCGTGCGCCTGACGGAGATGTTCGTCAGGGCGCCCCAGGGGCCCCTTGAGCCCGAGGACCTGGCCGCGATGACCCGCCACGTCACAGAGACCCTCTTGTCCTCGGGGTTTCCGCTCCCGGCCGCCGAGGGGACCGCGTTTGTGGGGACCGGGGGCACCGTGACGACCGCGAGGGCAATCCTCGCGGCGAAGGTGGGCCTAAAGCTCGCCGACTCCGACCCGCGCGTCCCCGTGGCGAGCCTCAGGGAGATGCTGGCCCTCATCGGGCCGGTCGACGTCGCCTCAAGGAAGACCGTGCCGGGCCTGCCCGCCAGCCGCGCGGATGTTTTCCCGACCGCCCTGGCCACGCTTCTCGTCGTCGCCGGCTTGTCGGGGGCTCAGTCCTTCCAGCACTCGTTCCGGAATCTGCGCTGGGGGCTTGCCGCGCAGCTCCTCGACCAGGCCTGATCCCAAAGGGATCCGGAAAAAGGGGCTGGATTCCTGGGTTCTCCCCTGGAACGGCCGCCTTGAAAGTTGCGCCTAAAACCTATTCTGGGGCGTCGGCAGTTTAGCGGTCACATCACCGTTACCCGAGGCTTCACGTAATCTTTCCGAGCTCGTGAGCCGCGTCCCCTACCGAGGCTCACCCGTGATTATCCTGAAGGGCGGAAAGCCCGTGGACAGGAGGGTACCCGTCCCCCGCCCCATGACCTGGGCCAGGCTCGCCGATCTCTGGCCGAGCCTGCCGCTGTTCGGACGGGCGGACGCAAACGACTTTGGCCGCGGTCTGCCCGCGTCCCGCAGGAGGTTTCCTTCCCCGCTCCGACATGCTCCTGATGCCCGCGTGCCGAAGCATGGAAAGCAGACGGGGCAAGTAGTTCCCCAACTCCCGGTATCTCCCGCGTCGCCACCGCCGACCCTTCCTATCGCTGCGGCTCTTTAATCCGGAGTTTCGGGTACCACCGGCGAAAATCCTTGGGATTGCGCGTCACCAGGCCCGTCCGGTTCGCGGCGAAGCCGCCGCTGAGAACGTCTGCGATCGGACGTTTGGGCACCCGCTCGGAACGGCGTGGGTTCACATAGGCGCTCCAGGCGCGGTGCGCCGTCTCGGTGTCGGCCGAGGTCCATGCGGCCGAGTATGAGATTCCCGCGAGCGCCAGGAACCGCTTCTGCTCGGCTATGTCCCCGTTGAATGCCGCCGCGAGCTCGACCATCGTGACGGGCGAGACCACGAGTCCCTCTCCGTTCAGGTTCTCAAGCAGGGTTGCCGAGGACAGGCCGAACTCGGGATCGTTCTCGAACACGTCGAGGACGACACAGGTGTCCACGACCCACATCAGGAGGGCCTCTCCCCTTCCCTGAGCTCCCTCATCCACTCGCTCGTGCGCCGTCCCTTGCCGGGCCTAAGCCGTCGGGCGTAGCCCAGGGCCGCCATGGCGCCCCCCGGCTCGTCGTTGGCCACGAAGACGCGGAACTCCTGTTGCGAGATCGCCTCGAACCTCAGGCGCTGCCCGGGCTTTAGCTTCATCGCCCGGCGGAGAGCCGCCGGCACGGAAACCTGCCCGCGGTCGGTGAGCGTGCTCGAATCCATGACCGCACGTTATCATGTGCTTTTATCATGTCAAAGATGACGACCGCGCATGACATCGCGGGAAACCAGCAAGGCCTATCCCTTCTTGAGGGCCCGGATCTGCGCCTTGAAATCCGCCGGCAGCGGCGCCTTAAGGTCCAGCTTCTTGCCGGTCTTCGGATGGATGACGCAGAGCCTGGCGGAGTGCAGCATGACCCGGCCCGGGTCGCGCTTCATCCGGGTGTTGGCCTTCCAGCCGTAGGCGGAGTCGCCGAGGAGCGGGTGGCCGATCGAGGACATGTGGACCCTGATCTGGTGCGTCCTGCCCGTGTGGAGCGTGCACGAGATGAGGGACGCCAGGTCGCCGTAGTGATCGACGAGCGTCCAGTCGGTCCAGGACGCCCTGCCCCCGAGCCCCTCCTCGACGACCGCCATCTTGTGGCGGTGCCGGGCGTTCCGGCCGATCGCCTTCTTGATCGAGCCGCTCATGAGCCTCGGCACCCCCGAGATGAGCGCCTGGTACTCCTTGACGACCGTCCGCTCCGCGAACTGCCGCGCCAGTTCCCGGTGGGCCTGGTCGGTCTTGGCGACGATGATGACGCCCGAGGTCTCGCGGTCCAGGCGGTGGACGATCCCGGGGCGCTCGACCCCGCCGATCCCGCTCAGGCTCCCCGCGCAGTGCGCCAGGAGCGCGTGGACCAGCGTATCCTCGCGGGTGCCCGCCCCGGGATGGACCACCATCCCGGCCGGCTTGTCGATCGCCAGGAGCGACTTGTCCTCAAAGAGCACCTTCAGCTTGATCTTCACGGGCCTAAGCTTAGCCGCCACGACCTCCGGGAAGGAGAAGAGGATCTCGTCGCCCCCGTGGACGGAGGAGGAGCGCTCGATCTGCCTGCCCTTAAGCGACACCAGGCCCTGGTCGAAGGACCGCTGGAAGGCGACCCGGCTGTGCTCCGGGAACGCGTCCGCGAGCGCCTTGTCCGCCCTCATGGTGCGGACCCACTCCGGAACGATGTAGCGCTCGGGGGAACTCATGCGGCGAGCCTGTCGATCTCTGAGAGGAAGCGCCGGCGGGTGGACTCGGGGACACTCGCCACCTCCCAGCCGCTCCGTGCGACCCGGGCGAGCTCCGTCCGCGTGAAGCCGCCCTCCCCCGCGAGGGCGAGGTACTCGTCGGTCAGCGTGTTGCCGAAGCTCAAGGGGTCGTCGGTCGATACCGTGCAGCGGACCCCGGCCTGCATGAGCCGACGGAGCGGATGGGCGGCGATGTCGTCCACGACGCGGAGCGCCACGTTGCTTAGGGGGCAGACGTCAAAGGTGACGCCGCGCTCGGCCGCGAGCCGGACCACGGACGGGTCCTCGATCGCGCGGACCCCGTGCTGGACCCGAAGGACGCCGAGCTCCTCGATCGCCTCGCGCACCCGGTGGGCCCCGTCGAATTCGCCGGCGTGGCACTTGGTGACCTTGCCGGCCTGCCTCGCCCGCTCCCAGACCTTCGCGGTCCAGGGCTCGGTGGGCGCCTGCTCGAAGCCGTGGAGGTCAATCCCGTCCAAGGTGTCCCAGTCCGCGAGCGCGTCGATCGTCTCGCGCAGCGACCCCTGGTACCCGTTCCTCAGCATCCCCGCGAACACCCGGACCTCGAGTCCCGGCGGCACGGCGCTCTTGATGGCGGCGATGATCTCCCGGCCCGGGATCCCCGTGAACTCGGTCACCGCCAAATGAAAACTCGTCTCCACGTAGCGCACGTTCTGGATCACGTGGCCGGCGAAGATGACGCGGGCCGCCTCGTGGTAGCGCTCCGCCGTGGTGAACCAGGGAAGCGCGTGCTCAAGGAGCACCTTCTCAAAGTCCGGGAAGGTCGGGTAGCGGTGGCCCTTCCGCCGGAAGGGCGGGTTCGCGGGGTAGCGGGCGGGGTCGAGCGGCCTCAGCAGGCTCTCGTAGGGAAGCGCCCCCTCGAGGTGGAGGTGTGTCTCCGTCTTCGGGAGGGCCTGGATGAAGGCGTCCACGGTGTCGGAGGAAGGGGAAACCATACCCATCAACGAATCCGTATTCGTCGATATGAGCAAGCTCAACCCGCCAGGAGGTACTCCGGGTTCAGCTTCTGCAGGGCCTTCGGGACGAAGATGCCGTCCTTGCGGATCACTTTGCCGTCGAACGCGATCTGCCCGCCACCGTACTCGGGCCTCTGGATGCAGACCATGTCCCAGTGCACCTGGCTCCGGTTGCCGTTGCCGCATTCCGCATAGGCCTGGCCCGGGGTGAAGTGGAAGGACCCGGCGATCTTCTCGTCGAAGAGGATGTCCCGCATCGGCTCCAGGATGTGCGGGTTAAAGCCAATCGCGAACTCGCCGATGTAGCGCGCGCCGGCGTCGGAATCGAGGATCTGATTGAGCTTGCGGGTGTTGTTGGAGGTCGCCTCGACGATCCTCCCCTTCCTGAAGACGAGGCGGATGTTGTCGAAGGAGGAACCCAGATAGACCGTCGGGGCGTTGTACTGGACGACGCCCTCCACCGACTCCTTCACCGGGCAGGAGAAGACCTCCCCGTCCGGGATATTGTACTGGCCGCCGCACTCCTTGGCGCCGATCCCCTTGATCGAGAACCGCAGGTCGGTCCCGGGCCCGGTGACGTGCACCTGGTCGGTCCGCTCCATGAGCTCCTTCAGGGCCTTCATCCCCGGCCGCATGCGCGCGTAGTCGAGCGTGCACACCTTGAAGTAGAAGTCCTCGAAGGCCTCCGTGCTCATCGCCGCCTGCTGGGCCATTGCCGGCGTCGGCCAGCGCAGCACAACCCACTTGGTCTTGTTCACCCGGTGGTCGATCACCGGCTTCATCAGGCGCGAGACCAGCTGCACCCGGCTCGACGGCACGTCCGAGGCCTCGAAGATGTTCTCGGAGCCGCGGATCGCGATATAGGCCTGCATGTGCTGCATCCTGAGGAGCTCCACCTCGGAGAGCGCCTGGAACTGGGCCTCCTCGGCGCCGATCGACATCTCGCGGGTGATCCGAGCCCGGTGGATCTGGACAAACGGGTGGGCGCCGCGGGCCCTGGCCGCGCGCACGAGCGCGATCACCATGGCGTCCGGGACGTCGAAGGCGTCGATCAGGACGTTCTCGCCCTTCTTCAGGGCGGTCGAGAACCCGGTCAGTCCATCGGCAAGCTGCGCGAATCGGGAGTCAATGATCATGGCAGGGGGCCAGTAACGCCCGCGCCGGCGCGCCCGGCAAGAGCGTTTTGGGGGAAGCAGATCCTCCCGACGGCCTCGTCGAAATCGGCGGCGCCCCGGATGATCTCGATCTCGAGCCGCAGGTAGTAGATCGGCAGCGGGCTCCCGGCCGCGTCCGAGATCCTGACCGCGTCCTTCTCGGTCGTCACCAGGCACTCCGCGCCCTCCCTCTCGGCGGCCGCGTAGAGGTCCTCCAGGTCCTCGGGCGCGTAGCGGTAGTGGTCCAGGAAGCGCTCCCTGCCGACCAGGAGGGCCCCCAGGTCGCGCAGGAACTTCTCAAAGCTCTCCGGGGTCGCGATCCCGCTGAAGGCGAAGACCCTCCTGCCCTTAAGCCACTCCAGGCCCTGGCGCTCGGCAGAGCCGGCCGGGGTGGCGTCCAGGCGCTGCAGGTACTTCGGCTTGTGGGCGCACTCGATCACGTCGGCGTCCGGCCGGTGCTTGGCGATCAGGGCCTCGAGCTCCGGGTCCCGGATCCCGTTCGACTTGGTGAGGAAGATGTAGTTGGCGCGCTTCAGGTGCTTCACGGGCTCGCGCAGGATGCCCCGGGGAAGCATGTGGCCGTTGCCGAAGGGGTTGGTCTTGTCGACCAGGAGCAGGTTTAACCTCCCCTTGAGCGGCAGGTACTGGAAGCCGTCATCCAGGACCAGCGTATCGCATCCGAACTTCTTGATCGCGTAGGCGCCCGACTTCACCCGGTTCTTGTCCACGAGCACCACGACCCCGGGCAGGTTCCGGGCGAGCATGTAGGGCTCGTCCCCGGCCTGCTCGCTGTCCAGGAGCACGCTCTGGCCGTCGCTCACGACCCGGGGCGGCGGCTCGTCGGTGTGGGTGATCCCGTACCAGGCCTTCTTCCAGAACGGCGGCGCCTTGCTCTTGTAGCCCCGGCTTAGGATCGCCACCTTGCGGCCCCGGTCGCGGAGCGCCTTAGCAAATTTCTCCACCACGGGGGTCTTGCCCGTCCCGCCGACCGTCAGGTTGCCGACGACGACCACCAGGCACCCGAGCGGGTGGTCCCTGAGGATCCGGTTGCGGTAGAGCCAGAGGCGCAGCTGCACGATCCCGCTGAAGAGCCAGGAGAGGACGTGGAGGAAGGTGCCGAAGATGACCGCACCGGTGTCCGCGCGCCTCCCGAGCACGACGTCCACCGTGTAGAGCTCGAACGCTTGGAACTTTCGTTTGATCCAGGACTGGGACATGTTGGGGACCGCGCGTGGCGGCCCTTGGGGAATGAAGGTTGACGCCGCGGGCGACGTAAACTGTTTTTAACACTTCACCGGTTCCACCCATGGCCTACAAACTCTTCATCCCCGGCCCCATCGCCGTCTCGGAAAAAACGCTTCGCGCAATGGCGCAGCCCATGATCGGACACAGGAGCACGGACTTCGTGGCCCTCTACCAGTCCCTCCAGCCCGACCTTCAGGCCCTCTTCGGGACCAAGGACCCGGTCTACATCTCCACCAGCAGCGCCTGGGGCGCGATGGAGGGCTCGATCCGCAACGTCGTGAAGTCGAAGGTGCTCAACTGCATGAACGGCGCCTTTTCGGACAAGTGGTACGACGTGGCGCTGCGCTGCGGCAAGCAGGCGACCGCCCTCAAGTTCGAGTGGGGCCAGCCCGTGGACCCCGAGGCCGTGCGCGCCGAGCTCTCCAAGGGGGGCTACGATGCGATCACGCTGATCCACAACGAGACCTCGACTGGCTGCATGAGCAACCTGCCGGCGGTGATGGCGGTCGTCCGCCAGTTCCCGGACGTGGTCTCGATCGTCGACGTCGTGAGCTCGTTTAGCGCCATGCCGACCCCGAAGGACGAGCTCGGGATCGATATCATGATCACCGGCTCCCAGAAGGCGCTGGCGCTTCCGCCCGGCCTCGCCCTCCTCTCGGTCTCGAAGCGCGCCCTGGAGCGCGCGACCGGCATCCAGGAGCGCGGGTACTACTTCGACTTCCAGGAATTCCAGAAGAACCACGAGAACGGGATGACGCCGAGCACCCCGGTGATCCCGCTGATCTACGCGCTCAAGTCCAAGCTCGAGGACATCCGCGCCGAGGGCCTGGAGGCCCGCTACGCCCG
>CAISPT010000001.1 GCA_903887455.1 uncultured Opitutaceae bacterium | reverse complement strand
GACGGACAAATGGGGCATGCCCGTCCTCTCGTTCGACTGCGCCACCGGCCCCAATGAGGAGCGGATGCGCAAGGACATGGCCAACGACGCGGCCGAGATGCTTGAGGCCGCGGGCGTGAAGAACGTGAAAGCCGAGGACCGCGGCTCCACCCCGGGACAGGCGATCCACGAGATGGGCACGGCGAGGATGGGCCACAGTCCGAAGAATTCGGTCGTCAATAAACACAACCAGGTGTGGGACGCGCCGAACGTGTTCGCCACCGACGGGTCGTGCATGGCCTCAACGTCCTGCGTCAACCCCTCCCTCACCTACATGGCGCTCACCGCACGTGCCGCGGCCTTCGCCGTGGAGGCGCTGAAGAAAGGCGACCTATGAACCCCTTGGACCCGGCAATCAACCCAGCCTCGATCAGCCGCAGGGACGCCGTCCGGCGCCTGGCATTGCTGATGGGCGCGGCCCTCGTTGGCTCCCACTCGATCCTCGGCGGGCAGACCGTCCCGGCGAAGGCCGCCCCCGGCTTCACCGACCTCGACCTCGCCCTCCTGGACGAGATCGGGGAAACCATCATTCCCGGGGCAAAGGCGACCGGCATCGGGGCCTTCATGGCGATGATGGTCACGGACTGCTACTCCCAGGTGCAGCACGATGCCTTCTCCGCGGGCCTCGGACTCGTTGACCAGGCCGCCCAACAGCGCCACGGCAGGACGTTCCTCGCCTGCACCCCTGAGGAGAGGACGGCGCTTCTCAACGCGATCGACCATGCGCAGCGCGCGCAGAGCGACCAGGAAACACCCCATTATTTCCGGATGATGAAGCAGCTGACGGTCCTCGGGTATTTTTCGTCAGAGGCCGGTTGCACGCAGTCGCTGCGCTACATCGAGGTGCCCGGATCGTTCAATGGGAGCTACCCTTACAAGAAGGGTGACAAGGCCTGGTTCAGCTAGTCCTAGTCGCAGCTCGAAAACGAATCCAGCCTCGGGTATTTTTATACATCTTATTGTTCATCAATAAGAAGTTGGATAATCCGTTCATTCTTCGCCCCGGACCTACCGGCCCACGCTCAGCCGCCCTGACCAATCGACGCCGGCAAAAGGGCGCTTTTTCAGTGTATATGGCGTGAAACTGCGGATAAACCACGTTCATTCGATGGCCACAGTCCCAGCGTGAGCGTAAAATTCGATTCCAGCAGCCTGACGGGAGCCTTCGCGTCGATTGATGGCCTTCGCGCCATGGTCGAAGCCGTCCCCGCGGCCATTCTGGTCTCGGACCGGGAGGGTCGACTCTGCCTCGCGAACCGCGAGGCTTGCCGGATGCTGGGCTATGGGCCCGGAGAACTTAAGGACCTGCCGGACTCCGAGCCCCCCCGGCTTGTCGGACACTTGGACGGCTTCTGGGAACGTCCGGCAAGCCGTCCCATCGGCGAGGGTCCGGACTTTCCCCTGATCCGCAAGGATGGCGGCAGTATCAGGGTCAGGGTCGGGGTCAGTCCCGTTCAGGCGGGCGGATCCGTCTACGCCCTTTGCGCGATGGTCGAGGTCGAAGGCCGCGATTCGGCGGCGGACCCGGTGAGGGATAGCCGCAGGGTCGTCTCCGGCGTCCTCGATAACCTCCCGGGCATGGCGTACTGCTCGTTCAACGACCGCGACAGGACCCTGCAGTTCGTGAGCGAAGGCAGCTACGAACTCACGGGCTACCGGCCCGACGAGTTGATCGGCAATCGCAAGGTGTCCTATGCGTCGCTGATCCTGCCCGAGGACCGGGCGGCGCTTGCCAAGGAAATCGCGGCCTCGACGGTGCGCGGGGAACGCTTCGAGGTGACCTACCGGATCAAGACGGCCTCCGGTGAGGTCAAGTGGGTCTCGGAGCGGGGACGTGCCCGGCTGACCGAGGGCGGCGCGGCCGCGGTTTACGAGGGCTTCATCCACGACGTCACAAATCGATTCAGGGCGGAGCAGGAGAGAAACGACAGCGAGCGGACGCTCCGCTCGATCATCGACCACACCTTCGAGTACATTGGCCTCCTGGACCTCGAGGGCCGCCTGGTCCGGGCTAACGAGACCTCACTAAAGGATGCGGGTCTCACGATCGAGGACGTGAAAGGGCGCCTCTTCTGGGAGACGCCGTGGTGGAGCCACTCCGCCGAGGAGCAGGCGAAGCTTCGCGGCGCCATTGCCAGGGCCGCCCGCGGCGAGTTCGTCCGCTTTGAGACGACGCACCTGTCAAGCGACGGGAGGCGCCTCGACGTGGATTTTTCGCTCAGGCCGCTGAAGGACGAGAACGGCAGGGTCATCGGGATGATCCCGGAGGGCCGCGACATGACCGAGTACAAAAAGCTGGAGAACGCGCTGCGGGAATCCGAGGAGAAGTTCTTCAAGGTTTTCAGGTCGAGCCCCGACGCGATCTCCGTGTCAGACCTGACCACCGGCAAGTTCATTGAGATCAACGAGGGCTTCGAGAAGCTATCCGGCTACAGGAGAACCGAGATCATCGGCCGCACCTCCCTCGAGCTCGGCATCTGGTCCTCCCCCGAGGACAGGGAGCGCGTGCTGGGCGAACTCAGAGCCCGCGGGCACGTGCGCGAAATGGAAGTCGTCGCCCGGAGCCGCTTGGGCGAGCTCCGGCCCTTCACGCTTTCGGCGGAGCTGGTCGACATCGGCGGGGTCCAGTGCGTCGTCATGGTGAGCCGGGACATGACCGAGCGCCTCAAGGCCGAGCAGGCCCTGCGCGAATCCGAGGAGAAGTTCTCTAAGGCCTTCAGGGGCAGCCCTTTCTCGCTCACGATAACGGACATGGACACCGGCCGATATATCGATGTAAACGGAGGCTTCGAGAGGCTTAGCGGATTCGCCCGCGACGAGGTGATCGGACGAACTTCGACCGATCTCGGCGTCTGGCTGAACGTCGCCGACAGGGACGTCCTCGTGGCCCGCGTGCGCCGGGACGGCTTCGTGCGCGACCATAGGGTCCAATTCCGCAGGCGGGACGGGGAGGTGCTCACCACGCTGTGCAACGCCGAGCTCCTGGAGGTCGGCGGCGCCAAGTTCCTGCTGAATACGATCGAGGACATCACCGAGCGGTTGCGGTCGGAGCGCGACAAGGAGCAGCTCGAGATCCAGCTTCGCCAGAGCCAGAAGCTGGAGGCCCTCGGCACGCTGGCCGGAGGCATCGCCCACGACTTCAACAACATCCTCGCGGGGATCGTGATCCTCAGGGAGCTCGCGATGATGGACCTGAACAAGCCCGACGAGGTGAGAAAGCACCTCACAGAGATGAAGCAGGCCACGACCCGGGCAAAGGACTTGGTGCGCCAGATCCTGACCTTCAGCCGGAAGCAGAAGCAGGAGCGCAGGCCCGTCCGCCTCCATGGTGTCGTCAGCGAGGCTCTGCGCCTCACCCGGTCGTCGCTTCCTTCAACGATCGAGGTCCGCCAGGAAATCGACGAAAGGGCCCCGGAGGTCCTCGCCGACACCGGCCAAGTCCACCAGGTGGTGATGAACCTGGCGACCAACGCCGCGCACGCGATGCGCGGCATGAAGGGCCTGCTCTCGGTGAGGCTATCGACAGAGGAGGTCGACGAGGCGTTCTGCAGGACGCGGCCCTCCCTGAGGCCCGGCACCTTCGCCAGGCTGACCGTTTCGGACACCGGGCACGGCATGGACGAGGCGACCGTCTCCCGGATATTCGAGCCCTTCTTCACCACAAAGGGGCCCGGGGAGGGCACGGGGCTCGGCCTGTCGGTCGTACGAGGCATAATGGAGGACCACGACGGCGCCATCCTGGTGGCGAGCCGGCCCGGGGAGGGCACCACATTCGACCTCTTCTTCCCCCAGAGCGCCGGCGAGTCGCAGCGCAAAGACGGGTCCACGGCCGAGACCCCGCCCGGAAGCGGCGAATCCGTGCTCCTGGTCGACGACGAGCCCGCCCTCTGCCGGGCCGTGGGCGCCATGCTCAAGCGCTGGGGCTACAACGTGACGGCCCTCACGGACCCCACGGAGGCCGTCGCGCAGTTCACTGCGGCACCCTTGGGCTTCGACCTGGTCCTCGCGGACAACATGATGCCGAAGATGAGCGGATTCGACCTGATCCGCGAAATCCAAGGGGTGCGGCCCGGAGTGCCCGCGATCCTGGTGAGCGGCGTCAACACCAACCTCACCCCGGAGGCCCTGCGCAGCTTCGGAATCATGCAGCACGTGCCGAAGCCCGTGGACGCGAACCACCTCGCGCGGGCGGTGCGCACTGCGCTCGCCACCCGCCGCGAGGCCAAGAAGGAGCCCTCGACATGACGACCCCAGGCGGACAGGCCCAGACGCTCTTCATCGCCGACGACCACAAGATCATCCGCGACGGCCTGCGCGTGCTGGTCGAGCGGGGCGGACGTTACCGGGTCGTCGGGGAGGCCGCCGACGGCAGGGCCCTGGTCTCAGGGGTCCTCGAGACGAAGCCGGACGTCGTGGTCACGGACCTGGCGATGGGATCTCTGAACGGCATCGACGCCACGCGGCAGCTCAGAGCGGAGGGCTACACGGGCATCGTGATCGTCCTGTCGATGCACGACGAGCGGCGGCACATCTCGCAGGCGCTCCAGGCAGGGGCGAACGCCTACGTCCACAAGGACCACGCATTCGACCAGATCCAGGAGGCCATCGAGGCGGGCCTCCAGGGCCGGGTGTGGCTGAGCCCCCAGCTCGAGCATCTTTTCGACGGCGAGGGCGTGAAGACGCTCCTGGAGATGATCAGCATGCGCGAGCGTGAGGTCCTGCAGCTCCTGGCGGAGGGATACGGGACCAAGGAGGTCGCCGCCCACCTCAAGATCAGCGCGAAGACCGTCGAGGTCCACCGCCTTAGTCTGTTTTCGAAGCTGAAGGTCAACAACGTGATCGAGCTGACGCGGATCGCGATCAAGGAAGGCCTGGTCCACTTGTGACCGGCACCGGGACCTAATCCGCAGGGAAAATCAAGGCCCCTCTGGGCCTTGGGGCTAAGGATAATCCTTACCCTTTCGGGGCCTCGTGAACCTCAACCGCCCACCCTATGGGCCGATTGTCGCAGTACCAACTATGCGAAAATCGAACTGGACCATCGGACGGCGGATCACCCTGAGCATCGGAATACTCTGCGCGCTGCTTCTCCTCGTGGGGGGGATCGTCTGGCAGAGCCTTGCGGGAATCCGCCAGGACGCGGCAAAACTCGGAAGCGACGTCATGCCGGGGATCATCCTGAGCAGCAAGATCGGCTCGCTAAACTCCCGTTCGTACATCCTGGCCCAGAGCCTGGTGCTCCCCATTACCGAGCAGCAGCGGGACGAGGCCAAGCGCCGCATCGCCGACTACGCGACCGAGACGGTCGAGGCACTCAAGAACTACGAATCGACGATCTTCGAGCCTGAGGACAGGGCCAACTTCGAGCGCCTGACCGAGGCGCGAGGCGCCTACAAAGCGCTGCGGGACAGGTACATCGCCATGGCTGATTCCGGAAAGAAGGCCGAGGCGGCCGAGTTTCTCGCAGCCCAGGTGCAGCCGGCCTACGACCTGTACCTCGCGGCCTCGAGCAATCTCTTCAACTACAACGCGGCATCCGGGGACGGCATTTCGGTGGCAATCTCACGCCACGCGACCCTCACCACCCGCGTCGTGATCGCCGTCACGGCGCTCGCGATGCTCGTGGCCGCCGCGGTCGGCTTCATCGTCATCCGCTCCACCGGCAGGATCCTCGTCGGCATCTCCGAGGCCCTGGGCTCGGGCGCCGACCAGACGGCCGCCGCCGCGAGCCAGGTCTCCACCGCCAGCCAGCACCTTGCCGAGGGGGCGAGCGAGCAGGCTGCGTCGCTCGAGGAGACGAGCGCCTCGCTGGAGGAAATCTCCAGCATGACAAAGAACAATGCCGACTCGGCAACCCGCGCCAAGGAGCTCTCGACAAAGACCCGCAGTGGGGCGGATGCAGGAGCAGCGAGCATGCAGGAGATGAAGCAGGCCATGGCCGGCATCACGGACTCGTCGTCGACGATTGCGAAGATTGTGAAGACCATCGATGAGATCGCATTCCAGACAAACATCCTGGCGCTCAACGCGGCGGTCGAGGCGGCTAGGGCGGGCGAGGCCGGCGCCGGCTTCGCCGTCGTGGCCGAGGAGGTTCGCAACCTCGCCCAGCGTTCGGCAAATGCCGCCAAGGAGACCGCGAACCGGATCGAGGAATCGGTCACGCGCAGCGAGCACGGCGTGCGGATCAGCGCTGTCGTTGCCAGGAGCTTCGATGAGATCGTGGAGAACGCCCGCAAGGTCGACGAGCTTGTGGGCGAGATCGCCACGGCGTCGAACGAGCAGCGGCAGGCGATCGAGCAGGTCACAACCGCCGTGTCGCAGATGGACAAGGTCACCCAGGCCAACGCGGCTGGAGCCGAGGAGACGGCCAGCGCCTCCGCTGAGCTCAACGCCCAGGCCGAGGTCATGCGGGATTCGGTGCTCGAGCTTCGCGCCCTGGTCGATGGCTCCGCCCACCCGGCGCCGCTTTCAAGCGACTACGGCAAGAGTGTCGTCAGGCCCAAGATCGGCACCGCGGCCAGGGCCACGGTCCCGGCCCGCGTCGCGGCCCGGGCGGCCTCGCCCTCCGGCCCGAACGGGTCCTCGGGCCGCGAGATCGCCGCGATGGCTGCAGTCGAAAGCCACGACGAATTCTTCAAGTGAGCGGGACCCCTTGCAGCACCGCCCCGGAGGCGGACGCCCTCGACATCCTGCTCGTGGACGACGACGACACGCTCAGGAACGGACTAGCCGAGGCGCTTAGGCGCTGCGGCTACTCCGTGCTCACCGCGGCCGACGGCAGGGCCGCGGTCGGGCGGCTCTCGATCCGCCGCTTCCGCCTCCTGGTCACGGACATCTACATGCCCGTGAACGACGGCCTGGAGGTCATCATGATGAACACGTCCATCGGAACGAGAATCCCCGTGATCGCTATGTCCGGCGGGGGCGCCCTCGGCTCGCCGGAGACCGTCCTCAGGCCCGCCGAGAACCTCGGCTGCTGCTGCACCCTGGAGAAGCCCTTTGAACTGACGGACCTCCTCTCGGCGGTCCAGAGGGTCCTCGGGTAACAGCCCCAAGGCCTCGCCGCTCCAGCGGCGGGCTCCGGCCCCCAACAAATCCACCTCATTGCCTCAGATGCCGACCCAACCCGTCCCATCCCCCACCCCGACTCCGGGGGCGCCGTCGGGCGCCTTCGACGCCCCCCTGATCCGCGATTTCATGGCCGGCTCCGTCGGTAACGTATTCAAGGTCATGTTGAGCATGGACGCCGTTTCGGTGGACCTACCGCATGACGCCGCGACCCTCGAGGGAATCGGCAAGCCGGTCAAGATCCCGCACGACCGCATCGTGGGCTCGATCGGGTTCAACGGGGAGGCCACCGGGAACGTCTTCCTGCACTTCGAGCTTCCGTTCGCCAGCGCCTGCACTTGCCACCTGCTCGGGATGTCCGAGTCCGAGCTGGCCGAGGCCGGCAACGAGTGCCTGAACGACGCCATCGCCGAAATAACCAACATGACGGCGGGCGGATTCAAGAACGCCCTCTGTGACCGCGGTTTCCCCTGCATGCTGACGCTGCCGTCGGTGCTTCGGGGCAGCAGCTTCTACGTGGCGCCCGTTTCATCGGCCGCACGGCACGTGTCCCACTTCGACTGCGGCGGGCACCGCGTCACGGCGGAGATCTTCATAAAGAGCAACGATCCCGAAACATCATGAGCATAAAGATACTGACCGTAGATGACTCGAAGACCGTTCGATTGATCGTCCGAAAGGCTTTCAAGGAGTTCCAGTGCGAGATCCTGGAGGCCGGAGACGGCGTCGAAGGGCTCTCCGTCGCCTCGAAGGCCTCCCCGGACCTCATCCTCTTGGACGTCACGATGCCCGTCATGGATGGCGTCGAGATGCTGAGCAGGCTAAAGGGCGAGGCAGCCCTGAAGGGCATCCCCGTCATCATGCTGACCGCCGAGGGCGGCAGGGAGCACGTGATGAAGGTCGCAAAGATCGGCATCCGCGACTACATCGTTAAGCCCTTCAAGGAGGAGGTCCTGATCGAGAAGGTCGGACGGGTGATCGACCTGAAACCCGTGTCGGATGCGCCGGCCAAGGCCAAGTCCTATACCGACACGGCCGACATCCTGGTTGTCGACGACAAGCCCGCCATCTCCGAGCAGATCCGCGAGGGTTTCAAGCACCTGCCGTGGAGGATCCACTCGGCGAGCAGCCAGGGCGAGGCGATCGACTTTTGCGCCCGCGCCACGCCGGACCTCATCGCGATCAGCCTCTCCCTGCCGGACGAGGCCGCCTACTCCCTCTTCCGCCTGATCCGCGGCAACCCGAAGACCAAGTACACTCCGGTGATGGCCCTGGTGGTGAAGACCGAGACGGGCCAGCAACAGCAGGCTCAGAACGTCGGGATGAGCTCAATCATCACGAAACCCATCGACCTTAAGGAGCTGGAGGCCAAGGCGTCGAAGGCCATGAACATCGACACGTCCAACCGGTACTTCGCGACCGAGGGCGACACCCTGGTGATGCGCCTGCCGGAGTTCTGCACGCAGTCGACCGTCCTCGAGGTCGAGAGCCACGTGAAGGTGAAGATCGCAGGCGCGGTCGACGCCGGCCTCACCAAGATGGTAATCGACGCCCAGAAGACGGGTGCGCTCGAGATGGCCGGCATCAAGCTCCTCTTCCAGACCATGCAGATGTGCAGGGACCTAGGGCTCCGGTGCGGGCTGGTCGGCAACCCCCGGGTTGTCGCCGAGTGCAAGGGCTTCGAGGACACGCGCAACTGGAAGTTCTGCGACTCGATCGAGCAGGCCAGGCTGGGCCTGGAGACCTCCTAGGCGGGGTGTCGAACCCTGGAAACACAAGAGCCGCTCCTTTCGAAGCGGCCCGTGTGACCTAACACCAAGCAAACCGTAAGAACTACAAACATTCACCGTTCTCTTGAACGATGCTGACTACACGGAGTAAGACGACACCCGGCGCAAAACATTCAAAATTTTCGCGGAAATTCTGAATTATTTTCTATAAACACCTAACCTGCTTCAATAAATCGACTTAAAATACAACAATCGGGGCGCCCTCGACGGGGAGCTTGGCCGCCGCGCCCGGCAAGGCGCCCTTTAGCGGGTAGCGGTAGGTCCCGCCCTGGAAATTTCGGAAGACGACCTCCGTGTCGTCGATGCTCTCCACGTAGTCGGGGTTGACCGGGACCTTTCCACCGCCCCCGGGCGCGTCGATCGTGTACTGGGGGACGGCGTAGCCCGTCGTGTTTCCCCTCAGGGCGCGGATGATCTCGATTCCCTTTCTGACATCCACCTTGAAGTGGCTGCCCCCGGTGATGAGGTCCATCTGGTAGAGGTAGTACGGACGCACCCGCATCCTCAGGAGCCGATGGACGAGGGCCTTCATGACGTCGGCGTCATCGTTCACGCCCTTCAGGAGCACGCTCTGGTTGCCGAGCGGAACCCCAGCGAAGGACAGGCGCTCGCACGCGGCCTTCAGCTCGGCCGTGCATTCCCTCGGGTGATTGACGTGGATGCTCATCCAGATGGGCCCGTACTTCTTGAAGATCTCGCAGAGCTCGGGGGTGATCCTCTGGGGAAGGAAGACGGGGATCCGCGAGCCAATGCGGATGAACTCGACGTGCTTGATGGCGCGCAGCCGGCTGATCAGGTGCTCGAGCTTCTTGTCGGAGAGCAGCAGGGGGTCGCCGCCAGAGAGCAGGACGTCCCGGATCTCGGGATGGGCCTCGATGTAGCGCAGGCCCTGCTCGTATTCGGGATGGAAGTTGTAGTCCTGGGCGTTGGAGACCAGGCGGCTGCGGGTGCAGTACCGGCAGTACGCGGCGCACCGGTCGGTCACCAGGAAGAGGACGCGGTCCGGGTACCGGTGAACCAGGCCCGGCACCGGGGAATGGGAGTCCTCTCCCAGGGAATCGAGCATCTCCCCCGGGGACACCGTCATCTCCGACTCCCTTGGAACAACCTGTTTGCGTATGGGGCAATCCGGGTCGTTCCGGTCTATCAGGTTGAAGAAATAAGGGGTGATGGCCAGCGCCAGCTTCTTGTCCGCATGGTCGCAGCCCGCCGCCTCCTCGGGAGTCAGCTGCATGTACTTCTCCAGCTGCTCCTTAGATGTTATCCGGTGCTTGAGCTGCCACGTCCAGTCATTCCAATCGGAGTGCGGCACGTGCTGCCAAAGCCCCTGGCCTTCGAACCATGTGTTCCGGTCTTCCGAGTAGGGCATTTGGGTGGCCGGTAAGCTCAATTAGCCCACTCCCGTTGTCAAATCGGAGGTTATGATCGGCATTTCTGGGCTTTTTGGTTGGCAGGCTCCGGAGGGGAGATTTTGTTCAACCCTTGATGTCGACGACCAAGCCCGCAGTTCTGGCCCTGGAGGATGGAAGCGTGTTCCGCGGAGTCGCCTTTGGAGCCGACGCCACGATCGCAGGGGAGTGCGTCTTCAACACCTCGATGACCGGGTACCAGGAGATCCTGACCGACCCGTCCTATTTCGGCCAGATCGTCACGATGACCGCCTCCCAGATCGGAAACTACGGGGTGAACGACGCGGACCAGGAGGCAGGGGGCCCCAAGGCCAGCGGGTTCGTGGTGCGCGAGCTTTCGCCGGTCGTCAGCAACTGGCGTTCTACGCTCTCGCTCGGCGACTACCTGCGTGCGAACGGAATCCCCGGGATCAGCGAGGTGGACACCCGCGCCCTCACCAAGAAGCTCCGGGTGGACGGCGCGATGAAGTCCTGTCTGAGCACGCTCCCGATCTCCGACGAGGACGCGGTGGCCCGGGCCCGGGGCTGGAAGGACATGGCGGGGGCCGACTACGTGAAGGACGTGACCTGCAGGGAGCCCTACGTCTGGAGCGACGACCTTCCGAGCAACTACAACGCCCCGTACGTGCCCGTCGGCACGACCTTCGGCTCCCCCACGACGCCCGCGAAGAGGTTCCGCGTGGCCGCCTTCGACTACGGAGCGAAGCGCACGATCTACAGGAAGCTTGTCAGGCACGGCTTCGAGGTCCACGTGTTCCCCGCCGGAGCAACGGCGGCCCAGGTCGACGAATATGGGCCCGACTGCGTGTTCCTCTCGAACGGACCCGGCGACCCGGCCGCGCTGCCCTACATCTACAAGACGGTCACCGGGCTCCTGCCCAAGTATCCGACCTTCGGCATCTGCCTGGGCCACCAGATGATCACGCACGCGCTCGGCGGCACGACCTTCAAGCTCAAGTTTGGCCACCGCGGCGGCAACCAGCCGGTGAAGAACCTGGAGACCGGAAAGGTCTCGATCACGGCCCAGAATCACGGGTTCGCGACGGACCCGGCCAGCATCAAGGACCGGGGGGCCGTCGTCACCGAGGTCAATTTGAACGACGGAACCGTTGAGGGCCTCCGCCACAGGGAGCTGCCGGTATTCTGCGTTCAGTACCATCCCGAGGCCGCGCCCGGTCCGAGCGACGCCGACCCCCTGTTCGTCGACTTCTACAGGATGGTTGAAGCCCGCAAGGCCGGTAAGATCTAGGCGCCTTCGAGGCCCAGGTGGGCCGCGAACTTCACCGCATCCTCGGGGACGTCGACCCCGATCGTCGGATCCTCGGTAATTCCCACTGCGATCCTGCGCCCGTTCTCGAGCGCCCGCAGCTGCTCCAGCCGCTCGATCATCTCATGCCTGCCGGGCGGCAGGCGCGCGAATTCCTCAAGGAACGCCGCCTTGTAGGCGTAGAGGCCCAAGTGCTTCAGGCAGGGATTCGACGCCACCCACCCGTCGGGAGGGTCCCCCGAGAGGTCCCTGGGGTATGGGATCGGCGACCGGGAGAAATAAAGCGCGGCGCCCGAGGCGTCGCAGACCACCTTGACCTGGTTGGGGTTGCGGAAATCGGCCACCGAGGTGAAGCGCGTGGCCAGGGTCGCCATGTCGACAGGCCCGGAAATCAGCTTGGCCAGGAGCTCGATCTGCGCCCCCGAAACCAAAGGCTCGTCAGCCTGGACGTTGATCACCTGCTCGGCCCCGACCTGCCGGTTGGCCTCGGCTATCCGGTCGGTGCCGCTCGCGTGATCGGTCCTCGTCATGACGGTCCGGTGCCCCCCCGGGGCCAGGCAATCCGCGAGAAGCGGGTCGTCGACGGCGAACCACAGGTCGAGCTGGGGGGCAACCCGGACAATTCGCTCGGCGACCCAGACGAGCAGCGGCTTGCCCTTGATCTTGTGCAACAGTTTGCGGGGGAATCGCTTAGATTCCAGACGGCACGGTACGATTATTGCTATTCGTGGCATCCAGTGGCATCGTGCCATCAGGTTTTTGAGTTGCAAGCCGGGCTTAGCTGGGGAGTTTAGGCAACTCTACCGTACTCACGTCCACCACCATAAATGAATCCCGCAGACACGACCCCCTCAGGATCGGCCGTCATCAAGGAGCTTGTCGTCCAAAACAAGCTCGGGATTCACGCGCGCCCGGCCGCAATGATCGTGCGCATCACCAACAAGTTTAAGTCGGAGGTTTTCGTCGAGAAGGATGAGGAGCAGGTAAACGGCAAGAGCATCATGGGGCTGATGATGCTGGCCGCCGGCAAGGGATCGAAGGTCAAATTTCTCGCGACGGGCGAGGACGCGGTCCAGATGCTGACGGAGCTTGAGCAGCTCTTCGCCCGCAAGTTCGACGAGGCCTAAAAGCCGTAGAACGCCCTGGCGTTGGCCGTCGTCTCGGCCGCGAAGGCCTCGAGCGTCAACCCGAAGAGACCCGCTGCATACTCAGCCGTGTGCCTGAGGTAGGCGGGCTCGTTGGTTTTGCCCCTGTGGGGCACCGGCGAAAGGAAGGGGGCGTCGGTCTCGATCATCAGCCTCTCCATCCCCTGGGCCAGGGCCGCGGCCCGAACCGAGTCGGCGTTCTTGTAGGTGAGGATGCCGGTGAAGGATCCCCTGCCCCCCTTTCCAGCAAGTTCGCGGATCTCCGTCTCCCCCTCCGAGAAGCAATGGAAGACGATCTTCGGCCACAGGACGCCGCTCTCGTCGATCATGTCGACGCACTCGCGGAAGGCACCCCGGGAATGGATCACCACCGGGCAGCCGATGGAGCGCGCGATGGAGAGCTGCGCCCTGAAGGCGGCCTTCTGGAGCTCGAAGACGGCGGCGGCCCCCTCGGGGTCCTTCGGCAGGTGGAAACGGTCGAGCCCGCACTCGCCCAGGGCCACCGGCACCGGGCTGGAACCCGGCCTCCAGAACCCCGCGATCTGGTCGACGGCCGCCTGCCAGCCGCCTTCCACCGAGCACGGATGAAGCCCCACGGTGTAGCGGATGGCGTCCCCATGATCCCTCGAGATATCCCGGTAGAGCCCCCAGTCGTCGGGAGCCGTCCCCACGGCGACCATCCAATGGACGCCTGCCTCGCGGGCGCGGCCGACCAGGCCCGGCAGACCCCCGGACCGGGCCGCCGCGTCAAGATGGGTGTGGGTGTCGACGAGGGTCATAGTCAGGGAACCCTCGGAAAAAGCCGGCCCGGCTACAAGACCCGGTTGAACTCGGTCCCGGCGCGCTCCAACCTCGCCCGGTGCCTGAGATACTCAACGTTTCGGAGCTGAGGGTCGTCCGAGGCAGGACCGAGATCCTGAAGGGGGTCTCCTGGCGCGTCCAGAAGGGCGAGCACTGGGTGATCCTCGGGCCCAACGGCTGCGGGAAAACCTCGCTGCTCAAATCCCTGACGGGCTACCTCTCGCCCTCCTCCGGTGAGATCGCGCTCCTTGGCCGCCGCTATGGAAGGGACGACTGGAGGGAACTCAGGCTCGAGGTCGGCATCGTGACCTCGGCCCTGCAGGCCTCCATCCCCCCCGCGGAGCCGGCGCTGGAGACCGTCGTCAGCGGACGCTACGCCCAGCTCGACCTTTGGGCGAAGCCCACCCGGTCTGAGCGGGCCGAGGCCTCGCGGTGGCTGCGCTTCGTCGGGGGCGCCGCCCTGGCAAAGCGGGAGTGGACCCACCTCTCCCAGGGCGAGCGCCAGAGGATCCTCATCGCCCGCTCGCTCATGGCCCGGCCCAGGCTGCTGATCCTGGACGAACCCTGCGCGGGGCTCGACCCCGTGGCGCGGGAGGAGTTCCTCTGGTTCATCGAGAGCCTGGCCCGCCGGCGCTCGGGACCATCCCTGGTGCTGGTGACGCACCACGCCGAGGAGATCATGCCGGCGTTCACCCACGCACTAGTCCTGGAGGCCGGCCGGGTCTACGCGTCTGGGCCGAAGGCGAGGGTCGTCTCGACCCGGACCCTGAGCGGGGCGTTCGGGGCGTCCGTGCGGGTGCGCGCCTTGAAGGGGCGCTACCTTGCTCAGGTCGCCCACCCCAAGGCAGCGTCGCACCTCTAGGCACGGGCGGCCGCCGTGCCGGGTTCACCGATTTCCCTTGAATATTCCTTTTAAGGTATATACCTATATGGGCATGAAGCTTGTCAAAATATACGAATGCCTTTGCGACCAGACCCGGCTTCGCATCCTCAACCTCCTCGGCGGCGGCCCGCTCTGCGTCTGCGACATACAGCAGGTCCTCGGCGAGCCCCAGG